>NZ_JASPJZ010000005.1:0-152383 GCF_030232385.1 Corynebacterium sp. MSK006
GCGTCGGTGGGCGCTCCCCCGGCGGCGTTCTGCGTCGGAGCGGCGCCGTCGGCGGCCCCGGCGGCGGCGCGTGCGTTGGCCGCCGCCTCGCTTGCCGACGTCGCGGCACCCGCGGCGTTTCCGGTGGTCGCCGTTTGCGGCATGCCGGGCATGCCGAGGTCGATGAGCGCGCGTCCGGAGGCGCGCGCAGCGTCGATGCGCGGCGTGGTCTGCTCGATGAAGGCGACGTGGCGCCAGGTGTCCGCGCCGAGTGCCCCGGTGTTGTCGTAGGACTTGCCGGTCAGCCGGTACTCCTCGACGGGGTTGCGGTTCCACTCCTTGCAGGCGACCTCGCAGGCCTTGCAGCCGATGCAGATCGAGGTGTCCGTGAAGAAGCCCTTGCGGGCGCCCTTCTCGTAGCCGACGTGGCGGGGCCACTCGGTCAGGCGGTTGACGAACACGTCACTCCCCTTCCTTGTGCTGCTCGTCGGGCTCGGCCTCGCCCGGTCGGTCGTCTCCCTGGGTCATGCCGCGCTCCCCGGCGTTGGGGCGCGAGGCCACACCGTCGGTCTCGCCGCCGGCGTCGGCCAGGGCGTCCTCGGCGACGGCCTCGGCCTCCGCCTCACGCGAGACCAGCTTGTTGCCGGTCGCCGGGGTCAGGCCGGCGCGCTCCTGGTACTGCAGCACCAGCATGCGCGCGGCGCGGCCCCGCGGCCGGCGGCCCGAGCGGATGTCGCAGGCGCCGACCTTGGAGGCCTGGATCGACACGTTCGGGTCCAGGGTGATGCCCAGCAGGTCGTTGGGCGCGTCGCCGGAGACCGGGGCGTCGTCCGAGCGGCCGAAGTGGAACGGCAGGCCGACCTGGTGGTATTCGTGGCCGCCGACCTTGAGCGGCTGGATGCGATCGGAGACCAGCACGCGGGCCTCGATGACCGCACGCGGCGAGACGATCGTCGCCCAGCCGCCGTTGACCAGGCCGCGCTCCTCCGCCAGCTCCGGGGAGACCTCACAGAAGAGCTCGGGCTGCAGCTCCGCGAGGAACGGCAGGCGGCGGCTCATCGCGCCGGACGTGTAGTGCTCCGTCAGCCGGTACGTCGAGAAGACGAACGGGTAGACGTCGCTGCCCGGCTGCCCCGGCTCCGGGGCGGACAGGTTGCGCTCGCCCGGGAAGACCAGGCGGGTCGGCGACTGCTGCTGCTCGTAGAGGTAGTTCGGCACCGGCGACTCGTGCGGCTCGTAGTGCGTCGGCAGCGGGCCGTCGACCATGCCGGTCGGGGCGAAGAGCCAGCCCTTGCCGTCGGCCTGCATGATGAACGCGTCCGTGCCGGACAGGGCCTTCGGGCCCACGGCGTCCGACTCGGGCCGGTACTCCGGGTCCAGGGTGGCCGGGAAGTCCGGCACGTCCGGACCGACCCAGCGCTTCTTCTCGGCGTCCCACCAGATGTAGCGCTTGCGCTCCGACCATGGCCTGCCGTGCGGGTCTGCCGAGGCGCGGTTGTAGAGCAGGCGCCGGTTGGCCGGCCAGACCCAGCCCCACTCGGAGGCGACCTCGTCCTGCTCGGAGCCGGGCTTCTTGTTCTGCGAGCGGTTAACCCCGCCGGCGTAGACGCCGGTGTAGATCCAGCAGCCGCCCGAGGTGGAGCCGTCGGCGCGCATCTCGGTGAACGCGGGCAGCAGCTCGCCGGCCTTCTCGCCGGTGAGGTAGTAGCCGTTGATCTCCTTGAGCACGTCCTCGGCGGAGATGTCGCCCTTCTCATCCTCCGGGTAGTCCCAGGTCATGTTCAGCAGGGCCCAGTCGCGCGGGTCGGTCGAGTCGGCCAGACGCTCGCGGATCTTCTTGCCCAGCTGGTAGAAGAAGTCCAGCTCGCTCTGGGCGTCTCCCGGCGCCTCGATGGCCTGGAAGCGCCACTGCAGCATGCGCTGGGTCTGGGTGAAGGTACCCGACTTCTCCACGTGGTTGGCCGCCGGCAGGTAGAAGACCTCGGTGGCGATGTCCTCGGTGCGCAGCTGGCCGGACTTGATCTCCGGGGAGTCCTTCCAGAAGTTGGCGGTCTCGATGGTCTGGAAGTCGCGGACCACCAGCCACTTCAGGTGCGCCAGGCCCATGCGCTGCAGGTGGCCGTGCGACTGGGCGACGGCCGGGTTCTGGCCGAAGACGATGTAGCCGTCGACCTCGTCGCGCAGCATGCGCTGCAGCGTGTGGTAGGTCGAGGCCGGCCCGTTGAGCTTGGGCAGGTGGTCGTAGCCGAAGTCGTTCTCCGGGGTCGCGGCGTCGCCGAAGTAGGACTTGAACAGGCTCACGGCGTAGGAGTCGCCGATCTGCCAGAAGCCCTTCTGGTCCGGCGCGTTGACCGCGGCCAGGTAGTCCTTCAGCGTCGGCTCGTCCACGCTCGGCATGGGCAGGTAGCCCGGCAGCAGGTGGAACAGCGTCGGGATGTCCGTCGAGCCCTGGATCGAGGCGTGGCCGCGCAGGGCCATGATGCCCGAGCCAGGTCGGCCGACGTTGCCCAGCAGCAGCTGCAGGATCGCGCAGGTGCGGATGAACTGCGCGCCCAGGGTGTGCTGCGTCCAGCCCAGCGCGTAGGCGAAGCAGGTCGTGCGCTCCGGGTTGGAGTTGTCCGTGATCGAGCGTGCCAGGTACTCGAAGTCGGCCGGCGAGATGCCACAGACCTTCTCCACCATCGACGGGGTGTAGCGGGAGTAGTGGCGCTTGAGGATCTGGAAGACCGTGTGCGGGTCCTCCAGTGTCAGGTCACGCTTGACGTTCCACGACGAGGCCTCCTCGCCGAGGTCCTCACGCTGGGCGTAGGACCACGAGGAGTTGTCGTAGGTGCCCTTCTCCGGGTCGTAGCCGGAGAAGAGGCCGTCGAGATCCTCCGTGTCGCGGTAGTCCTCGTTGATCAGCATCGAGGCGTTCGTGTACGCCAGGACGTAGTCCCGGAAGTACAGATCGTTGTCGATGACGTACTTGATCAGCGCACCGAGCAGCACGACGTCGGTGCCGCCGCGGATGGCGATGTGCTTGTCCGCCACCGCGGAGGTACGCGTGAACCGCGGGTCGACGTGGATGATGCGCGCGCCGCGCTTCTTGGCCTCAATGACCCACTGGAAGCCGACCGGGTGCGCCTCGGCCATGTTCGAGCCCTGGAGCACGATGCAGTCCGCATTGGCCATGTCCTGCAGCGGCTGAGTTGCGCCGCCGCGTCCGAAGGAGGATCCCAGACTGGGAACCGTGGCGGAGTGTCATATGCGGGCCTGGTTCTCGAGCTGGATGGCGCCGGCGGCGGTGAACAACTTCTTGATGAGGTAGTTCTCCTCGTTGTCCAGCGTCGCGCCGCCCAGCCCGGCCAGGCCCAGGGTGCGGTTGACCTTCCGGCCCTTCCCGTCGAGGTCCTGCCAGCCGTTGCGGCGGGCCTCGAGGAAGCGGTCGGCGATCATGTCCAGCGCCTTCTCGCGGTCGATCTTGACCCACTCGGTGGAGTGCGGGGCGCGGTAGAGGACGTCGGTGACACGCGTCGAGGAGTTGACCAGCTGCTCGGAGGCGGAGCCCTTGGGGCACAGACGCCCGCGCGAGATCGGCGAGTCCGGGTCACCCTCGATCTGGATGACCTTCTCGTCCTTGACGTAGACACGCTGACTGCAGCCGACGGCGCAGTACGGGCACACGCTCTTGACCATGCGGTCGGCCTCGGCGATACGCGGGGTCAGCGTCGCGGACTTCTTCGACTGCGTGGAGCGGTCGCGTCCGAACATGTCCCCCGCCCGCAACTGGCGCAGTACCGGCCAGTTCAGCAGAGTCTTTTTCACCATGGCCCCCAGGATAATGTCACGGGAGGCATACCGCCATTTCCGCAGGACAGGAAAGCCCAGGTTAGGACACCCTTTGTTGGCTCAGCGGCTCACACCGGCACCCGCCTGCTGACGGTGACGCACCTTTTCCCCGGAAGCGTCCGGGTCCACTGCGGCGGCGGGGCCAGCCGGGTCAGCAGCACGTAGAGCCGCTTGCGCCAGCGGGCCATGCCCGGCGAGTCGGTGACGGTGACCTCGGCGCGCGAGAGCACCCACAGCGCGGACCCGTCGCGGCTCTCGCTCGCGGCGGTCCCGGTGACGGCGGTGACCCTCCCGGCGCAGCCGGCGGCGTCGAGCACGCCGACCACGTCGGCGTCGTCGGCGAAGCCGAGGTCGACCGTCCAGTGCTCCAGGCCCGGGGTGGCCGTGCGCTGCACGGTCAGCCGCTCCCCCGGCGGCACGTGCGGCACCGGACGGGTGCGCACGGAGAGCACAATGACGCGCTGGTGGAGCGAGCGGCTCATCGCGGTGGTGGCCAGCAGTGAGAACGGGGCAGTCTCGACCAGCGAGTGCGGGTAGACCACGGTGCCGGGGATCCGTGCGGGCTGGCGCAGGGCGAGCCTCTCCTCGAGCTGGTCGAGGGTGCCCTCCCGAGCCAGCCGCGCGGCGCGGACGCGGGCCTCGCCGCGGCGGAAGGTGTCCATGACGATCACGAGCACCGCCGCGATGAGCAGCGGCAGCCAGCCGCCGGTGGCGATCTTGGCGGCGTTGGCCGCGGCCAGCGGCAGCTCGACGGCGGCCAGGCAGATGGCAAGCAGCGCGCTCGCCCAGGCGGGCCAGCGCCAGCCGAAGCGGGTCAGCAGGCACAGCAACGTCGAGGTGACCAGGAAGTCGGTGCACACCGCGAGCCCGTAGGCCGAGGAGAGGCGCCCGGAGTCGCGGAAGATGAGGATCACGGCGACGACGGCGCAGTAGAGCAGCAGAGTCACCGCCGGGATGTAGACCTGACCGGAGGCGCGCTCCGAGGTGTGCACCACGCGCATGCGCGGCAGGTGCCCGAGCCGGATGGCCTGGCGTACCACGGAGAAGGCCCCGGAGATGACCGCCTGGGAGGCGATGACCGTCGCCGCGGTGGCCAGCAGCACCAGGAGGAAACCGAAGTGCTGCGGGACCAGGGTGAAGAAGGGGTCGGCCACGCGTGCCGGGTCGCGCAGCAGGCCGGCGCCCTGACCGAGGTAGTTGAGGACCAGGGCCGGCAGCACCACGGCGAACCAGGTCTCCTGGATCGGGCGGCGGCCGAAGTGCGCAATGTCCGCGTAGAGGGCCTCGGCGCCGGTGGTCGCCAGCACGAGTGCGCCGGCGGCGAAGAAACCGGCCAGCGGGCGGCCGAGGATGAACTCCACGGCGGGCAGCGGCGAGAGCGCGGCGAGGATCGCCGGGCGGGCCAGGATCTGGGGCACGCCGACGGCGGCGAGGGTGAAAAACCAGACGAGCATGACCGGGCCGAAGACGCGGCCGACCTTCTCGGTGCCGCGGCGCTGGGCGGCGAAGAGCGCGGTGAGCACCCCGAGGGCCAGCGGGAGGATCAGCGAGTTCGGCAGCCAGGGCACGGCCACGCGCACGCCCTCGACGGCGGAGAGCACCGAGATGGCCGGGGTGATCACGGCGTCGCCGAAGAAGAGCGCGGCGCCGAAGACGCCGACGCCGCCGAGGGCCGCCAGCAGGCGCCGCCTGCCGGCGGTGTCGGTGCCGGCGGCGGCGACGCGGGAGCGCACCAGGGTGGCCAGGGCGATCACGCCGCCCTCGCCGTCGTTGTCGGCGCGCAGGACGAGCAGGACGTACTTGACCGCGACGATGAGGAAGACGGTCCAGATCAGGGCGGAGACCGCCCCGACGACGGTGGCGTCGGTCAGCGGGACCGCGCCGTGGTGGACGGTGAACACCGCCCGGAGGACATAGAGCGGGGAGGTGCCGATGTCACCGAACACCACCCCCAGCGCGGCGGTGCCGGCGGCGAGCCGGGCACCGTGGCGTGGGACCGCGTGGGCCCCGGACCGGGTTGTCATGGCCCGGTAGATTACGCCATCCGCACTCCTACGCCACGCCGAAGACATATGGTCTGCATCACATATACGGTATCTATCCTGACCTGGCCTTTCCCGCCGCCGCTCCCCCACGGCGGGCGGGTTCCGCGGCCCAGCCGGTCGCCCTGGAGCAGAACTTAGAGCGGGATCGAGCGGAAGGCGATCGCGTGCTCGACCCCGGCGCGCTCGCCGCCGGAGGCGGCCATCCCGGTCACGAGGTCCTCGGGGGTGGCATGGTCGGGCAGCGCCTCGAGGTAGACGCGGTGGCAGGCCAGGGAGGCCACGCCGGCCTCGAGGTCTTGCTTCTCGACGGCCACGGCGGCGTCGGCGTGCGGGTCGCCGCAGACCAGAAAGGCGGAGGCCTGCCACCTCTCCAGGCCGTCGCGCTCGGCGAGCTCGCGGAAGACCCAGGTGTTGGCCGCGTCCCGGCAGGCGTCGAGGGCGGCAAGGCCCGCGACCCGGTGGTCGGCCATGTTGACACCCCAGGGCACCTCCCGGTCGAAGGGGATCGTGGCCACCGCGTCGGGGCGGAAGCGGCGGATCTCGCGGGCGATGTCGCGGCGCAGGTCGAGGCTCTCGGTGAGCATGCCATCGGGGTGGCGCAGCACGGTCAGCCCGGCGGCGCCGACGGCGTCGCAGGCGGCCTGCTGCTCGGCGGCGCGCAGCGGGCCGGTCTCCTCCGGCGCGCGGCCCTCGATGCCGGCCTCGCCGTGGGTGAGCAGCAGGTAGCGGACCTCCACCCCGGCGCGGGCGAAGCGGTTGACGGCACACGACATGCCGTATTCGGGGTCGTCGGGGTGAGCGACGACGACGAGCACGCGCCGCCAGTCGGACCAGTCGAGCAGTTCGAGTTCGGGGAACGTCAGCGAATCATTCGTGGTCATGTCCACATGCTATCCGCACGCGGCGTCCAGCCGCTCGCGGACGGCGTCGCTGAAGGCGACCAGGCGCGCCTCGATGACGTCACTGTGCGCGCCCGCGGCGCGCAGGGTCTCGACGGCGATGCGCGCGGCGTCGTCAATCGGCCAGCCGTAGGCACCGGCGGAGATGAGCGGGAAGGCCACGGTGCGCGCGCCGAGCTCGTCGGCGAGGCTGACACAGCTGCGGTAGCAGGACGCGAGGGTGGCCGAGCGGTCCTCGGTGCGCGAGTGGACCGGGCCGACGGTGTGGATGACCCAGCGCGCGGGCATTTTCCCGGCGGTGGTGGCCACCGCCTGGCCGGCGGGCAGACCCTGCGGCAGCTCGGTGGCGCGCAACGTACGGCATGCGGCGAGGATCTCGGGCCCGCCGGCGCGGTGGATGGCGCCGTCGACCCCGCCGCCGCCGAGCAGCGAGGAGTTCGCGGCGTTGACCACGGCGTCGACGTCCTGTTCGGTGATGTCTCCGGTGACCACGCGCAGTTCCATGGCCCCCGATCCTACGGGCGCTGCCGTCGCGCGGCGGGCGTCATCCGGCGGCGGGCAGGGCGGCGAAGCCACCGAAGAGCGCCAGGTGCGCGATGCCGTGCCAGGCACGCAGCCTGCCGGAGGCGACGGCGGTGCCGCTCACGGCGGCGGTGGCGGCCAGCAGCGCCAGGTTCGCCGGCGACTCCGCGAGCACGGGCGCCTCACCGGTCACCGCGCCGAGAACGAGCACGCAGGGCACTGTGAGCCCCACGGTGGAGACGAGCGCGCCGTGGGCGAGATTTCCCACCCGCTGGACCTGCCCCGCGGCGGCGCGCAGCACGGTGATCGACTCGGGCAGGAAGACGATCGCGGCGACGAGCAGGCCGGCCAGCGCCGGCGGGGCGGCCGCGGCGGCGAGCACCGTGCCGGTCAGTCCCGCCATGTCGTGGGAGAGCAGGCTGACCGGGGCGACGGTGGCCACGAGAACCGCGGCGCGCAGCGGGATCTCCGGGTGGCGGGGGCGTCGCCGTGCCCGGCGCGCCTGTTCCTCTTCATCTTTCATCCCCGGTGCCCTCGTCCCCGGCGCCCGTTCCTCCGCACGCCGCAGGCCGGACTCGGCGAAGAGGCGGGCGAGCCGGCCGGTCTGGACGAGGAGGAAGACCGCGTAGGCCCCGGCGACCGCCACGGCCAGCACCACGCCGGGCGCGAGCGGGTAGGCGCCGCCGGGAAAGGCGTGCGGGACGGCGAAGGTCAGCGCCACCAGCGGCACGATCATGGCCAGGTAGAGGCCCATCCCCCGGCGGTTGGGCACCGCCGCGCCGTGCCGGACGGCGACGAGCACGCAGGCGCCGACGACGAGGTTGAGGATGATCATCGTCACCGCCGTCACCGAGTCGCGCGCGGCGGTCGCCCCCTGCGCACCGCCCAGGGTCATCGCGGCGATGAGCAGCACCTCGATGCAGACCACCGAAAGCGTCAGCACCAGGGTGCCGAAGGGCTCGCCGAGGCGCACCGCCAGCGCCTCGGCCTGGCCGACGGCCCCGAAGGCGCAGTAGACGATGACGACGACCACACCGGCGAGCGCCACGGGCGCGGGCACGGCGTCGACAATTCCGGTCCACGCGGCGAGCGCCACCGCCGCCCACCCGACGGCGAGCCGGGCGAGCGTGGACGGGACCAGGACCCGGCGCAGGAGACCGCCTGCGCCGGTGCGCGGGCCGGCACCCGCGCCCGCCCCTGCTTCCGTGTCGGGGGACTGCTCCACTGCTGGACCTCCCGGGTCTTTCGGGGCCGTCCCCTCGGTGCGGCGGCGCGGCGCCCACGGAGGCGGCGCGCGGTGCCCGGGTCGTCCCGGGCGCCGTGGTGTGCGGTTCCAGGCTACCCGCCGCACATCCCCGCCCGAGTCGCCGCGGCGGCCCCGCCACCGCGCCCGGGTGCCCCCGCCAGGCGCCCGGGTGGGACCCGCCATGCCCGACCGAAGATCCGGGTTCCTGCGACACAGCGCGCACTCACCCCCGAGACTCGGCAGATAAGTACCCCCGGATTGTAGGGGAATGCAGCAGGCTCACAGCCCGGCGTTACGGTTTAGATGACCTTACGATCCCCTATCTCCGCCCTGTGCGGCGCATCAGGAGTGCTTCGATGGCAAAAACCCGACCACATTACTCACCGGTCAACCCGCCGGTCTTCTGGACGACGGCGGTGATCATCCTCGCCTTCGTCCTGTGGGCGTGGCTGTGGCCCGACGCCGCGGAGACCTTCATCTTCGGCTCGATGGACTGGATCGCGACCAACCTCGGCTGGTACTACATCCTGACCGCCGGCGTGATCGTCCTCTTCGTGCTCGTGGTGGCCTTCTCCCGCGTCGGCCAGACCAAGATCGGCCCGGACCACTCGACCCCGGTGTTCAACATGTTCACCTGGTCGGCGATGCTCTTCGCCGCCGGCATCGGCGTGGACCTGATGTTCTTCGGTGTGTCCGGCCCGGCGACGAACTACCTCACCCCGCCGGACGTCGCCGCGATGTCGGACGAGGCCGCGCGCATGGCCCCGATCTGGATGATCTTCCACTACGGCATCCCCGGCTGGGCGATGTACGCGCTGATGGGTATGGCCTTCGGCCTGTTCGCCTACCGCTACCACCTGCCGCTGTCGATCCGCTCGGCGCTCGCCCCGATCGTCGGCAAGCGCGTGCGCGGCCCCGTCGGCGACGGCGTGGAGATCGCCGCGACGCTGGGCACCATCTTCGGCATCGCGACCTCGCTGGGCATCGGCGTGGTCTTCCTCAACTACGGCCTGCACTACCTCTTCGGCTGGGAGACCGGCACCACCGTCCAGGTCGCCCTCGTCGTCCTGGCCGTCGGCATCACGATCATCTCGACGGTCTCCGGCGTGGACAAGGGCATCCGCCGGCTCTCCGAGCTCAACGTCTTCCTGGCCATCTTCCTGATGCTGTGGGTGCTCTTCTCCGGCAACACCGCGCACCTGCTGTCCGCCCTGGTGCAGAACACCGGTGACTTCGTCTCCCGCTTCCCGGGCATGATGCTGGACAACTTCGCCTTCACCGACGGCGACGCGTCCTACCCCTCGCAGGACTGGCTGAAGGACTGGACCCTGTTCTTCTGGGCCTGGTGGATCGCCTGGGCGCCCTTCGTCGGCCTGTTCCTGGCGCGCATCTCGCGCGGGCGCACCCTGCGCCAGTTCGTCATCGGCGTGCTGGTCATCCCGTTCCTGTTCATCCTGCTGTGGGTGTCCATCTTCGGCAACGCCGCACTCGACATCTTTCGCACCGGTGAGATCGACTTCCTCAACGAGGCCGTCGAGGTGCCCGAGTCCGCCTACTTCACGCTGCTGGACCACTTCCCCGGCGCGCTGTTCACCATCGGGCTGTCGGTGTTCACCGGCCTGTTCTTCTACGTCACCTCGGCCGACTCCGGCTCGTTGATCCTGGCGACGATGACCTCGAAGTCCTCGGCCAAACGCGACTCGGACGGCGCGCCGTGGCTGCGCATCGTCTGGGCCGTGATCACGGGGCTTCTGACCCTGGTGATGCTGTTCATCAACGGCGTCTACACCCTGCAGGCGGCCACGGTCCTGATGGGCCTGCCGTTCTCGGTGGTGATGTACCTGGTCATGTACAGCCTCTTCCGTGTGCTGCGCTCCGAGCGCAACTCCCTGGACTCCCGCCGTGCGGCGCTGCCGAGCCTGCTCAGCGGCCGCATCCGTGCCACCGGCCCGGGCGAGAAGACCTCCTGGCGCCGCCGCCTCGCCCGCCGCATGTCCTACCCGGGGCTGAAGGACACCCGCGAGTTCCTGGACAAGACCGCCGAGCCGGCCATCCGCGAGATCGCCGCCGAGATGAAGCGCCTGGGTGCCGACGTCACCTGCACTTGCGGCGAGCACCCGGACTACCCGCTGCCCTACGTCGACCTGGTGGTCAAGTTCGAGGACCAGGACGAGTTCAAGTACGAGGCCTACCCGGTCGCCTACCCGGTGCCGGACTTCGCGCACAACCTGCGCACGGCCTCGGACGTCTACTTCCAGGTCGAGGTCTTCACGGGCACCGGCTCGCAGGGCCACGACATCCTCGGCTACACCCACGAGCAGGTCATCTCGGACGTGCTCGACCTCTACGACGCCCACCTGACGTTCATGACCATGACCGGCGACCGCGGCACGCCGACCAAGGCGGTCTACTCCGCCCCGCCGAGCGAGTGGGACGACGCCGACAACCTGCCCGACGACACCGACCCCGAGGAGGTCGTCGCCGGCGACAACGAGGACGCCGGCAAATAGGACGATTGACGACGCCCCGGTGCCCGACGTCACAGCGTCCCTCGCCCGCGGCGCACGTCCCCTTTTCCGGGTGCTAACGTCGGGGCCCCGCGCCCCGGGGGTGGCGCGCGGGCCGCGGAAGGCGGACACTGGGAACGAGGCGCGGGGCGCACGACGCCGCCCACGCACCCACGCCGCGCGCGTCGGCAAGCACCCGACGCACGCGGCGACCGGATCTCAACGAACCAAGAGAAAGGGAATGATCTTCTTGACCGAATCGGACAACTCCCCCGCCACGCTCTATATCGACGGCGCCTGGCGCGCCGCCTCCGACGGCGGCACGCGCACCGTCACGTGCCCGGCCGACGGGTCCGAGGTGGGGGTCGTCTCCGAGGCGACCGCGACGGACGTCGAGGACGCCATCGCCGCCGCCCGCCGCGCCTTCGACGAGGGCGTGTGGTCCTCGAAGAC
Organism: Corynebacterium sp. MSK006; assembly: GCF_030232385.1. Lineage (NCBI taxonomy): Bacteria > Bacillati > Actinomycetota > Actinomycetes > Mycobacteriales > Corynebacteriaceae > Corynebacterium > Corynebacterium sp. MSK006. The sequence goes on from NZ_JASPJZ010000005.1 coordinate 11,483, forward strand.
CGCCGCCGAGCGTGGTGACCTCCTGCTCGCCGTCTCCGAGCAGCTCAAGGAGCGCAAGGACGAGTTCGCCCGCGCCGAGGCCCTCGACACCGGAAAGCGCCTGGTCGAGGCCGAGGGCGACATGGACGACATCGCCTCCTGCTTCGCCTTCTTCGGCAAGATCGCCGACCAGCACCCCGGTCGCCTGGTCGACGCGGGTGACGACACGGTCATCTCGCGCATCGTCTACGAGCCGGTCGGCGTGGTCGGCATGATCACCCCCTGGAACTTCCCGCTGCTGCAGGTCGCCTGGAAGGTCGCCCCGGCGATCGCCGCAGGCTGCTCCTTCGTGCTCAAGCCCGCGGAGCTGACCCCGCACACCGCCATCCTGCTGATGGACATCCTGGACAAGCTGGGGCTGCCGGCCGGCGTGGCCAACCTGGTCCTCGGCGACGGCGGCACCGTCGGCGCCCCGCTCTCGGAGCACGACGACATCGACATGGTCTCCTTCACCGGCGGCCTGGAGACCGGCAAGGCCATCGCGGCCGCCGCCGCCCCGACCGTCAAGAAGGTCGCCCTGGAGCTCGGCGGCAAGAACCCGAACGTCGTCTTCGCCGACGCCGACCTGGACGCCGCCCTGGACAACGCCCTGAACGCGGGCTTCATGGACTCCGGCCTGGTCTGCTCGGCGGGCACCCGCCTGGTCGTCCAGGACACCATCGCCGAGGAGTTCGTGGACAAGCTCGTCGAGCGCGCCGGCAAGATCGTCATGGGCGGGCCCTTCGATAAGAAGGCCGAGACCGGCCCGCTGATCTCCGAGGCGCACCGCGACAAGGTCACCGACTACGTCAAGCGCGGCGTCGAGGCCGGCGCCCGCCTGCGCGTGGGCGGCAACTGGGGCGGCCCCGAACACGAGAAGGGCTGCTTCTACGCGCCGACCGTGCTCGACCAGTGCACCCACGACAACCCGGCCGTCCAGGAGGAGGGCTTCGGCCCGGTGATCACCGTGGAGACCTTCCACGACGAGGCCGAGGCCATCAAGATCGCCAACGACACCCGTTACGGCCTGGCCAGCGGCGTGTGGACCTCCAACTCCGGCACGGCCAACCGCGTCTCGCGCGCGCTGCGTCACGGCACGGTGTGGATCAACGACTACCACCCGTACCTGCCGCAGGCCGAGTGGGGCGGCTTCGGCCGCTCCGGCAACGGCCGCGAGCTGGGCCCGACCGGCCTGGAGGAGTACCGCGAGGCCAAGCACATCTACGAGAACACTGAGCCGGCCGTCACCGGCTGGTTCCCGGAGAAGTAGCCCTTTCCCCGCGTCGATTTCCGACGCCGCGCCCGCACCCGTCGCCCCGCATCCCGCGGGTCGGCGGGTGTCGCCGTTTTTGTGGTTTCCCCGGCGCCTGGGCCGTCTCAGGCGCGCAGGCGCTTCGCCGCGCGGCGCTGCCCGGCCCGGGCGACCCACTCGACGATCCTCGCCCCGCGCACCGCCACCGACGGCGCGGCGGCGTAGAGGCGGCACTGCAGCCCGCGCCAGCGCGGCACGACGCGCACCAGCTTCGGGCGCCGGGCGACCTCGGCGACGACGTCGGCGACCTCGCCGGGCTGGAGCAGCACCCCGGAAAAGGACATGGCCGCCTCAGGGTCGTCGAGCTTCTCGTAGAGCATCGGCGTCCACATCCCGTCCGGGCAGACGGTGGACACGCGCACCTTCCTGTGCCCGGCGCGGCGCAGGTCGATGGCCGTCGAGAGGCTGAAGCCGAGGACGGCGTGCTTGCTCGCGGCGTAGATCCCCTCGCCGGAGACCGGGGCGAGGGCGGCCAGCGAGGCGACGTTGAGCACGTGGCCGCGCGCGGCCCCGCCGCCGCGGGTGGGACCGGTGCCGTGGGTGCGCTGCCCGCCGGCGTCGCCGTCGGGGCTGTCCTCGGGGCCGCCGACGCCGAAGACCTCCAGGGCGGCCAGCGTGCCGTTGATCGTTCCGGCGGCGTTGACCTCGAGCTGCAGCGCCCGGGTCTTGTCGTCCTGGGCCCAGACCGGCGCGGTGGTCAGCACCCCGGCGTTGTTGACCCACAGGCTCAGGTTCTCCTGGGCGCGGGCGATCTCTCTGCAGGCGGCCGCGTCGCGCACGTCGAGTCCGGCGGAGGTGGCCTCTTTCCCGGGATTCGAGGCGTTGATCTCGGCGGCCACGCCCGCGGCGGCCCCGGCGTCGAGGTCGGTGACGCACACGGCGTAGCCCTGGTCGGCCAGCCTCTTGGCGATCAGCCTTCCCAGTCCCCCGCCGGCGCCGGTGACCACGGCCGTGCCCTCGGCCGCGGTCATCGGGCCCGCCCAGCGGCGACGAGGCGCCGGCGGCGGCACCGCCTCGGCTGCCGCTTCCCCGCGTGCCGGATCCCGCGCCGCCGGTCACCACGCCGGCCTCGGCGCGTCGGCGCCGGCGGCGTCCGCGGCGGCGCTCGCGGGCCAGGTCGAAGAGGAAGGAGTCGAAGTCGACCTCCATGGTGTGGCGCGCCGAGTCGTAGAAGCGCGACTTGTTGCGCTCGTGGTCGCGGCGCATGGAGGCCCCGATCTCCGCGCGGGCCGGGAAGGCGTAGTCGCCGGCGAGGATCTCGGTGATCCACCCGGCCAGGGCCTCGGCCAGCGGCATCACCGCGCCGATGGGCTGGAGCAGCCCGACGAAGTAGAGGCCCGGCAGGTCGGGGCGCACGGCGCGCTTCCACAGCGGCAGGTCGTTGTCGCGGGCGCTGACCAGCGACTCGTCCAAAAACGGGAAGGTGGTCTTGTAACCCGTCGCCCAGACGACAAGGTCCGCGTGCACGCTGGTGCCGTCCTTGAAGTGGACGTGCTCGGCGTCGAAGCGCTCGATCGCGCCCGTGGGCGTCAGCTTCCCGGAGTCCAGGGCGGCGCAGATCTCCTCGGACTGCACCGGGTGCGACTGCGAGGGCGCGTGCGCCGGGCGCGGCAGCCCCCACTTGTCCAGGCCGCGCACGGTCCACGAGGAGACCCGAAGGCGGATGCGGTTGAGCAGCCAGGGCGCCCAGCCGGGCACCGCGATGAGGTCGGAGGCGATGCCGGCGGTGTACTTCGGGATCACCCACTGGCCGCGGCGCTGCGAGATCGTCGCGCTGTTCGCGGTGCGCGCGGCCGCCGAGGAGATGTCGAGCGCGGCGTTGCCGGCACCGACGACGACCACGTCGCGGCCGGCCAGCTGTGAGGCGTCGCGGTAGGAGTGGGCGTGGATCTGCTCGCCGGCGAACTCGTCCTGGCCGGGGTAGGCGGGGTCCGGCAGCCTCGGGTCCCAGTGGTGGCCGTTGCAGACGATCACCGCGTCGTAGTCGCGGGTGACCTCGCCCCCGGGCCCGCGGGTGGTCACCCGCCACCGGCCGGCGCCGCGCATCTGCCCCGCCGCGTCACCGCCCTGGTCGACGGGGGCGACCGGTTCGACGGCGGTGACCTCGGTGTCGAAGGTGATCAGCGGCAGCAGGCCGAAGTGCTCGGCGTAATCGTCGAAGTAGGCCGCGACCTGGTCGTGGCGGGCGTACGGCGGGTAGTCGGCCGGCATGGGGAAGTCGGAGAAGGCCATGCGGCGCACCGAGGTGTTGATCTCGAGGTGGTCGTAGCAGACCGAGACCCCGTTGGGGTTGTCGATCAGCCAGTTGCCCCCCGATCCGGCTGCCCTTCTCGAAGCAGTCGAAGGGGACCCCGGCCAGGTAGAGGTTCTTCGCGCAGGCCAGGCCCGCCGAGCCTGCGCCGATGACGCAGGTGCGCGGCAGGTCCGGGTCGGCCGGGACGGGTGCGGTGACCGGGGCGGCCTTGTCTCGCTGGGTCACGTAGTACGGCAGCAGAGTTGATTTCATGCGCCGCAGATTAGTGTTTTGTTTCCCTATCCGAGCACTTTTTCGTGTCGCGGGTCACTATTCCCAGGTTCCCGCCAGGGCGCGCCCGCGCACCCCGCGCACCCCGCGCACCACGCACGCGGCGTCGTCAATCTGCGCGGTGCCGCGCTCACTCCTCCCCGGAGTCGTCGTCCTCGTGCGGCTCGGGCACGATGCCGTCGAGGTAGAGGCCCTCGTCGGAGTCGCCGCGCATGTCCACCAGCCAATCGGCGGCCTCGCGGTCGATCTCGGCGGCCGGCCAGGAGGCGGGGACGTCCACGCCGAAGGCCTTGGTCACCCAGTCGCGGAACTCGGCGTGGCCGGCGACGTCATCCGCGCCCGCCTCGGCCGGGGTGCGCCCCAGGGTGTCCTCGCCGATCCAGGCGTAGCCCACGGCGAGCAGGCGCAGCAGGTCGACGGTGTTCTCGGCGACGAGGAAGGGGCCCTCGCCCTCCGCGCCGAGGAAGAGGTAGCGGTAGGGGGCGGTGCCGTCCGTGCCGGCCCAGGCCATGATGCGCGAGCCGCCGCCGTCCGGGTCGACGACGGGCACCAGGCGCTCGGCGCCCGGCCTGTCGGTGTCAAGGTAGCCGGTCAGGTCGAAGTCGATGTAGAAGACGGAGCCCGAGACGGGGTCGGCGCTCACCGAGAGGAAGCCCTCGGGCCCGTCCTCGCCGTCGAAGGCCTCGCCGTGACCGGCGGACTCCAGGAAGTCGAGGGCCCGGTGCAGCTCCTCGGGCAGGGCGAAGCCGCGCGGGGCGGCGGATGCGAAGTACTCGGCGAAACTCACCTGTCCCAGGTTATCCTCCGCGCCACGCCGGCGGCACCTCGCCGGTCATGACCGTCACGGAGCCGTTCCAGGTGAACGTCGCGTAGGTGCGCCCGGGGGCATTCGCCCCCGCCCGGCCGGTGCGTCTAGTACTCGGGAACCTCGCCCGTCATGACGACCTTCTCGCCGTTCCAGGTGAAGGAGGCGTAGGTGCGTCCGGAGGCGTTGGCGGTGCCCTCACCGTCCTTGGGGTAGATGTACTCGACGGTGATCTGTGAGTCCGAGTCGCGCTGGATCTGGCCGATCCAGTAGGCCTTCGAGGTCGTCGTACCGAGATACTCGCCGCGGTGGTAGAGCATGACCAGCGTCGGCGAGGAGCCGGTGCCGCCCTCGATCGGCACGGAGATCCAGGACAGGTCCGCGCACGGGTCGAAGCCCAGGGTCGGGTCCGCGTAGCCGGTGTCCCACCCGACGCCGTCGAACGGCGGCGCGGGGGCCTGTGCGACGCCGGCGTGCATGGCCTCCTCGGCCGAGACGTCCCCGCAACCGGAGTCCCGGTCGGCGGAGGGCCGGTCCGCCTCGGCGCGCTCGGCGCCGGTGGTCGGCTGCGGCTGCTGTGTCTGTTGCGTCCCGGAGGTCTCCGACAGCGGGGCCGCGGAGGTCTCCTCGGCGATGGTGAGCACGGGCGCGTCGCCGTCGCCGCCCTCGGAGTCGTCGGCGCAGGCGGTCAGGGGCAGCACCACGGCCAGCGCGGCGGCGCACAGGGCGGCGCGGGCCTGGCGGGTGCGGCGGTGCGACACGATGTTCTCGGACACGATGTTCGTGGAGGTCATGACGGCAGCTCCCCTTCCATGACGACCTTGTCACCGTTCCAGGTGAAGGTCGCGTAGGTGCGCCCGGAGGCCAGACCCAATGGCTCGCCGTCCTTGGCGTAGATGTACTCGACGGTGATCTGCGAGTCCGAGTCGCGCTCGATTCGGCCGGTCCACCGGGGCTCCGCCGTCGTCGTGCCGACGTACTCACCCTTGTGGTAGAGCATGACCACCGCCGGCGTTGACCCGGTGGGCATGTCGGGCAGCAGCGAGATCCAGGACAGGTCCGCGCACGGGTCGTAGCCCTCGGTGGGGTCCGCGTACTCCGTGGACCAGTGGTCGCGACCGTCGAACGGCGGCGGACCGACCTCCTCGAGGCCGGCGTACATGGCCTCCTCGGCGCTCATCTCGCCGCAGGCGGCGTCCGCATCGTCCCCGTCGTTCGGGTCGGGCTCCGAGGTCGCCTCGGTCTGCGGGGTCTCGGACTCCTTGTCGCCGCGGGTCGGCTTCGCCTCCTTCTTCGTCGAGGTCGTCGTCGCGACCGAGGAGGTCTCCTCGACGGCGGAGAGCGAGGGCGCCGCGGCGTCGGCCGCGTCGTCGCCTCCCGAGCAGGCGGTCAGGGGCAGCACCGCGGCACAGGCCACGGTGCACAGGATTGTTCGGGCTCGGTGGTTGAGGTGCGGTGCTCTTCTCATGCCAAAAAGATTACTGCCCCTGCCCGACCCCCGGGACGATCTCGGGGAACGCTCCCCGGCCCGGCCCCCTCGGCCTGCGCGGACCGCCCCGGCTCAACGCCCGAAACCCGGCGCGCGAGGTCCGCGCCCCTTTAGGGTTGTTTCATGGATGAACACACGCCCCACTCCCCGCCCGCCGGCGGCCCCGGCCCGGCGACGAACCGCGAGCTCGGCGTAGTCAACGCCGCCATCGCCGCGATCGGCGCCCGCGTGACCGGCCGCACCCGCCTCGGCGTCTTCGCCACCCTCGGCCGCGCCCGCCGCCTCTTCCGCGCCTGGCTCGTCTACGGCGCGATGATGATGATGCCCTTCGGCTACCTCTCCCGCCGCGAGACCGAGCTGATCATCCTGCGCGTGGCCCACAAGCGCGACAGCGCCTACGAGGAGGACCAGCACCGCGGGCTCGCCCGGCGCGCGGGGCTGACCGACGCCGAGATCGAGGCGGTCACCTCCCCGGAACACGGCTTCACCGGCCGCCGCCTGGTGCTCCTCGACGCCGCCGACGAGCTCGTCGACACCCGCAGCCTCTCCCCCGGGACCTGGGCGCGGCTGCGCGGCGAGCTCTCCGAGCGCGACCAGGTCGCCTTCGTTATGCTGGTGACCAACTACGACGGGCTGGCCACCGCGCTCGACGTGCTGGGGGTACCCGTCGACCCGCCGCGCGAGGCCCAGCGGAAGCCGTAGTTGAGCGCGCGCATCACCGCCTTATAGCCCCACGGCAGGTTCACCTGCGCCCAGTGCCCGAAGGCGATGTCGCCGCTGGTGGTCACGAGGAACCTCCCGCGCGCGACCCCGCGGCGGATCTTCGCCGCGGCCTTCGCGGGGCTGACCGCGTGGCCCTGGAAGAGCGCGGTGGCACGCGCCACGCGCGGGTTGTCCCGGTCCACGCCGTGGATGTCGATGGTGCGCACCAGCGGGGTGTCCACCGCGCCCGGCGCGACGACGTGCACGTCCACTCCGAACGGCCGCAGGTCGAAGCGCAGCACCTCGGCCATGGCGAGCACCCCGCCCTTGGAGGCGGAGTAGGCCGCGTGCCAGGGCAGGCCGATGAAGCCGGCGGCACTGGACATGAGCACCAATTTCCGACGCCCGCGCCTGCCGCGACGTGCGTGCGCGCGCTGCGGCGCGGCGGTGATGCGCAGTACGAGGGCCTGCACGACGTGGACGGTGCCCATGAGGTTGACCTCGATGACCTTCCGCCACTTCTCCGGCGGCATGGTGCGCGTATCTCCCCAGATCGCGATGCCGGCGACGTGGTGGACCTCGTCGGGCACGCCGTGTTCGGCGGTGACACGCTGCGCCCACTTTTCGACGGCGACCCGGTCGGTGACGTCGAGGGCGGTGGCGTCGAGGATCTCGGCGCCGGCCAGGCGCGCGTCGGCGACGGTGCGCTCCAGGCCGTCGGGCGCGACGTCGGAAAGCATCAGCGCCACGCCGTCGCGGGCGAGGCTGAGCGCGAGTTCGCGGCCGATGCCGGAGGCCGCGCCGGTGACGAGTGCGGAGTGGGTCGCCGTGGGTCGCACGGCCGTGGCCTGGGTCATGGGGGTGCTCCTGTCGGTTCGGACCCGGTAGGTTTGTCTCCCTCACTTTATGTGTCCGGCCGTTGCGCGCGCGGGGCTTTCGCGGGGCCGATCGCGGCCTAGGATCTGTGCCATGGATCAGACACGCACCCCCGAATCCCGCCGCTACGAGGTCGACTACGACTGGCTGTGGACCAACCCGCCGCACAACGACGGCACGCCCGCGACGGTGCGCATGACCGTCACCGACGGCCGCCGCGACGCCGCCGCGCCCGCGGTGAAGGCCTGGCTGGCCACGCTCACCCCCTCCGGGGACGCCTTCGTCTGCGGCGGCTGGGTCGCCCGCGTCGTCGACGAGCGGAAGGCGGGCGAGGGCGTGCCCGGCCGCGTGGTGGTGGACCTGACCTCGGGCGGCGAGGACGTCGCCGACGGCATCCAGGACGCCACCGAGCAGGCCTACGCGCACCTCGGCGAGGGCACCGACCTGGGGCTCAGCTGGAAGCAGCTGCCCCGGCCGGTGGCGGAGTAGCGCCATGGCCCGCCCGCTGCCCGAAACTTTTGCCCGCCGCTTCCCCGACCTGGCGCGCCCGGCACTGGCGCTGCTTCCCGCCGCCGCGCCCGCCGCGCCCGGACTCAGCCAGCTGGGCGGGCACCCGTACATCGACGCCGCGCACCCCTGGCCGGTCGACGCGCGCGGCCGCGCGCTGACCTTCCTCGCACAGATCAACTTCGGCGAACTGCCGACGCTGCCCGGCTTTCCCGCGCGCGGGCTCGCGCAGTTCTTCCTCGTCGACGACGCCAACTACGACCTCTTCGCCGAGGACGGTCACCTCGTGCGGTTCCTGCCGGACGTGCCGGTTGGCGGGGCGGGGCGTGGAGATCCCAAGGAGATCTTCGCCGGTTCCCGGATCCCCGCCCCCGACGCGGCGTTCCCGCCGCCGGAGTTCAGCCCGCTGTTCGAGCCCGCACTCCCCTACGGCCTGCGGGGCGTGCCGGTGCTCACACTGCCGAGGCTGGGTTCGGTGGAGTTCGGCGGCGAGGGAAACGAACTGCTGCCCGACGAGCTCGTCGCCGCGCTGACCGATCTCGCCCGCGAGCGCGGCCTGGACCAGGCCGCAGGCGCCGCCGACGAGTGGGAGGCCTATGACCTGGCCGCCGTAGCGCTGGCGCCGACCGGTCAGCTGACGCTGGGCGGCTTCCCCGACTTCGTGCAGGCCGACCCGCGCGAGAGCACGCACCAGGCCGCGCTGCTCACGGTGCGCTCGGCCGGCCGCGGCAGGATCGTGAACTGGGGCGGTGACCTGGGTGTGGGCTGCTTCTTCGCCGCCTCAGAGACGACGCAAGCCGGTGACCTCTCGGCCACCGGCTTCAGCTGGGACGTGTGAGCGACTCGGTGACGCCAGGTGCCTACGCGGCACCGAGGGGCGTGATGTTCTCCACGTCGTCGCCCAGTTCGCGCAGACACATCCGCAGCTCGTAGCTCGACTGCAGATTCATCCAGAAGTCGGCCGTCGTCCCGAAGTAACGGGCCAGGCGGACCGCGGTGTCCGCCGTGATACCCCTCTTGCCGTGGACGATCTCGTTGATCCGGCGCGGCGGCACCCCGATGTCGACGGCCAGCCGGTGCTGGGTGATCCCGAAGCCGTCGATGAAATCTTCCATCAGAATCTCACCCGGGTGGACGGGCTCGATCCGCTCCTTAGTGATAGTCGGTGAGTTCGACATCTTCCACGCCTCCAGTGGTCCAGTTGAAGCAGATACGCCACTGCCTGTTGACCCGGATGCTGTACTGACCGGACCCGGATGCTGTACTGACCGGACCTGTCTCCGGACAGCTGTTCCAGACGGTTTCCTGGAGGAACGCGGAGATCAACCAGGACTGCGGCGCCATCCATCATCTCGAGCTTTCTCAGCACCGTGCGTTGCAGCTGCCGGTCAAGCCCTTTCACGTAGCACCCACGCCAGATCGCCTCGGAGGCTTTGTCCCGAAACGACCTGATCATGTCGCAAACCTACGACACATAACGCTCCGCGTCAATAACGCGCTTCGTCATGCCGACGGACAAGCCCCGACCACCACCCCAAAGACGACTGAAGCCGGTGACCTCTCGGCCACCGGCTTCAGCTGGGACGTGTGAGTCCCCGGACGCGTGGGTCCTAGACGTTGAACTTGAACTCGACCCGCGTGCCATGGTCGCTTTCCGTCTGGCTGACCCCGGTGCGCCGGCGACCCGACGCCGTTCGGCGGCGCAACCGCTTACCGGTGAGAGTACAGATCACTCTCACTCGCCTACCACCCCGATCTCGTGTGCCAGAATCACCAGTTGCACACGGTCCCGCGCGTCCAGCTTCATCAGCAGGTGCCCGACATGAGTCTTGACGGTGGTCTCGGCCATGTAGAGGGTGCTGGCAATCTCCTGGTTTTTCATGCCCCTGCCGACAGCCTTCAGGACCTCGAGCTCCCGGGGCGACAACAACTCCAGCACGTCCTCCCGCCGCGGCGAGAGCTCCTGCTCCTGCAGCTGCGGACGGAACCGGCGGATGAGCCGCGTCGTCGCCGTCGGGGCGAGGACGGATTCTCCCGCGGCGATCGTCCTGATCCCCGCCATCAGCTCCGCCGAACCGCAATCCTTCAGCAGGAATCCGGACGCACCGACGGCCAAGGCATCGTAGACGTACTCGTCGAGGTCGAACGTGGTGAGGACGAGCACTTTGGCAGGCAGTCCCGCAGCAACAATCGCTTCCGTGGAGGCGATGCCATCCATCTCGGGCATGCGCACGTCCATGCAGACGACGTCGACTGCCAGTCCGTCCTTCAACTTCTCGAGGGCCTCGCGCCCATTCCCGGCCTCGCCTACCACTCGGATATCCGGAGTCGTGTTAAGCACCAGCCGCAGGCCTGTGCGCACGAGTTCCTGGTCGTCGACGAGGAGCACACGGATCCCGGGCCGCTCAGTCACGACGTGCCTGCTTCATCAGGGGCACGGTGGCCAGGACGCGAAACCCACCGCCCGAAAATGGGCCCGCGGAGAACGTTCCGCCGACACTAGCCGCACGTTGCGCCATGTTGGCCAGGCCATGACCCTCGCCCGACGGGTGCTCACGCGTTGGGCCGTAGTCGGTCACCGTCACCTGCAGCTCCTCTCCCCGAGTACACAGCGACACGGTGGCATGGGCATTGGGATCTGCATGACGTACAACGTTGGTGAGCGCCTCCTGAACAATCAGGCAGCACGCCATCTGCGCCAGTGGCGACACGGGAACCTTGCTCAGGTCGACGGTGGACTCGACGTCGAACCGATCATGGAGGGGATCGAGCCGGGCCACGAATTCGGGCAAACCGGCCAGGGTGGGCTGGGGCGAACGATCAGACCCTTCGGCGCCCAGTACACCCACCAATTGCCGGGTGTCGCGCAATGCCTCCACGGAGACCTGGTGTGCGGTGACCACTGCTTCACGAGCCGTCTTCAGCTGCGTCGCTCCCGGATCAGGTTGCCGAAGCAACAGTTCCGCCGCATCGGTCTGCACGACGATCACGGCCAGAGAGTGGGCGACGATATCGTGCATGTCCGTGGCGATTCTGGCCCGCTCGTGCTCGGTCGCCAATTCGACGGCGAGCTGCTGTCCCCGTACCAGCGCGGCCGTCGTCTCCTGCAGGGCCGCGACTCGATCCCGCTGCGCCTGCACGAACCTGCCGGAGAGCACGGCCATGAGGACGAGCCCACCGACGACGAGGAAGAGGACGAGGATGGAGAGAAGCTGGCTGAGGTCGAAGCGGACAAGTTCGATCGTCCAGTCGACGACCAGGGCGAGGAGGACGACGAGGCCCCCAGCACCCACCAACGCGCCTGCCGCCACGGCCGTAGTGCAGTGAGGAAGGCAACGGCCACCAGCACCACTAGATCCACGGTCACTGCCTCTTCCAGGACCACTATCTGGGCAACCAACGGCACTGCCAACAGCCCTAAGGTCCACTCTGGGCGACGGACGACGAACACGAAGGGTGCGGCGAACACCAGCCCCCACAGCACGTAGGGCCAGTCCACGGTGGTCTCGTTCTTCGTCTCCAGACTGGCCACGGCCAGAGGAAGTAGAAGCAACGACAGGACGCAACCCGCCACTAACGGGTGACGCGAAATAACCGGATGCACTCGCTCCATTCCACCATTCTCGCCAATGGGCTCCAGCCGCCGCATCCTACCGGGGTAGGAGCGGGATCGGATACCACGGCACGATGGGCGCAGCGCGACGGCGACCTAGCGTCGAAAACATGACGTTGAACCCTGCCCTGCGCGTCGTCGACCTCGTCCGCACTTACGGCTCCGGCGATTCCTCCGTCCGCGCCGTCGACCACGTCAGCCTCGATATCGCCGCCAATCAGCTCACCGCCATCATGGGTCCGTCGGGGTCCGGCAAGTCGACACTCATGCACTGTGCGGCCGGCCTGGATCGTCCAGACGGTGGCCAGGTAATCATCGGGGACTCCGAGATCACGGCCCTGGACGACGATGCCCTCACCCTTGTGCGTCGCGATCAGATCAGCTTCGTGTTCCAATCGTTCAACCTTCTGCCGAACATGACCGCGGCCGACAACATCCGCCTGCCGCTGCGTCTGGCGAAGAAAACGGTCGACGAGGACTGGTTCGCAAGCGTCGTGCGAATGCTCGACATCGAGGAGCGTTTAGGCCACCTGCCGTCGGAGATGTCCGGTGGCCAGCAGCAGCGAGTCGCCATCGCCCGTGCCCTCATCACGCGCCCCCGCGTCATCTTCGCTGACGAGCCCACCGGCGCTCTGGATCAAGCCACCAGCCACACGATCATGTCATTCCTGCGTCGCAGTACTGAGGAACTGAGCCAGACCGTCGTCATGGTCACCCACGATCCGGCCGCCAGCGCCTGGGCCCACCGCATCGTAGAGCTAACCGACGGCCGTATCAGCGACGACAGGATGGCCGCCTGACATGCCTCGTCCCAAGCCCTCGATCTCCGTCTTGTTGGCCACTCTCATCAGCACAGCGCTGGTCTGCCTCATCGGCCTGTCCAACGCCGCAATCGCGAACGGTATGCAGGAGGCTGTTCGCACCGCTACCGGCGGCGCGTCCCTCGTGGTGACACCCGCCCATGGCTCCCCGCTCATTTCTCCCGCCGACGCTGATCAAGTGGCTGCCACCCCCGGTGTCGATGCCGTGGACCGGCAGCTGGCCGAGATTCTTTTCGTCTCCTCTGCGGGCGGAAATGCCGTCGGCGTCCAGACCCTCGGTCCCGCCGCCCGTGTCACCATCACGGAGGGGCGCGCACCGCAGACAGCGGACGAGGTCCTCTTCGTCGCCCTGCCTTCGAAGCCGCTCAACGCACCGGTCGGCGGGGAACTACAGCTGCAGGACGTGGCGGGTGAATCGCACACCGTGCACGTGGTCGGCATCGCCACCACCGAACCGGGTGCCGTCGAGGAACAGTCCCTGCCGACGTTGTTCGGCACCGCCGCCGGCGTTCAGTCGTGGAGTGCAAGGGAAGGGTACACGCGACTACACGTCTCGACGTCAGATCCCGACGCCGCACAGGCGAAGCTCGACAGTTTGGGTCAGGTCCAGGTAGAGCCGGGTGCCGCCTACGTCGAGGGGCACATGTCCGACTACGCCGTGGGCGCCCGTACCGTAAGGACTGCCGCCCGGGTCCTGGCCGCCGTCGTCTTGCTGGCCGCGCTCGTGGCCATCATGAACACGTACTCGATCAAGGCCACCCAGCGAACCCGCCAGCTGGCCCTACTGCGCTGTCTCGGTGCAACACGCAAGCAGGTCTTCCGATCACTGATGCGCGAAGCCCTGGTGACGGGAGTGGCGGGTGCACTGGCCGGGCTCATCCTCGGCCACCTACTGGCTGCCCTCATCATCGGGGCCCTTCCGGTGGGCGTGGCGATGCATTTCGTATTCTCATCTGCTGCCATCGGGCTCGGACTGGTCACGGGAGTGCTGGCCTGCGTTCTGGCGGCTGTTCCTCCGGCCAGAAGGGCCACCCGCGTCGCACCCATCGAGGCGCTACGCGATCCTGCTCCGTCCCCCGCACCGCGCACGGGCCGAACCCGTGGAATCGCTGGCGTGTCCATGGCACTGGGTGGACTCACTGTCGTGGCGGTTAGTGCCTTCGCGTCACTGGCACCCTTGGCCTTCTTGGGCGGGGTCATCAGCGCCGTCGGGGTGATCATCGCCGCACCGGTGATCTTCCCCGCCGGCGCCGCCACGTTGGCTCGCCTCGGTGGCTCCAGTGCCAGGGACGCCGCTGCCACCCTGTGCAGCAATCCCCGACGCACGGGTGCCGTGTCGCTGGCTGTCTGGTTAGGAATGATGCTCATCACCAGCGTCCTGGTCGGCTCAGCCACCGCGTCGGCATCGCTGGGACGCTCCCTTGACCAGAACACGCCTACCGACATAATCGTCGAGTTATCCGGTCCGACCCTGACACCCCAGATCGACGCCATGCCTCAAGTGGCGGCCATCGCTACCGTCGACGGGGCCACGCTGGACGCAACCATGGGTGGGCGAACCCAGCAACTCAGCATCGTCGGCTGGACCTCGCAGCTACCCGCTGTGATGCGAAATCCGAACGGTGTGCCCAAACCGCGTCCAGGGACCATCCAACTGCCCAGCGCGGCGGGCGCCGAGAACGGCGACGTCGTCCACCTGATGCGGCAGAAAAAAAGCCTCGATCTAACCGCGGTCATCGTCCCAAACGCGCCCGGCATGGGCATCGTTACGCCCGATGACCTCGCCCGCATCCAGAACGAAAGCTCCCCCGGCCTGTGGGTCCGCCTCGTTTCCGATGCCGACCCGCAGGAGGCCGTCGACGCGATCACTCGCCTCGCCGGCCCGGACGTCCGGATAGACAGCCCGCTGGTCATGCGAGCCGAGATCGACGAGAAGCTGCGCCAGGTGAGCGTGGGCACCACCGCGCTACTGGGGGCCGTCATCCTCATCGTCCTCGTCAGCATGGCCAACACCCTGTCGCTCTCGGTTTTGGAGCGAACCCGCGAGATTGGGCTGCTTCGGGCGCTCGGTTCGCGACGGGCTCAGGTGCAACGCATGATCCGCGCCGAGGCCTTACTCACCACGTGCACCGCGACGGTCCTCGGCGTCGCGTTCGGCATCGCGTTCGGCATCGGCGGGGTGAGTTCTTTCGTGTCCGGGGAACAGATAGAAGTCGTTCCCGCCTTACCCTGGCTGGCTGTGCTGGGCGTCCTCGTCGCCAGCATCCCGGCCGGACTCCTTGCCTCAGCTGTACCCGCCCGGCGCGCAGCCTCCATCCCCCCGATCGCCGCACTAGCCAACGCCGAATAAGGACGCCGCACCGGGGCCACGAAGCCCCAGATCACCATCGCCTCGATCTTCACCGTCGCCCGCGATTCTCGCCGCCGTCATCCTCGGCACGGGGCATCGACGCTAGAAGAGTGTCGGGAGGCCCGAGCACCCTCGGGTAGTGAGGCGGAGTTGCGTTTCGGAGAGGGATAGCTCAAAATTGCCGCTGAGTAACCCCCCTCGCGAAACCGGCATGACCCCGGCGTCAGGGAAACGGCCTGGGTCAGAGGACTCCGCGGTAAAGGATCCTCCGGTTTAGTCGGCCGTTCTGGCCCCGCACTCGTCGGGTCTGCCGCCCCATCGATCTGGTGCATGCGCTCAAGCGGACCACTACTTAGACGTTGAACTTGAACTCGACGGAGTGTCGTCGATAAATAACTATTCGATGCGCAAAGTACAACGAAATACCGCTAGAAACAGACAACATATGGGGGTGCACAGAAACACATATAGGTTCTGCGGAAAACCTATAGGGTGCGTCGCTAAGAACCGCTGTGCGCGAAAAACATAAAGGGTTTACGGACCCGGTCCCAGACCCCTCAATACTCTGAGCCGGAAGAATGGAAAGTGGAAGGTTGATGTATCCCCACTATTCATTTTTTCCGTTTTTCGGAGTACATCGGGAGCTACAACTGCGGACCAGCTCTGTGTGAACTAGATGAGAAGGCGCAGCAGCGAATCATCGACGCTGGACAGTTGGTGCTGCGGGCACGCGAGCGGCACCCCCAGCGGTCACTCGCGGAGCACTACAACCCGTTATCGATGGACCCAATTCTGCTCAAGGCCCACAACAACTTGGACCGGGAAGTCGATAAGGCTTTCGATGTGGCACGCAAACTCACCAACGAGCGCCAGCGCCAGGAGCTACTGTTCGCCAGCTACGGGGAGTTGGCGAGGGGCTATGTCTCCTCGCTTTCATCAAAATCGAAACCACCAGCAGGGTCGTTCCCCGTGCGGGTGATTTTGATCGGTCCCGCTGCTGGGTGTAGAACCCTGTCGCTGGCAACGCCGGGAACTATGACTGTGCCCGACGAGAACACGTCACTGCCATAACGCGGCTCACGGTAGACGAACATGGGTCGTTCACTACTACTGGTGGATTTCGGTTTTGGTGGTGGGGGGATTACCGCCGCCGGCCTCGATTTTTCCGTTGAGGAGGGCGTTGACTACTTCCCGATTGTGAAATGGGCCGATGGCGCGGTGAAGAGGAACCAGTCACCTGGAAGAGATCGATCCAGTCGCTGGTGTGCAATCTGGGAGGTAGGGTTGCGGGGTCGATTCCTCGCGAGCGCAACCATGATTGTGTCTCTGAACGTGATGAAAACAACCCTGCCCTTCGGAGAATTTCCCCTATCCCGCGTCCCCGGGCGGTGAAAACGGTGTGCACCATCGCCTGAAAGGCTTTGCGTTGCTCTATCGGGATCTTCGGGTCACCCACCCGGCGGATCACTAAGATCCCCCCGTCAACGTTTGGCTGTGGCCGGAAAGCAGACCTTGGTACTCGGGAACCAAGGTGAAACGTGAACCATGGGGACCACTGAGCTGTCATCATCGTGCTTGCACCTACCCCGGCCCGGCGGCGAGCGACTTCCCACTGCATGAGGAGTACAGCGGCAGTCCATGCCGGCGCATGCAACAACTTTCGAAGAATGGCAGTGGTGAGGTGAAAGGGAATGTTTCCCACAATGACGCAGGGAGTGGCGGGTAACGGGAAGTTGAGGAAATCATCATGGACCACTTCGACCGACGCCGAGGCGGTCTTTTTTGTGAGTTTGGCAGCTAGTTTTGCGTCTACCTCAACTGCCGTTATTGCCCTCCCCAAGTGGGATATCGGGTGAGTGAGGGCACCGCTTCCTGGCCCGATCTCAATGATGGGGCCGGAGGTTTGTTTTACAAGATCGACGATGGAGTTGATGATCTTGTGGTCTGTGAGAAAATTTTGGCCATGTTCGTGACGGCCGTATCCGTATGTAGACATCATGTGTGCTCCGTGGAGTTGAAACGGAGCCGGGCATGGCAAATGGCCGCCCGGCTAAAGGACCGGAGCGGTTTCTAACCTGCGGGAGGGAGAAAACCGCCTTAGCGGCTGGTGAGCGGCCGCATGAAAACGGAACCTGAAATCAACATGGGCCTATCGTATCCAATTAATTTCGCAGGGTCCAATACGGTGAGAAAGAAGACAACCGCACCGCAACAGTGCAAGACCTCTCTGGATTGGAATTTAATTGAACATGGGTTTGGGGTACGACGCGCCCTACTCGGAGTGGCACGGACACTACGGCTGCGCGCCCACACACAACAGTAAAGAGCTCGGCAATGCACAGACACGTAACGAGAGCGCCACAAATGTATGTACGTTTAAGTTACAGCATCGACACTGACGCTCCACATGGAGGGACGGCCGCAGCCCTGCAGCAAGCACACGGCAGGGTGTCTGCTTCGGGCGACGTGAAATTACGCAGAAAAATACGAAACACATCACCGCAGGTCACGGTAGGTATTTGCGGGTCATTTCGTAATCTCGTAAACGAAAAGAACAAAACTACGAAACACAAAAACATACGTTGAGCAGCGTAAATGGTTTTCGTTTCGTAATTTTTCCACTTTTTGAAGAAAATCTAAATAAGAAGAGACACCTTGATTGCGATTGTGTCCCGTGTCACATAGCTGCAACCCCTGCAGCGTGCCCTCAACGAGGACGCTCTGTGTCGTAGACATGTGCCTGCAATGCGTGTCTGTGTCTCTCTCTTAAAAGGTTTGGGTCGAAATACCGCAAAATTACGAAACACCGCCGAAATGTGACGTGTCTATGCAGGTCACAGCGTTATCGCGTGTTTCGTAGTTTTGTTCTTTTCGTTTGCGGAAATCACGAAACCGCAGGTAGAGCGTTTCGTAATTTTTTCGTATTTTGATCGGCGAATTACGAAACGAGGTCAAAACTACGAAACGAACACACAACACCTGTGTTGCGTGTCACACAACGGCGCGCCACGGACGTGTTGCAGCGTGGCAGTATCCCGGCCGTGTCACATAGCTGCAACCCCTGCAGCGTGCCCTCAACGAGGACGCTCTGTGTCGTAGACATGTGCCTGCAATGCGTGTCTGTGCCTCTCTCTTAAAAGGTTTGGGTCGAAATACCGCAAAATTACGAAACATCCCCGAAATGTGACGTGTCTATGCAGGTCACAGCGCTATCGCGTGTTTCGTAGTTTTGTTCTTTTCGTTTGCGGAAATCACGAAACCGCAGGTAGAGCGTTTCGTAATTTTTTCGTATCTTGATCGGCAAATTACGAAACGAGGTCAAAACTACGAAACGAGCGCGCTACAGACGTGTCACAGGTCATAAAAAGGCGCGCCCCTTGCGTGTCACCGTGACGCAGCATCCCGGCCGTGTCACATAGCTACAACCCCTGCAGCGTGCCCTCAATGAGGACGGTCTATGTCGTAGACATGTGCCCGTAATGTGTGTCTGTGTCTCTCCCTTAAAAGGTTTGGGTCGAAATGCCGCAAAATTACGAAACATCCCCGAAATGTGACGTGTCTGTGCAGGTCACAGCGTTATCGCGTGTTTCGTAATTTGGTTTTCCGATTTTCGTAGTTCTACGAAACCGCAGGTAGAGCGTTTCGTAATTTTTTCGTATTTTGATCGGCAAATTACGAAACGAGGTCAAAACTACGAAACGAGCACACTATAGACGTGTCACAGGTCACAAAAAGGCGCGCCCCTTGCGTGTCACCATGCCGCCACACAACAGCTGCCCCACCACAACACCCCAGCCGTGCCACGTGGCGTGTAGAAACGTGCTCGGTTCGATTCGTAAAGATTAGGTCGCAGGCTATTGTGCGCGACGCATAAGTTCCGTACGATGGCCCCCAGACCGTATGTGGCGTTTTAATTCGTTTTTGGTTTAGCCAGCCGCATACGGGGGATAACCCCGAGGATAATTCATAAAGAGACAGCCTCTCGACCGTGATAGGCGCGGTTCCTCCGACGAGATAGACCGGTCGGCAACGGCATTGCCAACCACAAAAGCGGTCAGGTAGGGAGTAAGCGCTCCCGTAAAGCGATGGGACGGCAGACCACCGTTCTAGCGAGTTGAGCACGGCACTCCAAGCCGCCTGAATAGCAAGCCGGTAAAGCACCCCGCTCCGGGACAGATCAATCTGCCCAGGAGCGTTTTTCTATGTCCGAAAAGGACACGACTACCGCCGTCGCGCCACGCTTTTACACGCTGCAGGAACTCGCCGATCTCGGCGTCGGCTCCGAGTCCACGTTGCGAAAAGCTATTAAAGAGGGCCGTCTTTCATTCCACCGTTTCGGCACCGCCTATCGGATTCGCCAAGACGATCTCGACGCCTACCTCGCGGCCGCACGCCGCCCTGCCCCGCAGCTATTCGACGGCTTCGTCGATGCCGTCGTGAATGCAGCGCCCCAACTGACAGATGAGCAGCGCCAGCAGCTCGTCACGGTGCTGGGCGGTGTGAAGCACTAATGCGGACAAACCCGCCTACGACGAGATCCCGCCGCTTAGCTCAGCTAGTCAGGCTGGGTCTTGAACTGAGTGCGAGGGCTGATGGGTGATGGCCGTGCTACTACACACGCGCGCTCCACCGTCGTGCCCCGAGTCCAAATAAACAGTTCATTCAACCAAGGAGAACAAACCATGTCTTTCAGAGACGATTACGCAGCAGCGCTGCGCGATGAGCAGCAAGCAAAAGATACCGTGAACGAGGCGCGCCGTGCACACAAAGCGACAAAGGAGCGCCTTGCGCAGTTGCGCAAGTATGCCGAAGAGTTCGAGGTGAATCTCGACGGTGACAAGTCCGCCAGCACCGAAGGGGACAGCGATACACCTGAGAACGGTGACGGCGACACGCCTGAGAGCACCGAGGGCAGTAAGCCGAAGCGGCATCTAGAAGTTGTACCCGATTAACCCTTTAGCCGTACACGCAATCACCTCATGTGTGTACGGCCACGCGGCGTGACGACGTACAGCCGTCACGTTTGATGTCGCCACACACCCCGCTCGCAAGGGCGGGGTTTTCGCGTGTGTGCGGGTGGCTGCGGCGCCGCTACACGTGACACTGTCACGATGCTTGCGCCGGTATCGGCGACGGGGCATATACACGTCTGCCCCGTCGCCTGGATCATCCGCCACATGGCTGGCGGTATGTCGTGCTGCTGTGATGCGCGGCCGCAGCAGGCATGGTGTCGTGCGCGACGAGATATGCCGGTAGCTGTGGCCGTGGGTGCAGCAAAGACAGCAGCGCGGACAGAGCAGATTTCAGCAACAGTCATGTTGCTGAAGTTGTGACCGCGACGGCAAGTGATATGCGGCGGACGCCGCATGATGCCGCGTCGGTAGAAACGCCAATATCCATCTCGGCAGGCTTGCCGTGATGGAGCGTTTCGTGATGACCCAAACACGACACATCGATGCTGGCATATCCGAATATATATCGACGGGGTATATCGGATTGCCAGCAGTGTCGTGATGTAAAGCATGGGTCATCACACAAGGTGCAGCGCCAGCTGCACTATTGGGCATCTTGACCGGAGCGCAGCGGAGGGCAAGACAGCACCAGCCAGACCGAGCGAGCGAGGTCTGAGTCTGGGGCTGTAAGGGGCGGCGCGCCAGCGCCGGGCACCGGGTTATGCGAGCGCCAGCGAGTAGTAATACCCGGTGCAGTGCCTCGGCTATGCCGAGCGCCGGAGCGCAGCGGAGGCGTCGCACCCCCTTATGCCCTTTTCCCCCTTCTACCCCTATAACGACAAACTCATAGGGGTTTTGACACAGAAGGGGGCTGCGACCTGCGTGTTTCGGGTCTTTATGCGGTCTTCGACCCTTACCCGAAACGGCCCGTTGATGCGCGAAGCGCACATGGTGCCTACGCAAAACCTGCAGGTCGCCACGCTGTGCGCACCACATACGGCGTCAGTCGTTGTATGTCGGTCTTAAAGTAAGGGCCGATGACGGGTGGAAACGCCGCTTGCGGCGTCTTCCCGCGTCATCGCGCACGCCGTGTGCAACGTGAGCTTGCGAACGTGCCACGGCGTCGAACCGAACGGCAAGACCGACATCGTTTACGTGGTGCGCACAGCTCCACCCTGCACTCTGGCACCGCCGTCAGGCGGTCATTGCAGGGTGTTCCAAATCCCGCAGCGAGCTATCCGCCGCTAGGCGGTGTTGATGCTGCTGCGGGGGTCAACGACACGGGTCCGAGTAACACACTCCATATCGGCCCGTGCTACAGACACAGTATCGGTGCAGACGTATCACGCTCGCGGCGGTCATATGCGCGCAAGCGCATGTAACGGACACCGCCAGCGACGTGTGTTTCGCGAGCGGCAGGCTCGCAGCAGATCCAGCGGCAGCTGCTGATGCAAATGTGCAGCGCCGCGACTCGATAAGACTGCCCTGAGGCCACGGCTGTACGGCCCTTTGGCGGCCTGAGATGCCTCGGATGGACGGAGTGCGCGTGCAGAAGAACAGTTTCGAGACGTCGCTGTTCGTCGTGTATCTGCCGAAGTCGATGTGCAAGGAGATCCCCGACTACTACACCAGTGAGGTGGACGGGCGCGAAGTGAAACGTCCGCGCTATGTCGCCCGCGACTACGAAGAAGCAAAGAAGTACCCCGAAGAGTCAATGCGTTGGCTCGCCGAGAACTTCATTCCCGGCGGTATCGACGCAGTCGCCGGCGGGGACATGAACTTCGACGAATCGACGCCACACATCCAGTTTCAGGCGGACACCCTCTCCCCTCATCCGGACAAGCCCGGTACGCTGTGTTGCCGCCCTGGCATCGCGTACAACACAGACCCACGGTGCGGTACAAAGACGACCCGAAGAAGGGCAAGCAGATATCGGGTAATCAAAAGTTCATCGACGCGCAACGCGGACTCCGGGAGCACATGCACGCGCTCGGTTACCCGGTAGAGCTAGAAGTCTCCGAACGACACGACGAGTCACTGAACCTCGACCGCTACACCGAGCAACAAGACCGGGAGCGCGACCTTGCGAAACGTGAGGATGATGTGGAAGTCAAGAAGCGATCCGTGCAGCGCGACATGGACGCGATCGAGCGTGACCGTGAGCAAGCAGCAAAAGAACTGGAACAGGCCAAGGCGGACCGTGAAGCAGCGCAAGGTGTGCTGGAGAACGCTGAAGAACAGGCCCGCGCAGTGGCCGAACGCGTGCTCAAAGAAGCACGCGAGAAGGCCGAGCAAGAAGCTGAGCAGACCATGGGCCTTGCCGAAGCGCAAGCAGACGAGCTGCTCGAACGAGCCGAAGAGACTGCGCGGGCCAAGGCGGGCGAGATTACAGCCGCAGCTCGCAGCGAAGCAGAGACGATCACTCGCAAGACCGACGAGGCCCGTAAGCAGGCTGAGCGCGACGCCGAGACGATCCGCAGTGAAGCACGAGATGAGGCCACGAGCATCCGCGACGAGGCCACACGCGACGCTGCAGTAACGCGCAAGGATGCCCGCGTTGAGGCTGATCAGATCCGCCGCAACGCGCACACGGACACCGAAGATGAAGCCGCCATCATCATCGAAGAAGCGGTGAAGTCAGGACAACAGTTGGAGCACTTGGATAAGAAGTTCCTGGTGCAAGAACTGCATCGCAGCCCAGAGTTGCTTGAGCGTTACACGCTGTTCAGGCAGTCGCAGACCTCAGGCAAGAAGGGCGGGGCGCAGCAGCGTGCACGCGAGCGCATCGAGAAGCGCCGCCAGCAGCAACAGCAGCGTGATCGTGATGGCGGTATGGAGTTGTAGCACTGCTCTCCCCTGCCCTGTACGGCCTTCTGCGGGCCTAATAGGGTGCCGTCGGCGTCGTAGGCCATCGGCTGCGGTTAAACCGCTGAGATTCGGCGAAAATCGAAGAAATCTCGGCTAAGCGGGGCCAAGTGTCACTACGCTGCGCAGCGAATTGACCTATTAAGTGGCGGAGATAGTGCGCAGCACGTCGGCGTGCACGACGGTGCATGTGCTGTGCAGAAGAGACGCCCGCAGAAGGGCCGGCAGAATGTCGTTGTCATTCTGTTGCGCAGTAAGGGTGTCAATAGACTGGCGAGCCACTTTATTGCCCAATTCGCGTGTCATTAAAGTGACAGGGCATTTGATTGCGCAGTAAACGTGTCGATGAAATGGCTGCCCAATACACAGTGCAATCAACGTGTTAATGAAATGTCGCAGACACTACGCAGCGCAGCGAATTGCGCAGCAGAAGAGCCAGTCAATGTGCCACTGCACCGCACAACGAAACAGCACGGGTGATGTGCAACAAAGCGGCGTGTGAAATACACCGTGAAATGTCAGTGCACCTAGAGCTGCACCACCGCTATTCCCCTACGACGTCCGAACGGCGCCTTGGTGCTGTTGCAAACTTCAGGCGGAGAGCCGTGACGACCCAGTCTTCATCCTCTGATGCTCGCTGCGGGTCGGCGTTCTCAGGCAGCCTCGAACACCCGGCTGACGATCACCGCATCCGGGTTCGGTTGCTCGTAGGCAAACATCGCGCCCTGGCCTTTCCGTAATGAGTGCATCGCTTCCATCCCTTTCAACGTCCGGTACGCCGAGGTCCGGTTTTTGAACGCCCCCTTCGGTCCGAGGATCCGTTTCAGCCGCCCATGATCTCCTTCAATGACGTTATTGAGGTATTTCACCTGCCGGTGTTCCACGGTCTGCGGGCAGATTCCCTCTGACTTCAACTCGGCGATTGCCCTGGCCAGGGAGGGTGCTTTATCGGTGTTGATCACCCGCGGGAACCCGGTTATCGTGTTCGACCTCAGGGTCTTGGCCAGGAAACGCTTCGCTGCGGCGACATTACGCTTTGGGGACAGGTAAAAATCCAGGGTATGCCCGCCCGCGGTGATGGCCCGATAGAGGTAGCACCACTTTCCCCCGACCCGGATATAGGTCTCATCCACCCGCCAGGACCGGGCCTGCCAGTCGTGTACCTGCCGGTACCAGCGAGTTTGCTTATCCAGCTCAGGGGCGTATTTCTGGATCCAGCGGTAGATCGTGGTGTGATCGACCGGCACGCCCCGCTCGGTCATCATCTCTTCGAGATCGCGGTAGCTCACGCCGTAGCGGCAGTACCACCGCATTGCCCACAGGATGATTTCACGGGGGGAAATGCCGACCGGAGAAGATGCCCATGGCTCTGATTATTTCACGCCGGTCTTTCTACTGCCCCAACTTTGCAACAGCACCGGACTACATATGGGCGGACATATGCTAAAGCGTATGCCGTGCCATATGCCTAAACATACGGCATGTACTGTGGGGCGTATATTCACCCGCCCCATCGCGGTAGCTATGCGTTTTTCAACGCCCGATACACCGTAGGGCTTGAACGGAATTCATGTAGGCGCAATCAGGGGCTATAAAGTATCGCATTACTTGCATCCAAACCTGTACATTCAGAGAATTGCCTTGGACTGGCGGTAACAGGTACCAGATATGCGTTCGTAAAATTCGCGCGCGTTAATGTCGCTCCACGAAGGTCTGACTCGCTAAGAATTGCGTTCGTAAAATCTGCGTCGGTGAAATCTGCCGATTTCAAGTTAGCCCATGCCACCATGGAGCCGCGAAACGAGCATCCTTTGCATATGCTTCCTTCGAGATTGATATCCGTCAGGTCATAGTTGGACATATCTTTCCCGGAAATGTCTTTCCCAGCGAGCTCCGTGGCCCACGATTGAGGCATCGTTTTGTACATTTGCTATTTAATCTGCGGTGAATTGATAATCCATTGCGGGCAACGGCCTTGGTAGCCAAGACAGTGGGTGGTTACAACGGTGCTGTTGCAAAGTTGGGCGGAGAGCCGAGACGACCCAGTTTCTCATTTCCTGATGGCCGCTGCGTGCCGGCGTTCTCAGGCCGTCTCGAAGGCCCGGTTGACGATCACCGCGTCCGGATTGGGGTGCCCATAAGCAAACATCGTGCCCTGACCTTTCCGCAATGAATGCATCGCTTCCATCCCTTTCAACGTCCGGTAGGCAGACGTCCGGTTTTTGAACGCCCCCTTCGGTCCCAGGATCCGTTTCAGCCGCCCATGATCTCCTTCAATGACGTTATTGAGGTATTTCACCTGCCGGTGTTCCACGGTCTGCGGGCAGATTCCCTCTGACTTCAACTCGGCGATTGCCCTGGCCAGGGAGGGTGCTTTATCGGTGTTGATCACCCGCGGGAACCCGGCTGTCGTATTCGATCGCAGCGTCTTGGCCAGGAAACGCTTGGCCGCAGCCACATTCCGTTTTGGTGAGAGGTAGAAGTCTAAGGTCTGCCCACCGGCGGTAATAGCCCGGTAGAGATAGCACCACCTGCCGCCGACCCGGATATAGGTCTCATCCACCCGCCAGGACCGGGCCTGCCAGTCGTGTACCTGCCGGTACCAGCGAGTTTGCTTATCCAGCTCAGGGGCGTATTTCTGCACCCAGCGGTAGATCGTGGTGTGATCGACTGGCACACCCCGCTCGGTCATCATCTCTTCGAGATCGCGGTAGCTCACGCCGTAGCGGCAGTACCACCGCATTGCCCACAGGATGATTTCACGGGGGGAAATGCCGACCGGAGAAGATGCCCATGGCTCTGATTATTTCACGCCGGTCTTTCTACTGCCCCAACTTTGCAACAGCACCTTATAGGCTCAGTTTTGGTTGCGAGTGCTGTGGTGGCAACTGTCAGTCCAGAGGCCAAGAAGCTTTTGGCTCAAAATGCACCAAAGGTATTATCCTCAACCGCCAAAATGTTACTTCCAGGTAAGAAATAGTCCCTATTTATAGATAGCTCCTGGCGGTTAATCCTGTCATCCTGGCTCTCGTCGAGCTGCAACTCTCGCATAGCGTGGTTGCTAAGGAGGTGTGCCCAATTGGATTACAAGTACCTACACACTTGATCGGTGCTGCACGTTTCAGGGTCCGGGTGTGCGGCGTCCTGTCTGAGGTCCGCGATAGTGTCGCGCAGCACGGAGAGCTGCGCGATCTGCTGCTCGATCTCAGCGAGGCGCACGTCAAGCAGGTCGCGCACGTGCTCGCAGGGCGCCTGGCCGCCGTCGCGGATGTCGAGGATCTGGCGGATCTGGGCGAGGGTCAGCCCGGCGGCCTGGCCCCGGTGGATGAACCCGACCCGACCCACGGCATCCTCGGCGTAGTCCCGATAGCCGGAGGCCAATCGCTCGGCCGGAGGGAGCAGCCCCGACTCCTCGTAGAACCGCAGGGTCTTGGTCGTGGTTCCGGTTGCTTCCGCAAGCTGTCCGATCCTCATGTTCGCCAATTCCCCTTCCAATGGCCACCACACTTGACCTTCCATTGTACTGGAAGGTTCACAATGGTTCCATAGGAACTTTTGAACCACAGGGAAGAGACATCTGGAATGACAAACGAAAAGTTCGATCTGGCGATTATTGGTTCCGGCGGCGGAGCGTTTGCGGCCGCGATCCGGGCCACCGGGCTGGGCAAGCGCGTCGTGATGGTGGAGCGCGGCACCGTGGGCGGGACATGCGTGAACACGGGCTGCGTCCCGTCGAAGGCGCTCCTGGCTGCCGCGGAGGCCCGCCACGTGGCGTTGGATTCGGCCCGCTTCCCTGGGGTGGCGGCCTCGGCGGGCCCGGTGGACATGCCGGCCCTGATTCAGGGCAAGGCCGCGCTGGTTGAAAGCATGCGCACGGAGAAGTATGTCGATCTGGCCGCGGACTACGGGTGGACGATGATCTCGGGGGACGCGTCGTTCACCGGAACCCAGGACGCACCGCTGCTCCGGGTGATCTCCCCGGATGGTGCAGTGAGAACGATCGAGGCCGGGCACTACCTCGTGGCCACTGGCTCCGCACCCTACGTGCCCCCCGTTCCCGGACTGGCCGAGGCCGGGTACCTGACCTCGACGACGGCGATGGAACTGGACGAGGTGCCCGAATCAATGCTGATCCTGGGCGGAGGCTATGTTGCCCTGGAGATGGCACAGCTTTTCTCCCGGCTTGGCTCCCGGGTGACCATGCTGGTCCGTTCCCGGTTGGCCTCGCAGGAGGAACCGGAGGCATCCAAGGCGTTGGCGGGGGTGTTCGCCGACGAGGGGATCCGGGTGGTCCGGCGGGCCATGGCCGACTCCGTGGCCTCCGGCCCGGACGGGGTCTCGGTGACGGCAAACGTGGCCGGGGGCGAGGAGGTGTTCCGCGCTTCCCACATCCTCGTGGCACTGGGCCGCCGCCCGGTGACCGAGGGACTGGATCTTGACGCCGTCGGGGTGAAGACCGGCGCATCCGGCGAGATCGTGGTCGATTCCCGCCTGGCCACGTCCAACCCGCGGGTTTGGGCCGCCGGGGACGCGACCGGTCATCGGGAGTTCGTTTACGTCGCAGCGGCCCACGGCGCCCTGGCCGTGGACAATGCGTTCACCGATGCCCTGGCCGAGGTCGACTACCGGCACCTGCCCCGGGTCACCTTCACCAGTCCCGCCATCGGGGCGGTCGGGATGACGGAAAAGGAAGCTGTCGCCGCCGGGATCAGCTGCGAGTGCCGGGTCCTCCCCCTGGAGTACGTGCCGCGAGCCGTGGTCAACCGCGACACCCGCGGCTTCATCAAGGTTGTCGCGGACCGCGACACCGGACGGATCCTGGGCCTCTCCGCGGTGGCCAAGGACGCCGGGGAAATCGCCGCCGCCGGCGTCTACATCCTCGAAGCGGGCATGACCACCGCGCAGGTCGCCGCCGCCTGGAGCCCCTACCTGACGATGGCCGAGGGCATCAGGAGCGCCGCCAAGGCCTTCACCACCGACGTCTCCAAGCTCTCCTGCTGCGCCTGAGCTGCAGCCCCCACTACCGAAGCAAAGGAATGCCATGACCGCCACCGACCAGGCCCTCACCTATCTGTTGTCCCCCGAGCACCACCGCACCGACCACGGCACCGCCTGAGTCCCCATCCCCATTCCTGGAAGGAACCACCAGACACCATGACATACCCGAGATCCCGCCGTTCTCTGTCCGTTCCCCGGCCCAGGCACCTCGCCTCCGCCCTGTTTCTGGCAGCGGTCATGGCACTGACAACCGCCTGCGCCAGCTCACCGAGCGGCCCGTCGGCCGCGCCAGGCGGTTCGTCGCCCGACGCGGCCGGTGCCGTTGCTGTTACGGTCTCCGACATTGACGGCACTACCCGGACCATCCCGGACGGTAAGCCCGCAGCACTGTTCTTCTTCTCTGTCGGATGCGGTGAGTGTGTGGAAGGGGCCGATTCCCTGAACAAGGCCTCCACGGCCCTGGGAAGCTCGGCCGACTACCTCCTGGTGGACGTGGACCCCCGAGAACCGAAGGAGACCATCAACGGATTCCGCGATTACATCAAGGCCCCTGAGCTCCCTGCCGTCATCGACACCGGGGCCACACTGACCACCCGGTACAAGGTCACCTCCATAAGCACCCTGGTGGTGGTCGACGCGAAGGGCGACGTTACCTTCCGGGCCACCGACCCGTCTGCGGAAAAGATCCAAGAAGAACTCACCAAGGCCGGCGCCCAATGACAGCCCTGCTTGCCCTGGCCTTCGCCGCTGGAATGATTGCCCCGGTCAATCCCTGCGGTTTCGCCCTCCTGCCCGCCTGGATAGCCCAGACCATCGGGGACGCCTGGACGCGCCCGCTCGCGCTGCGTCTGGCCCACGGGCTCCGGGCCGGGCTCGCGCTCAGCCTCGGCTTCGCCGGGACCCTGGCAGCCTTCGGGCTGATCGTCAGCGCGGGCGCCAGGACCCTGATCAGCGCAGCGCCCTGGCTGGGAATGGCCACCGGGGTGATCCTTCTCCTGCTGGGCCTGGCCATGCTCACCGGACTCACACCACGGCTCCGTCTGCCGGCCTGGGCCACGAAACCCCGCACACAAGAAGCCGCAGGGGCAGGTCACAAAACCGGGCGCATGGTGGCTTTCGGGGTCGGATACGCCGCAGCATCCCTCGGCTGCACCCTCGGGGTGCTCCTGGCCGTGATCGCCCAAGCCCAGGCCGTCGCCAGCTACGCCGGGCTGCTCGCGGTCTTCGCCGCCTACGCCGCAGGCTCGGCCGCTGTCCTGATGCTCGTTTCGGCAGGCACGGCCATCGCCGGGGCCGCCCTCGGGCGAAGAATCACCGGCCTGGCCAAGCACAGCAACCGCATCGCCGCCTTCATCCTCACCATAACCGGCGCCTACCTCAGCTGGTATTGGTATCCCGCCGCCACCGGCGGAACCGCACAGGCCAACAGCCTCGCCGTATGGTCAGCCGCCGCCAGCGCCTGGATCAGCGACAACAGCACCCTGATCGCAGCCCTCGCCGCAGCCGTGGTGCTCGCATCGGCATTGGCCGCCCTCAACCGGCGCAGGAGACTGCGCATCAGACAGGGAACGCCGCCCACAGGCGAGGGCCCCGGGCAAAGCGGGGAACCCGACTGCTGCACACCAACTCCGGACAACAACTCGACCGAGGACCGGCCAGGCACGATCCCGTAGCTGGCCGAGGACTCCCAAAAAGCAAGGGGGGAGAGGGAACCTTGCCCATCTTCTGGCAAACGAGGCGCCCGCCTATCAGGACAGGTTGGTACAGCGGCATCAGGCCGGAAGTCAATTCGTGCAGAGGACTTCGGGCAATCCGTCAGGAGCCCTCTGTACCGCCCCCCGCAATGACGGGAACGTCAGTGTGGTGGACTTCGGAAAGCCACAGTGACACCCACTAGTTGTACTCGACCGTGACGTTGGTGGCACTTTCGGTCTTGAGAAATAGCTAGGCCTCCTGGCTTAGTGGAGCTGTCTAGTTCTTCACTGCCAGGAGGCCTCTATGCCCAACGGTAACGCCCGCTTGACCACGCATGCGAGAGCGTTGCTGGTGGCCAGGCAAGCTCATCCATATCGATGTGAAGAAACTCAGCCGCATCCCCGACAGCGGCGGTTGGCGAGTCCACGACCGATCCGCGACCGGAAGACCCGATCGGGTTCGACCACGTCCATGCCGCTGTCGATGACCACACCCGACTCACTTATATGGCCCACTAGCGGTCGCGGAGCGTCCTGAAAACCTAAAGTTTTATGAGACACCCGGCAGGAACTGGAATGTGAGACCTTTTCATGGGGCAATTGGCCTCCTCCCCGTCTCACTAAAGCGTCTCGCCCTAAGTTGTCGCAGGGTGGTGCTCGGTAGGGGTTTGTGAGGCATAATCGAGACATGAGGCTTTTGGGGTACACCCATCTGTACGCGCTGACCTGCGGCGTTGTGGGTTGTGCCGAGCGTGCTGCCGGAGTCCCTTTCAGTGTCCCTGGGGTAGGAGCGGCCGCATGAAGGTGCGCTCGTACCGCAGGACGCACTCGGACTCGTCTCGAATCCGGTCAGCGGCGATGAAGTCCGAGTGGGTGCCGAACAAGGTGCGGTACTGCTCGTAGGCAGCCAGGCTGGGGAAGCTGAACAGGGATTCCGCACGGTCACTCACACCTTCCGCGGGTAGGTAGTACCCGTGGTGGGTGCCGCCGTGTTCGTCGACATGCCGCATCCAAGCGCGGGCGAACTGTTCAAAGGCTGCGATCTGGTCGGGGTCGATGGTGTAGTGGACGACACAGGTGATCACATCCACAACGCTAGGCCCACAGGCGCTCATTGGGGAGCCTTTGTCTGTGCGCCTCGTGGTGCAGCACACCAATCTGCCTGGTTTACCTGCGGAAATGCGTCAGTTCGCCAAGTTGGCGCCGAGTTCAACGGTGAGAACTCCGACGGCGATGAGGAGGATGCCGAGGGCCATGGTTCGGGTGAGGGGTTCGTGGAAGATGACCCGGGCGAGGATCGCGGTGAGAGCTACGCCGGATGCTGCCCAGATGCCGTAGGCGACGCCAAGGGCCATGCCGTCGGCCAAGGCGAGACTTAAGGCGACGAACGCCACGAGATACCCCGCGATGACGCCGATGAACCATTTCTTCACCCGGCCACCGTCGGAGGCTCGTAGCGACATGGTCGCGACGACTTCGGACAAGATGGCGCCTGCGAGGAAGATCCATCTCATGAGTTGACTCCTGCTTCCTGGGCTGCGGTTTGCTGAGCTTTCTGGGAGCCGAGTTCGACGGTGAGGACACCGCTGATGATCGCAACCATTCCAAGACCCATCACAGCGGTCAGAGGTTCACCGAAAATCGCGGCGGATAGCACGGCGGCGAGCACGACCCCGCTGGCTCCCCAGATGCCATAGGCGACGCCGATCTGCATTCCTTCGCGCAGGCAGAAGGTGAGGAAGACGAAAGTGCCGATGTATCCGGCAGCAACCACGATGTACCAGGATGGGTGATTGAGCGCCGCCTTGAGAGACAGCGTCGCCGCCACTTCGGTAGTGATGGCGCCAGCGAGCAGGAACCACTGCTTCATGGGGTTGTTCCTTCGATCAGGGAGCGAATGCTGGAGACGACGGCTTCGAGATCCGCGCCGTGGAGGGTGGACACACCTGTGGCCTGGGCGCCCCAGAGTCCGTCGGCGGCGAGTCGGGCGGTGGTCAGCCTGGCTCGGGTGGCGGCGTCGAGATCGTCCGGGAGTTCGAGCCAGCGGCCCATCCGCGTAGTCCACGGTTCGGTGAGTTCGGGCCGATACGTCGCTTGGCCCCAGATGATGAACTCGGCGCGCTTGGCGGCCCCGTGGGCGGCGACGTGAACGTAGCTCAGGAGCCGCTCGGTGGCGTTGGCGTTCTCGAGGGGCTTGCCAAGGGTGGCAGTCATGTCGTTCTCGACGTTGGCCGCAGCGTGGTCGACGATCGCGGCGAGCAGTACGTCGCGGTTGCGGAAGTGATATAGCAATCCCGGTTTGGTGAGCCCGGCCTCGTGGGTCACTGCGTCAAGGGTAATGTCGCCACCCTCCGCTGCGTTCATGACGCGGAGGGCAGCTTCCAGGATCTCGGAGCGCTGACTGGTTCGCATATAGCTAACTTTACCATTTGGTAGGTGAAGCCTTCAACTGCGGGCGCTGGTAGGGGCACCTGGGGTACACCCCAAGCGAACAATTTGTGAATGACAAAACTTCCTGTTCGCTAGGGTTAGTTCCAAGACTAACGGAACAGAACCGTCACTGCCTCTGGAGATCACTGAACAGTTGGGGGCGATCTCAGGACAAAAGGTGGGCTATGCCCGGGTGAGTTCGAAAGATCAGAACCTTGATCGTCAGATTGAACAACTCAAAGCAGAGAAGGTCTTCACCTATTACACGGATAAGGCCAGTGGTGGATCGCGTGAGCGCCCTGGACTTGATGAAGCAATGCGATATGTCCGTGCAGGAGATCAGCTTGTCGTCACGTCGATGGATCGGTGCGCGCGTTCACTGACGGATCTGTACGCCATTGTTGACGAGCTAGTCAGCAAAGGAGTGTCGGTGAAGTTCCTCAAGGAGGGACAGCCCTACTCAAAAGACTCCACCCCGATCGCCAAGCTGATGCTAGGGCTGTTGGGTTTTGTTCAGTTGGGTAAGGCCGTGAAAGAGCTGGATCAACACCGTGAAATAGTTGAAAAAATAACCCCGCAGGTTTCCCTGCGGGGTGTCGTTGTTAGAACGGTGCTTCGTCGTTGTCGGCGTCAGCCCCAGCCAGGGCGGCGTTCGCCGCCTCGCCTCCGCGACGGGCTGCGCGCGCAGCGGACTCCTTCTTGGAGTCGATCAGCTGCACGGTGTCGATGCGCGCCACCAGCGGGTAGTGCTTCACACCGTCCTTGTCGGTGTAAACGTCGGTTTTCAGCGAGTAGCTCACCGCGACGCGGTCGCCGGAGCCGATGCAGCCGAACACGCCGGGGTTCTTCGCGTCCTGGACGTAGCCGGTCAGCTCCACGATCTCGGACTCGACCTTGCCGGTGGCCTTGTTCTTGAAGGTGTTGCGCGCGTAGACGCTGAGTTTCACCGTCGCGCCGCCGTTTGCGTGCTCGAACAGCTTCGGTGCGCGAGCTGCGTTGCCGACGATGGTGCCGTTGTTGAAGGGGTTGGACATGTTGGTTCTCCTTACCTGAGTGGGTGTGATTTGCCGTGCAATTTGGGTACTTAAGCAGCTGCTTTGCTGCTGCGGGGTGGTTGCGCTGTCGTTACAGCACTGCCCAAGGCAGCGGTGTGCCTGCCGCCTCTAGGTCGCGCAGTTCTTGCGCTGCGCCCGGATCGGCGTCCTCGCCGTCGATGCCGTCGGCGAGCTGGTAGAGCAGTTCCAGGTCGGTGTGGATGAAGTCGCGCATCACGTGCCTCCTTGTTCGGATTGATGGTCAATCCGTGTGTTGGAGACAGCTCTGCTGTCTAGGGGTCGCTCCCCTGCCTCGTTGAGGTATCTGTTGTCGCCAGCCACGGCGATACAGCGAAAAAGAAAACCCCGTTGCATTGCTGCAACGGGGTGTGTGGTGCTACTCGGCGAACAAGATCGTACGGGTCTTCTCAGCGCCTTCGCGGACGAGTTCGACCATCCGCTCGCCCTGGCCAATGTCGGTCAGCTTCGCGACCAACGACGGGAAGTTCTCGTCCGGCCCGATCTCGGTGGCTCGCTGCGCAGCCACGCCAGCTAGCCCCGGCTGGCCTGTGGCGTGCGCAAGCACGGCAACAGTGGCGGTGAGCTGCGCCCGCATCCCCGGCCAGCTGGTCGGGACAGCGCGCATAACCTTCTCTATGAACGCAAGGCCAGCCTGCGGCTCATCGAGCAGCGCGGCAAGCAGCGTGTCCCGCAAGCGCGGCGTGGTGAAACATTTCAGCGCAGCACGGACGGCCCTGGTGCTCGGCTGGGTGATCCCTGCCGCCGCCTGTTCGTATTCACGCTGCAGCATGTCGGGAAACACTGGCGGGACATACGCCAGCGCGTCTTCGATGATGTCGGTGTACTCGGCAGCGTCGATGCCGTGATCGGTGCTGTTCAACCGTGCCTCGATGTCGTCTTTGCTCGGCTCCGGCAGCTCGCCGGTGTGCTCTAGCATCTGCCGCAGCGCCGCCGATGCGGCGACCTCGCCGACAACGCCGTGGCGCGGCTCGTCGATGAGCGGATGCTGGTACACAGACCACCAAGCAGCCCCAGTGACGATCTCGGGCACCTGCACTACCCCGAGCAGCGGCGGTAGGTGCACTGCCCCGCTGGTGAGGTACGTGGCCGTATCATCGAAGACCGGCTGCGCAATGTCATCGCTGATCATGTACGCGATAACAGCGTCGAGTTCCAGGTGGTCGACCCACGCTGCGAACCGCTCGCGGCTCTCGGTGAGCTTTTCCACGGCCTCGTCCAGGTCGAACCGCGCGACCGGGCCGAGGCGGATGGTGTCGACGCCCTCGTCGTCGACGAAGAACGCGAGGATCAGCGAGTTGTTCGGGTAAAACCCGAGGATGCCGGGGAGGTTCGCGAGGATCTCGCCGTGGGATGCAAGCGTGTGGGAATGAGTGGACATGGCAGTGCTCCTTTGCACGAATACGGGGTGTATGCGGTCAATCCCGTATTCGGCCCGGCTCTGCCGGTCGCAGGCGTACCCCAGCAGTGCAGTGCCTATGTGCGCTGGGCGTCGCTAGCGCAGCCCGATACTTGGCTTGCCGGGTGCGGGCGCTAGCGACGCAGCCTGTGCCTAAGCGTCGGCTTCGATGCGCTTGAGAGCGCGATAGATCGTCGGCCGGGAGACGTTGAATGTCCTGGCCACTGCGCTGACGGACTTGCCGCCGTCGACGAGTTCCTTAGCGATCTGGGCTTGCTCCTTGTCGAGCTTCGGCTTGGGGCCGGCGACCCTGCCCTGCGCGCGGGCGTGCGCCACGCCTTCACGAGTGCGCTGGACAAGCAGGTCACGCTCCCATTCAGCAAGACTTGCCATGACGTTGATAACCACCTTGTCGGTGGGCTTCGACGTGTCCAGCGCTGGCTCTAGCACCTTGACGTTGATGTCGCGCTCCGCCAGGTCAGCGATGGTGTTCACGGTGTCTGCGAGGCTGCGGCCGAGCCTGTCGAGGCGTGTCACAACGAGCGTGTCGTCGGGGCGCATGTACGCCAGCGCGTCATCGAGGCCGGGCCGCTGCCAGTTGGTGCCGGAGATGGTGTCTGAGTAGATGTGGTTCGGGTCGCAGCCAGAGCCTGAACGCTCAGATGACTTCGAGCCTGACTTCTAGCCTGGAACCGCTGGTAGAAGTAGCTGTATCTGAGGCAATGTCGAAAGAGCCTAAGAGCCTGCACGAGGCAGCAGAAGCCTCTAAGAAGGCTCGCAGCGCTCTGCTCCAGGAGAAGGAGTCCAACGAAAAGCTGCTGGAGGAGATACGCGCAGAACGCAAGCAGTATAACGACGATATGGAAAAGTCGAACACGAACTTTATTAAGGCCTGCATGTCTGCCTCGTGGATTGCAGCCAGTGTTCTCTTCGTTGCTATTGCACTCGTTGCTGTCGGAGCCTTGGGGAAGGGGCTGCTAAGTATGCTCGGCATACCCGACGGCGTGTCTGCCTTGTGGGGTCACGTCCAGGAGGCCAACGGCATCGGCCCAACACTGGGCTGGTTGGCGTTAACACTTATCGTCATAGGGGTTCTTATAGCGCTTATGACCTGGATGTTGTCCCAGGCTGCGCCGGGTATTGCTCACTTAGTCGAGGAATACCGTCGCAATCACCCGAGGAAAGAAACGAACCACTAACTAGAACACGTGCACCGTAAAAAGTAAAAATCCCCACAACACAGCGTAGCGGTTAACCGCTACGCTTCTTTTATGCTCTTCCTATGCCCCAACTTTGCAACAGCACCAATAAACTGGCGCCCCGGTTATAAGTTGGGGCGCCAAGTCGATGTGCTCGAGTCGGGGGATGTTAGTGGCCGGTGCCAAGCCGGCCAGACAGGCGGTTCAGCCGGTCCTGACTGGGACCGTCGAGCCCGATAATGGACACGGTTTTGCCTCTGTCCTGGAACTTCTGCGTAATCGCGTCAAAGGTCGCGACCGTGGAGGCATCCCAGATCTCCGCCTCAGTGAGATCAATAGTGATATGACGGGCAGAATCGGTGTAATCAAAGCGATAAACCAGGTCATTGCTTGATGCCCAAAACAACTGGCCATGCACCCGGTAGGTACGAGTATCAATCTCGCCATCGCCGTCGCCGTCGATCTCGGAGACCTTTTCAATGGAAGCGATATGTGCCATCCGACGGGCGAACATGATCATCGCGGTGACCACACCCAACACCACACCAATGGCCAGGTTGCTGGTGGCTAGGGTGGCAATAATCGTCACGGCCATAACAATGGTCTCAGAGACCGGCATGAGTTTAAGGGTGCGTGGATGCACCGAGTGCCAGTCGATGGTGCCGACCGAGACCATGATCATGATTGCCACCAGCGCAGCCATCGGGATCATGCCAACGATGTCGCCCAGTGCCAGGACCAGGACCAGCAGGAACACACCGGCTAACAGGGTGGATAGGCGGGTACGTGCCCCGGATTCGCGGACGTTGATCATGGTTTGACCGATCATCGCGCAGCCACCCATGCCGCCGAAGAAACCGGAGGCAATATTAGCCACCCCCTGTCCCCAGGATTCACGAGTTTTATCGGAATGAGTGTCGGTGATGTCATCGACGAGCTTGGCGGTCATCAACGATTCCATGAGACCGACCACGGCCATGGCCAGGGCATAAGGCGCGATGATCTGCAGGGTCTCCAACGTCCACGGCACGTTCGGAATAAACAGGGACGGTAAGGTTTCCGGCATCTTGCCCATGTCCGAGACCGTCGGGACAGTCAAACCGGCGGCAATGACCAAACCGGTGAGCACGATAATCGTGACCAGCGGGGCGGGGATCACACTGGTGAGCTTGGGGAAGAAAATCATGATCACCACACCCAAGCCGACGAGTGGGTAGACTATCCAAGGCACATCAATGAGGTGTTCGAGTTGGGCGGTGAAAATCATAATGCCCAGTGCATTGACGAAACCCAGCATCACCGATCGGGGGATAAAACGCTGAAGTTTCGCCACACCGAGGGCGCCGAGCACGATTTGTAGGACACCGCCCAACAGGACGGTGGCGATGAAATAATCCATCCCGTAACCACGCGCCACAGGAGCAATGACTAGGGCAATAGCCCCGGTGGCGCCGGTGATCATTGCCGGGCGGCCACCGGTAAAGGCGATCGCAATGGCCATGACTACCGAGGAAAACAGACCCATGGCTGGGTCAACACCGGCAAGGATGGAAAAGGCAATGGCCTCAGGGATCAGCGCCAGGGATACCGCCAGTCCGGCCAGAATCTCTATACGGATACGGGCGGGGGAAGAAAATGCGTAACGGAAGGATGCGATGATCCCGGTAGGGGCATCAGCGCCGTCTGGACTCAGGAGGGGGCGGGGGGCCGCCGTGCTAGTTTCAGTCATAGATGTCCAATCTTTGAGGGGATAGGTAACTGGGCGAACGCCCGAAAGGAATCCAACCCTCTAGTAACTTTAGGTTTGGTGATGGTGGTCATGGTAGCGGGAGTTTTACTCAACCGCCAACCCAGGCACAGGAACCCGTGGGCAACATCACCGTGAAGGAGAACAGGCAATGCAAAACAGTAATTTCAAGATCGGCGAGGTCGTTGACCAGACGGGGTTGTCGATTCCCACCTTGCGTTATTATGACAACGTCGGCCTGATTACCCCATCGGGGCGTAGCCCTGGTGGGTTCAGGCTTTATAGTGAGGCTGATGTACGTCGTGTTTTGCTGGTGCGACGGATGAAACCGCTGGGGTTTACTCTGGATCAGATGCGGGAATTCCTGGAAGCTGCGGAGATTCTTCATAGTTCAGATGGCGGGCAGGACAGTGATACCGCACAGCAGGCACGGAGTAATGCCAAGGCCACCCTTGCCGACATTCGTGAGGAGACGCGCACCCGCTACGAAAAGCTACGCAAGCAAATTGCCTACGCTGAGGAATTCCTCGATCTGGTCAACACCCTGGCACCCTAAACTGCCCCCATCCTTCGCAGGGAGAAAAAGACCATCGTATTGAATGCGCTCTGTCGAATCGCGTTCCAAATGAAGTGGACGAACGCCCGCGGCCTCTCCGGAGTGGATGGCGATAGTACAGAGGACTTCTGAAATCCGTGCAGACGACTCCTCAAAACGACACAGTCATCCAAGGTCACAAAATCGAAAATTGTCACTTAACCCCATCACTTCCAAACCGGCTTAAGTGACAAAATGCCATCGCTAAAGTCCCGATTTGAGTCCCAGGACGTGCGCCTTAAGAGAAATAACTAAAGCCCCTACCAGTGTTTCTCCTGGTAGGGGCTTGGAAGTTGGTAGCGGGGGCAGGATTCGAACCTACGACCTCTGGGGTAACAAGAGCCGTGTCATAATTCCTGCGAACGCCACGGTTGAGCAGTGTCACCCCCGATACACGAAGGCAGATCCCCCGAACTGCCGGCTCCCGTGGCGTTCCTTCGTAGAAGCGTTGCGCACTACAGCGCATGCGCGCGATTGTTGACGTGTCACACACTGCAACCTAGTTCCACACGATCTGCACTGATTCAGGGTTGAAGGTCTTGCTTCCGCGCACGCCACGGCGCAGGCGCACCTGGCACAGGGTGTTGATGACACGGCGCTGCACGGCAAGCTCTGCGTTGTCGAAGGCGTCCACGGGCGAGGCGTAGCCGGTTGTGTCGAGCAGCGCCGATGCGCCAGCAAGGCGGGCACGGCGCGTTTCGAGTTTCTCGATCTGTGGCTCATAACGGTTTCGCGCGCGCTTGAGGTCACGGGCTTCGATAAGCTCCTCGTCGTAGTCAGCCTGGACGCGGGCGAGCTTTGCGCGAAGCTCAGCGAGTTCGTCGTCGATGGCGTTGACCTCGTCGTCATCGGCAGTTGGCAACAGGTCCGCCAGGTCGTCACGGCCAAGGCGGGCGCGGATCACGGCGAGCACAAAATCATCGACGCTATGCGTGCGCACTAAGCCACAGGCGGCGCAGCGGTAGCGGTCGGCATGCGTGCGCACGGGGTTGCCACACTCGTCGCAGACATACAGGCCCGAGCCAAGATGGCGGCGAGTGTTCCGGCGCTCCTTGTTCGTCAGCCGGTCGGGATCATCGAGCACGTTCTGCACGCGCCACCACAGATCTGGTGTGACGATCGGCTCCCACTGCCCTTTCACCGGCTCGCCGGTATCGGGGTCGCGGACGATATGCGTGACACGGCGGTATTTGTTCTTCACGCCTTTGCGCTTGGCCTTCTTATAGGTGGAGTAGCCCGCATACACGGGGTTGCGCAGAATCGAGTGCAACGACGTGTAGGCCCACGGCTGCGCGTCGGGAACAGGCTTTTCTTCCTGGCCAGCAGCGCGGCGACGTGCGTTGCGCTCTGTGACCACGGTGTGCATATGGCGCGGCGTGGTCGGGATATCCGGCAATCCCGGCTGATCGACCCCAGATAGGGCGCGTGCGATGTCGCGCATGGAGTTGCCCCGCTCGACAGCGCGGAACATCCCGAGCACGGCCTCGGCTTCGGAGGGGATGATCTCGCCGGTGGAGGTGTAGCCGATTGGGCGGACACCGCCGGAGTACCAGCGGCCCTGCTCGGCGCGCTGCTGTTGCGCACGGGATTGGCGCATGCTCTTTCGCTCGATCTCGCCGCGCGCCACGGCTGCTTTAATACGCGCGTACATTCTGCCGCCGTCGGTGGCAAGGTCAGCATCACCGTTCGCGGTGACGAGTTTCAGCCCCTGCTCCTCTGCCCTGTCGATCCACTCTTCGAGCTGCCAGGGCTGCCGCGTGAGGCGGTCGAGGTCCCAGCAAATGATTGCGTCGATCTCGCCGCGCTCAAAGGACGCCACCATGGCGTCGTAGTCGGGGCGGTCCACGTCCTTCTTCGACGCGGAGATCAACTGATCGACGTAGGTATGCACGACGTCCCAGCCACGTTGCTCGGCAAGGGCTTCGCAGTCCTGACGCTGCCGGTCGATGGCGAGGCCGTCCATGGCAGCATCGAGCGAGATACGGAGGTAAATAGCAGCACGTGTTGTCATGCCGCTAACACTAGCGCGCCTCAGGTTACATTGAAACGAAACTCCACCACGTCGCCGTCCTGCATGACGTAGTCCTTGCCCTCCTGGCGGACCTTGCCGTGGGAGCGGGCCTCGGCCATGGAGCCGAGCTCATCGAGGTCGTCGAAGCTGACGATCTCGGCCTTGATGAAGCCCTTCTCGAAGTCGGAGTGGATCACGCCGGCGGCCTGCGGGGCGGTGTCGCCCTGGTGGATCATCCAGGCGCGGGCCTCCTACCGACTTCGGAGAGGCCACGCTCGCGGCGCTTCGCACTCGTGCGAAGCGGCTCGGGCTGGCTCCGAGCACGTGGGTGCGGGCCGTCGTCCGAGATGCCCTCCACGCCTCTCGGGGCGAGGGGCTGGACGCCGCCGTGGCCGCGCACCTGCTCGGCGTCGAGGCGCGCGCAGGTGTCGGCGGACGCGCGCGAGCTGGCCGCGCAGATCCGCCCGCTGGCGATCAACGTCAACGACCTGAACCACCGAGCACGTGCCGGTGAGGCGGTGGCGCTGTCGTCGGAGGTGCCCGAGCTGATCGAGCTGCTGCGCGAGGTCCGCGCCCTGCTCGGTGATCGGACGGCCTCGTGAGCACGACGCACTACAGCCCGAGCGCCAGCGCCGCCGACACGGAGCGCTATATCCGGGGCAAGGAGGACGAGCGGGGCGTCGCGATCACGTGCGATGTGCCGGGAGGCCCCGGCGCGTTCTCGGCGCGCGCTCGGGCGCTCACGCAGAACACGACGCGCGAGGTCGAGGCGCTGCACTACCGCCAGTCGTTCGGCGACGAGGAGTTCGACCCGAAGAACCCCGAACACGTGCAGCGGGTGAACGACCTGGGCTACCAGCTCGCCAAGAAGATGCACCCGGATTCCGACTGCCTCGTCGTTAGTCATGTGGATGGGCGGGGAAAGAAGCCGCACAACCATATTTTGGTTCTCAATCACAACAACCGCACGGGAAAGGCGCTCTCGGACTATCGCACGTTCCACGACCGCAAGGCCGGGAATCAGAAGGGCGTGCAGTCGGCGAACGACGAGCTGATGCGCGAGCACGGGCTCTCGGTCGTGAAGCGGCTGGAGCACGCGCCGAAAGACTGGGAGCTGCGCCGCGAAGACTTCGCCGAGGGGTCGCTCGACCGCGAGATGGGCGACCGGATGAGTGCGGCGCTGGCCGATCCCCGCGCGGTGGACAAGGCCGGTCTGGTCTCGGTGATCGAGGAGCAGAACCAGCAGCTCGGTGATGACGGGGATCGGGTGCCACGGATGCGGCTGCACAGCCCCGTCAGCAAGAAGGGCAAACGCGCCGGGCAGGAGACCTGGACGCTCTACATCGAGGACCGCCGCGGCGAGTTCCGGGCGTGCCGAGCGCCGCAAGCGCACGAGCGCACTCTCGGCGGACTTCACCCCGGAGGGTGCGCAGGCGTTCTTCGATTACCACCAGCAGCAGAAGGAGCAGGAACATGAGCGGAGCACTCGACAGGCTGAAGCAGCAGAACGGGCCCGTGCAGTCGCCGCGACCGCTCGGCAGTCCGGAGACGATGGAGCTGTTGACCTCGATCCTCGCCGCCGTCGAGGCGCAGAATACGAGGATCGCCACGCTGACCGAGCAGCAGAAGAAGCTCGCGGGGTTCGTGAAGTGGACAGCGAGGAGCAGGAGAAGCAGCTCTCCGCGATCTCGCATCAGCTGACCTCAACGTCGCCGCCGCCGGAGTCGAACGAGAACAGCGAACTGCTCGCCGGAATCGCGTCCACTCTCGCGGGTATGAGCATGAACCTCAACGGGGAGAGTCTGAAGGGCTCAGCCTCTAAGTCCGAGGCTGCCGCCAAGCATCTCGATGAGAGCCGGGCTACGTTCGAGCGGGCCGCGAACGGTGCGCAGAAGGCCTGGCGGGAGTCGATCACCCAAGCCAGCGCCGAGGCGACGAGCGCGATCAGCACGGCCCGGGATCAGGCTGTGCAGTCGATCGAGAGGGCCGCTACCGACGCCGGGGCCGTGGCAACAGTCAAGATTGACGCCGCGAACGAGCGGGCCGAAAAGATCATCGC
This sequence comes from Corynebacterium sp. MSK006, assembly GCF_030232385.1. Lineage (NCBI taxonomy): Bacteria > Bacillati > Actinomycetota > Actinomycetes > Mycobacteriales > Corynebacteriaceae > Corynebacterium > Corynebacterium sp. MSK006. Next base: position 53,522 of record NZ_JASPJZ010000005.1, read on the forward strand.
CACAACGGCGAAGCTGGAGGCCCGTCAGCTTTGGTCTGTCGCCGTGTCGATGTGCCTCGCGCTGCTGCCGGTCGCAGTGATCGTCGCGGGTGTTTGGATGGCCGTCGCCGGACTTATCACGGGCGCTCAGTGGGCCCTCGACGTGGACGGGAGCGTGTGGCTCGGGATCGGTCGCTGGCTCGTGGTCTCCATGGGCCTCGCCGGGGCCGGCTACGGACTCTTCGCGTCCGTCCGCTGGGGTCGCCGGTCTCGTGGAGACCTGGAAGGGCTGCGGGATGCCGAGGTGGCCCCGTTGGCGGTGATGGCTGGATCCGATCGAGCTACCGGTTCCGATCAGCAGTCGAAGGATTTTCGCAGCAGCCAGTCCTGCGGCCTCGGTGCCGCCGCCGTAGCCTGACGAGCATCCCGGCCGTGACGGCCATCGCGACGGCGATCCCGGCACCGATGATCCAGGGATTGCCGAGGAGCCCTCCGACGCCTGCGAGTGCTCCGCCCGCCGCGATGAGCGGCAGGCCGCAGCAGAGCAGCAACGGAAGCGCACAGCATGCCAGTAGGAGCAGCCCGGTCCCTGCGGCGACGATGGGACCGGCGCGCCGTTCGTCGCGGTCGTGATCGGCGCTCATCGTCTGGACCTCTTCCGGATGAGATCTCCCCGATTGCATGCGTTGCCGTTCATGCGCAGCACGAGAGCAGTGACGGGTCGGTGGTGAAGGACTTCGCGGCGATCCGGATGCCTTCGGTCATGGTCAGGTAGGGGGCCCAGGCGTCGGCGACTTCGGCGATGGTCTTGCCGAGCACGTGGACGCCTGCGGCGGCGAGTTCCCCGGCGTCCTTGGCGACGGCGGTGAGGCCGAGGATCTCGCTCGTATCGGCGTTCACGACGATCTTGATGAACCCGCGGGTGTCGCGGTTGATCACCGCCCGGGGCACATACTCCAGGGGCAGCACGCGGCAGTCGCAGCGGATCCCCGCGGCGACGACCTCCTTCTCGGTCATCCCGACCGCGCCGATCGCCGGTCCGGTGAACGTCACCCGCGGCAGATGGGAGTAGTCGACGGACCGGTCGGCGTCGGCGAACGCGTTCTCGGCGACGAGGGTGCCGTGGTGGGCCGCGACGTAGACGAACTCCGGGTGCCCGGTCACGTCGCCCGCGGCCCAGATCCGCGGGTTCGACGACTGCAGATGGTCGGAGACGACCACCTCGCCGGAGTCCCCGGTCTTCACCCCGACCGCATCGAGGTTCAAGCCGTCGGTGACGGGACGGCGTCCGAGGGCGACGAGCACCTGGTCGGCGCGGAACTCCTGCGAGCCGCCGGACACGTCCGCGGTAACCACGACCTGCCCGGTCGCCGCGTCCCGGGACACCCGGGTCGGCACCGCGCGGCGGACCACCCGGATGCCCTCGTCGGCGAACACCTCCTGCAGTGTCCGGGACACCTCCGGCTCCTCCTTCGACGCGAGCCGGGACCGCACCAGCACGGTGACCTGGGAGCCGAGGCGGGCGAACAGCTGCGCCTGCTCCAGGGCGACGTAGCCGCCGCCGAGCACCAGCATCGACTCGGGGACCTCGGTCAGGTCCATCGCCGTGGTCGAGGTCAGGTACCCGGCCTCGTCCAGGCCGTCGATCGGCGGAGCCCACGGCCGCGCACCGGTGGCGACCAGGTAGTGCTCGGCCTCGATCGTCTCGACCGCTCCGTCTGCGGCGGTGACCTCCAACACCGGCGCGTCCGGGGTGCCCGCGAACCCGGCGTCTCCCCGCCGGACGTGCCACCCGTATGAATCGGCGACGTCGGCGTACTTCTCGCCCCGCATCGTCTCGACCAACGCCTGCTTCCCGGCGATCAGCGCGGGCATGTCCACTGGGCCTGCCGTCGTCGCGATCCCCGGGAACCGGCCGGCGGCGTCGGCGGCGACGTGCCGTGCATCGGCGGCGGTGATGAGGGCCTTCGACGGCACGCAGCCCGTGTTCACGCAGGTGCCGCCGAGCGTGCCACGCTCGATCATCACCACCGACTTCCCGAGCATGGTCGCGCGAATCGCGGCGGCGAACGCTCCGCCGCCCGATCCGATGATGGCGAGATCGTACTTCGTAGGCATCGCTGCTCCCGTCAAGGCTGGGACTTCTGTTCCGTTTCAGCCATACTGGACCTTCCAGTGCAGGGGAAGGTCAAGCGTGGCCCCTGCCGAATGATCGGAGGCCGCAATGCGCATCGGAGAACTCGCCGAACGCGCGGGCACCACCTCGAAGACGCTCCGGTTCTACGAAGAGCAGGGACTGCTGCCCCCGGCCGACCGGACGCCATCCGGGTACCGCGACTACGCGCCCGACGCCGTCGCCCGGATCGACTTCGTTCACCGTGGCCAGGCCGCAGGCCTCACCCTCGCCCAGATCCGCCAAATCCTCGACATCCGCGACAGCGGCCACGCGCCCTGCGAGCACGTGCGAGACCTCCTCGACGCGCGCCTGGCCGAGATCGAGCAGCAGATCGCCCAGCTCACCGCCATGCACGGCACCATCGCCGACCTCCGGCACGACGCCGCGCACCCGGACCCCGACACATGCAGCCCAGACCAGGTCTGCCGGTACCTGTAGAGGGACGCGGACCGAGAAAGCGAGAGCCATAACACGAACATGCGCTACGAAAACCCGCTCTACCTCGCCGAAGAGTCCGCGTCGCTGTACCAGCTCTCCGGCGGCCGCGTGGCCTTGGGCGTCTCGCGCGGAGCCCCGGAGGTGGCTGACCGCGGCTGGGAGGCCTTCGGCTACAAGGGCGAAGCACCCAACGGCGCGGACGTGGCACGCGCCCACCTTGAGGCGTTCATGTCCGCGGTGGACTGCTATGGGTTCGCCGCCGCTGCACCGCTGGACCGGCAGTACCCCAACATGTTCCAGCCCGACTCCGCCCTGCAGGTCTTCCCCATGGTGCCCGAACTGCGCAAACATATCTTCTACGGCTCCGGCACCCACACCTCAGCCGAACAAACTGCCAAGGATGGACTGAACCTGATGTCGTCCACCCTGGTCTCCGAGACCACCGCCGAGACCCTGGGCGAAATCCAGGCGGACCAGATCAGCTGCTACCACGCCGCGTGGAAGGAGGCAGGCCACGCTTGGACGCCGCGCGTGTCGGTGTCCCGCTCCATCTTCCCCATCGTCGACGGCGCGGACATGCAGATGTTCGGCATGCAGGCCTCCGGTTCCGACCAAGTGGGCGCGCTGCCTGATGTCGGCTCCACCACTGTCGGCCGCACCTACGCCGCCGAGCCGGACAAGCTCATTGAGCAGCTCAAGGCCGACCCTGCCGTCATGTCCGCCGACACCCTGCTCATCACCACCCCCACCGGCATGGGCGTAGATGTCAACGTGAAAATCTTGGAAAACTTCGCCACCAACGTCGCCCCTGCGCTGGGCTGACAGCCGAACAGCGAAGGCCCAGTTACCGGCTATCCCATCAACTAATCCCTGCAGGTCGCAGGAATTACACGTTCATTTCAGTTCAGTTCATCTTGAATAATTCAGCATATGTTGTATAGTTCAGCGTATGCTGATTATTGCTTCACGCCTCGACGTCATGAACCGGCTCGGCCGGGCCATGGCGGATCCGACGCGCTCCAGAATCCTGATGACCCTACTTGACGGCCCGAGCTACCCGGCCGTGCTTGCGTGCGACCTGGACCTGACCCGCTCGAACGTCTCGAACCACCTAACCTGCTTGCGTGACTGCGGCATCGTCGTCGCCGAGCCGGAAGGCCGCAAGACTCGCTACGAAATCGCCGATCCGCACCTCGCGGCAGCGCTCGACGCGCTGGTGAACGCGACGTTGGCTGTCGACGAAAACGCCCCGTGCATCGACCCTGAGTGCTCGGTGCCCGGCTGCGGCGAGAAAGGAGCGGACGCATGAGTTCAGCATGTGGATGCGAACACGAACCCGACACGGAGATTGACGAGCTCGATCGGCCATGGTGGAAGGACCCTGAGCTACTGCTACCGATCTTCTCCGGCGTAGCCCTCATAACAGGACTGGCGTTGGACTGGTCCGACTTGGAGACGCCCGCGACGGTACTGTATTGGATTGGCCTGCTGTTGGGCGCTTACACGTTCGCGCCTGGAGCGATCCGGAACCTTGTCACGAAGCGCAAGCTCGGCATTGGCTTGCTAATGACGATCAGCGCGGTCGGCGCGGTGATCCTCGGATTCGTCGGAGAAGCCGCGGCGCTAGCGTTCCTGTACTCGATTGCCGAGGCACTGGAAGACAAGGCGATGGACCGGGCCCAAGGCGGACTGCGGGCGCTGTTGAAGCTGGTACCGCAGACCGCGACGGTGCTGCGCGACGGCACAGCGGCCGAGGTCGAAGCGAAGGACCTCGAGGTTGGCGAGCTAATGCTCGTGCGTCCCGGGGAGCGGATCGCCACGGACGGCATCATTCGGTCCGGGCGCTCCAGCCTTGACACCTCAGCGATCACCGGAGAATCCATTCCGGAGGAGGTTGCGCCCGGCGACGAAGTGCCTGCGGGAGCGATCAACTCCGCCGGGGTGCTGGAGGTCGAGACGACCGCAGCTGGAACGGACAACTCGCTGACCACACTCGTGGACCTAGTCGAGCAAGCGCAGGCGGAAAAGGGCGACCGCGCCCGGATCGCTGACCGGATTGCCCAACCCCTAGTGCCCGGGGTGATGATCCTGGCGGTGTTGGTCGGCGTTATCGGCTCGCTGCTGGGCGACCCTGAGACGTGGATCACCCGTGCGCTGGTAGTCCTGGTCGCAGCGTCGCCGTGCGCGCTGGCAATCTCCGTGCCGTTGACGGTCGTGGCCGCGATCGGCGCGGCCAGCCAGTTCGGAGTGGTCATCAAGTCCGGCGCGGCGTTCGAGCGACTGGGCGGCATCCGTCACCTGGCAGTGGACAAAACCGGAACCCTTACCCGCAACCAGCCTGAGGTTACCGGAGTGGTTCTGGCAGACGGATTCGATCGGACGCAGGTGCTTTCCTTCGCGGCGGCAGTTGAGCAGCAATCGACGCACCCCCTCGCCGCGGCGATCGCGGCAGCGGGGTCCGAAGCGCCCACCGCCTCGGACATCAGCGAAGAAGCCGGGCATGGCATCGGCGGCACCGTCGAAGGCCGACGGGTGCTGGTGGGCAGCCCCCGATGGATCGACGCCGGGCCACTGAAAGCAGACGTTGAGCGCATGGAGTCCGAGGGCCAGACCTGCGTCCTGGTCACCGTCGATGACGCTCTCGCCGGGGCGATCGGGGTCCGTGACGAGCTGCGGCCCGAGGTGCCCGAAGCCGTGCAGGCCCTGCACGCCAACGACGTGGAAGTGAGCATGCTCACCGGCGACAACACTCGCACCGCCCGGGCACTGGCTGAAATCGCCGGAATCGACGACGTGCGCGCCGAGCTGCGCCCGGAGGACAAGGCGAGCATCGTAGCCGAACTCTCCTCCAAGACGCCGACGGCGATGATTGGTGACGGCATCAACGACGCGCCGGCACTGGCGGGCGCGACGGTGGGCATAGCGATGGGAGCGACTGGCGCCGACGCCGCGATCGAGTCCGCTGACGTCGCCTTCACCGGCCACGACCTCCGGCTGATCCCGCAGGCGCTGCAGCACGCCCGCCGAGGCAGCAGGATCATCAACCAAAACATCGTGCTGTCTCTGGCCATCATCATCGTGTTGATGCCGCTGGCGATCAGCGGCGTGCTGGGCCTGGCCGCCGTGGTGTTGGTTCACGAGGTAGCCGAAGTCATCGTGATCTTGAACGGCCTGCGGGCCGCGCAAGCGAAGCGCTGAGCCACACTTTCGCCCAGCGCGCTGGCTCTCCAACGCGGATCTTGGAACGATCGAGCTGATCAGGAACCAAGCGTCATCTCAAAACTTTTGATGCCGAGCTTCATCGACACGGCCCGCGACTACCTGGGCAGTGTGTTTGGCAAAGGGCCCCACCCCCATCAGCGTTGCCGAGCCGTCGCCGGTCCAGTTGCCGTAACCGACTAGATGCAGATTCTCCACTTCAGGTTCGCGGCCGCGCATGAGGTGGCGGAATGGGCCGAGGGCCGGACGGAAACCGGTGCACCAGATCAAGTGGTCGTGGTCGAGCTCGCTCAAGCTGTCGAAGATGGCGGTAGCGGTGAGCTGACCGGAGTTGCGGAGCTCACGTAGATGAGGAAGTGCGACAATGTCCCCGAGGTTCCGGCCGGAATCGGCGCCGAGAATCCGGCGGCGGCTGCTGAGAAAGAGATCGCGGCCGTCGACGTCATTGGGCATCCAACGCGGCTCCTCACGCGTGAACCATGTGACCTCCGACGTCCCAATGAGGTCTGCGGCGATCTGGGCACCCGACTTGGCCGCACCGACCACCGCGACCTTCGCGCCGCGAAACGGTTCGGGACCGGGGTAAGTGGACGAGTGCCACTGGCGTCCGTGGAAGGTGCCGGGATAGTGGGGCACGAAGGGCGCGGACCACGTGCCTGTGGCCGCGATAACGTGTTCCGCTGTGAATTGACCGGCGCTGGTATCTAGGGAGAACATCCCTTCCTCGTGGGACACGCTGTGGACGTGCACTGGGCGCCTAACCGGGAGGTCGTACCGGTGTTCGTAACCTTCCAGATAGTCGATGACATGGCTTGCTGGCGGGTACCCCGGGTACCGCGGCATAGGCCAGCCGGGGAGATTGGCGAACCCTGCGGCCGAGAAAAGTGTCAGTGAAGGCCACGTATGCAACCATGCGCCGCCGGGTTCTTCCTGGTTGTCCAGTACCAGAAAATCCACTTTGAAGCGCCGCAGATAATAGGCCGTGGCTAAACCGGACTGGCCACCACCGACGACAATGGCAGTGTGGTGCTCAGTCATTGGAGAGCACCGCCATTGCACCCACGGGGACCTCAAGCGCCGCCTGCCGGTGATTCGGGCGCTGGCCACCGCACGCAAACGCGACAACACCTGCGACGGCCAAAATCACCGCCACCATTCTGATGGACAAGCGCTTCGTGCCCGCGACTTTAGTCAGCGTCCCCGCAAAACTACAGAACCGCAACACTCTCCTCGGGGCCGGCTGCAGCCGACTACCCGCTTTCCCATGCATGGTCTCTCGATAGCCTAACCACCGTGGAACGCAGCTACAGGTAGGTGCACATAGTCAACCCCGTCATCCGGAACGAGGCTACGGTTCGATCTCACGGAGCCGGTTAATCGGCCACCGGAGTGCAAAACGGAGAGGGTTACCGGGCAACCTGGGCACTAGAGGCCACGGAGAACTGGGTGACCCAAAATGTGACGGTGAACGTTGAAGGCGATGGTTGGGAGCGGAGCCTCAGACTCGTCAGGTCCGAGCAGGACGTATGGTCGTCGCAGACCAAAGAAGAGGGCACCCAGCCAACAGATCTGCCCTCCCCGGGAATTGCTCGTTCAGCAGACCTGGAAGACGCGCTGGATTATGAACTCGGCCTTTGCCCGCTCACGAACACGATGCCCCTTCGCCGCTTGGGGCTTTTGGAAGCTCAGGTTCCTAAGACGCAACTCATCATGTCCTGGATTGATATGCCATCGCTAGAAGTGATCGCTTCGGACCAGTACGACAGCTCAATCGACTCTAAGACAGTGCGCTACGCAAGCGGAACACGTGGAGTCGACATCGAATTAGAAATGGACCGCGACGGAGCGGTCGTACATTACCCCGATCTCGCCCAGCGCGTCTGATTCAGGCGGCTCCGCTCAGGAACACCTCGGGTTAGGGGTACGGTGGCACCCATGCGCATCTTCACCATCGGCCACTCCAACCTCGAATTTGACGAGTTCGCGCGAATACTTCAGGCAGCCGGGGCCGCGGCAGTCGTCGATGTGCGCAAGCTGACCGGTTCACGGAAGTACCCGTGGTTCAACGACGACGCCCTCACCCAGCACCTCCCCGAGCACGGCATCGACTACATGAAGAACGAGGGTCTGGCGGGGCGGCGCAACGTATCCAAGACGATCCCGTTCGAAGTCAACGCCAACTGGCAAAACCGCAGCTTCCACAACTACGCCGACCACGCCCTGGGTGAAGAATTCTCAACAGCATTGGAGAAACTGCGCCAGCACGCCGCTCACACGCCGACCGCCATCATGTGTTCCGAGGCGGTGTGGTGGCGCTGCCACCGCCGCATCATCGCCGATCACCTCCTCGCCCACGGGGACGAGGTGGAGCACGTGATGGGGTTGGGGGCCAAAGGTGCGTCGATACGCAAAGCAACGCTTAACGACGGCGCCGTGGTCGGCGACGACCTCCTCGTGCGCTACCCCGCGCGGGAGTAGCGCCTACACCAGCGGCCAAGGGTAAGGAAACTCTGACTGGAGCTGCGGCAGCCACGGCAGGCGCACGATGCGTAAGGCGCGCGATCCCAACGCCGCCACCTCTTCCGGCGCCAGCAACGCCGCCACGCCTTCCGGAACCTCGTCGACGAGCGGCTCCACCGCATCCACCAGCTCGGATGGGATCGGCTCGTGCGCGAAGTCCCAGATCACGGTGCGCAACTTCGGATCATGATGAAAGCACAGTCCCTGGTCGATGCCCCACACGTGGTCAACGCGGTTCGCGTTTTGCGAGCGTGCGAGCAAAACGTGGCCCGATTTACGGTCCGTGTTATTCACCAATAGGTCGAAGACGGCCATGCACAGTAACTGGGGATGCAGGTCGGGGCGAGTCTCGTACAGCGGGAAATAGTGGGAGCCGTCGTTGTCCACGTAGTACTGCAACGACCCGACACCGAGCGGGCCCACCTCGCGCACCACCGTGGGTGGCACGATGTCCCAGCCCAGACACTCGCTGAGCAGGTACGCAGCCCGCTCGCGCCGCCACAGCCCCGCCGGGAAATCGTGGAGGTAACGCTCCCCCGCCTCAGGCTTGAAGATGCCCCAGCAGTAGTCCTCTCGGCCACCGTCGCGAGCAAGCGTGAGGTCCACAACCACCGTGAGGTTCGAGGACTCCGCGAGCTGGCCTACGAAACCGACCTCGCCGTGTTGAAGCAATTCAAGCAGCTCATTCGCGGTCACAGCTCAAGCTCCGACACCGAGCACGGTTCCGCCGGGATTTGCTGGAACGCGCCCCAACCTCAGCCCGTGGAATGCGCCAACGCTGCCTTGATCGGGTCGGCGTGGGTGAAGCAGGTCACGGCCTCGCCCGGGTGCCGCGCCGCGATCGTGCGCACGCAACCTACTACGCGGTGTTGCATCTCCACGAACGACTCACCGCCAGGGAAGCGGAACTCCCCGGGCCGCCTCTACACGACCTGCCACTCGGTTTTGGCCATCCATCACCACCCTCGGCGCGCTCAAGGCCGCCGGCTACACCTACAAGACCGTGCGCGAAGAGATGCGCGACAACCTAATCGCCATACCGCGCGCCGGCGAAAACCCGTGGCCCGGCCTCCACGGCCTCGAGCACACCGTGTTGCCGCAGGTCGAGCGCGCCATCATCGCCGGCCACGACATCGTGCTGCTCGGCGAGCGCGGCCAGGGCAAGACCCGCCTGCTTCGGACGCTTCCTTTGCTTCTCGACGCCTTTGTGCCCGCCGTCGAAGGATCCGAGCTGCGCGAACACCCCCTGAACCCGCTGACGAACGCCACGAAGCGCCGCGTCGAGGATGAGGGAGACGCGCTGCCCATTGTCTGGATCCCGCGCGAGGCCCGCTACTCCGAGAAGCTGGCCACCCCGGACACCTCCGTGGCGGATCTGATCGGCGACGTGGACCCGATGCGCGTGGCCGAGGGCCGCCGCCTGGGCGCCCCAGAGACCATCCACTACGGCCTCATCTCGCGCTCCAACCGCGACATCGTGGCCATCAACGAGCTGCCGGACCTGGCCGAGCGCATCCAGGTGGCCATGCTCAACGTAATGGAGGAAGCCGACATCCAGATCCGCGGCCACATGCTGCGCCTGCCGCTGGACGTGCTGGTCGTGGCGTCGGCGAACCCGGAGGACTACACGAACCGCGGGCGCATCATCACCCCGCTCAAGGACCGCTTCGGCGCTGAGATCCGCACCCACTACCTCGTCGAGTTGGACGACGAGATTCGCGTCATCGAGCAGGAATCACAGCTCACGGCCTATGTTCCGCAAACCATTATGGAAGCCCTCGCCCGGTTCACCCGCGCGCTGCGCGAATCCGACGCGGTGAACCAGCGTGCCGGTGTCTCGGCGCGCTTCGCCGTCGCCGGCGCCGAGACAGTCGCGGCCTCCGCTGCCCGCCGTGCCGCCATTACCGGGGAGGACCCGGTCGCGCGCTTCGTGGACCTGGAGGCCGCCGTCGATGTGCTCGGCGGCAAGGTGGAGTTCGAGCACGGCGAGGAAGGCCGCGAGTGGGACATCCTCGAGTACCTGCTGCGCAACTCCGTGGCTCAGACTCTTCGCCCCCGGATCAAGGAATCGACTTCACCCCGCTGATCGAGGCGCTCGACGGCTCCACCTTCATCACCACTGGAGAAAACATTACGGCGGCAGAATTCCTCAACCGCCTGCCCCAGCTCGAAGGCACGCTTTACGGAGACATTGCTTCGACATTCAACGCCGAGAGCGAGGGCGAGCGCGCTAGTGCCATCGAGCTCGCGGTGGAGGCACTCCACCTCACCCAAAAGATTTCGAAGGACTCTGGCGAAGGTGAGAGCATCTATGGCTAAGCAACACAGGTACCGCAGGTACACCCCGAGCCCGGATCCGCTCGCCCCACCGCCCGACCTGACCAAGGCGGTGCGCGCCATTGCCGACGACGTCATGTACGGCTACTCCACCGAGCAGGCCATGCGCGAGTATCTGCACCGCGAGGGCTACGACGACTTCCTGCGCCAAATCGCGTAGCGCCGCCAGGAGCTGCTGCACAAGACCAACCTCGGGGGCACGCTCCAGGAAGCAAAGAAGCTTCTCGACGAAGCGGTGCTCGCCGAACGCGGCCGACTCGCCCGCGACGTGGACATGGACGATCTCGACCGCACAATGCGGGCGATGGCATTCGACAACCTGCCCGTCTCCCCCGCGGCGGCGGTGACCGAACTGAACGGCTACGACTGGGCTTCCTCCGAAGCGCGCGACAAGTACCAGGAGATCAAAAACCTCATCGGCCGCGAACTCTTAGACCAGCGCTTCGCCAGCATGAAAGAGGAACTGGAGGGTGCCACCGATGAAGATCGCGCATCCGTCGCCGAGATGCTTCACGATCTCAACGTGCTGTTGGGCAAGCATCGCGCCGGCATGGCCACGGAGCAAGACTTTCAGGATTTCATGGCCAAGCACAGGGATCAGTTTCCGGAGAACCCCCGCAACATCGAGGAGTTGGTGGAGCTACTTGCGCAGCGATCGGCGGCAGCCCGGCGCTTGCTCAAGTCCATGACTCCCGAGCAGCGCGCCGAGCTCATGCAGCTCGCGGCCGAGGCCTTCGGCTCGGAGGAGCTGATGAACCTCGTTGGCAAGCTGGATGCGAACCTGCGCAGCATCCGCCCCGACCTGGACTGGACTGGGTCCGAATCATTCGACGGCGACGGGACATCGGGCGGCATGGGCCTCGGCGAAGCCACCCGCGCGATGCGCGACCTCGGGGGCCTCGACGAGCTCGCTGCCACCCTCGGAGGTGAACGCCCCGGAGACATTGACTTGTACGAGGTCGCCGACCTCTTAGGCACTGACACCGCCACCAGCGCTAAACATCTGCGCGACTTGGAGAAAGCGTTGCGCGACTCCGAATTGCTGACCAAGAGCGAGTCCGGATCGCTGCAGCTGTCCCCGAAAGCGCTGCGCATGCTGGGCAAGGAGCTGTTGAAGGGCGCGACCCCCAGTTATCCCGCGGCCAGCACGATTCCCGCCTCGCCGGTCAGCAGGGCGAACCCACCGGCGGCACCCGCCCTTGGGAGTTCGGCGACAGGCGTGGGACACCACCCAGACCATCACGAACGCGCTCCAGCGCAGTGCCGCCAGCGGCGAGCCGTTCGCGATCACCGTGAACGACATCGAAGTGGTCGAAACCGAAGCGCGTACGAAAAACGCCGTTGCACTCCTTGTGGACACCTCCTTTTCCATGGCGATGGAAGGCCGCTGGACGCCGATGAAGCAGACCGCGCTAGCGCTGAACCACCTCATCACCACGCAGTTCCGCAGCGACGAGCTCGCGCTAATCGGTTTCGGCCTCTACGCGCAGACGCTGACGATCGAAGAACTCACCGCCCTGCCGCCGATGCAGGAAAAAGGCACCAACCTGCAGCACGCGCTGCTTTTCGCTAACGAGTTCTTCAACCGCCACGCCAACTACGACCCGACGCTTCTCATCGTCACCGACGGCGAGCCGACCTCTATCCTGACCGAATGGGGCGAGGCCTACTTCAACTGGCCGACCGACCGCACCACGCTCGCGCGCACAGTCGATGCGCTTGACACGGTGACCAAACGCGGGACGAAGATCACCTTCTTCCGCCTCGGGGATGATCCAGGGCTCGTTTCGCTTATCGATGCCCTCGCCAACCGCACCGGCGCCAACGTCGTCGCCCCCGACCTCAACGAACTCGGAGGCGCTGTGGTGGGAGAGTACCTCCGCCGGTAACAGCGTTAAACGCTAAACGTTGAATTTGAACTCCACGACGTCGCCGTCCTGCATGACGTAGTCCTTGCCCTCCTGGCGGACCTTGCCGTGGGCGCGGGCCTCGGCCATGGAGCCGAGCTCGTCGAGGTCGTCGAAGCTGACGATCTCGGCCTTGATGAAGCCCTTCTCGAAGTCGGAGTGGATCACGCCGGCGGCCTGCGGGGCGGTGTCGCCCTGGTGGATCGTCCAGGCGCGGGCCTCCTTGGGCCCGGCGGTCAGGTAGGTCTGCAGGCCCAGGGTGGCGAAGCCGGCCTTGGCCAGCGTCTGCAGGCCCGGCTCCTCCTGGCCGACGGCGGCGAGCAGCTCGGCGGCCTCCACCTCGTCGAGCTCGAGGAGCTCGGCCTCGCTCTTGGCGTCGAGGAAGACGCAGTCGGCCGGGGAGACCAGCTCGCGCAGCTGCTGCTTGCGGTCCTCGTCGGTGAGGACCTCCTCGTCGGAGTTGAACACGAAGAGGAAGGGCTTGGCCGTCATCAGGCGCAGTTCCTTGAGGTCGGCCAGGTCGATCTCGCCGTTCTTGGCGGCGGCGAAAAGCGTGCGGTCGTCCTCGAGCACGGCCTGGGCCTTCTTGGCGGCCTCGAGCTCGGCGGCGCGCTCCTTGTCCTTGCGCGCCTCCTTCTCCAGGCGCGGGACGGCCTTCTCGATGGTCTGCAGGTCCGCGAGGATCAGCTCGGTCTGGATGACCGAGATGTCGCTGGCCGGGTTGACCTCGCCGTCGACGTGGACGACGTTGTCGTCGGCGAAGGCGCGGACGACCTGACAGATCGCGTCGGCCTCGCGGATGTTGGCGAGGAAGGCGTTGCCCATGCCCTCGCCCTCCGAGGCGCCCTTGACGATGCCGGCGATGTCCACGAAGGACACGGTGGCCGGCAGGATGCGCTCGGACTCGAACATCTCGGCCAGGCGCTTGAGCCGCTTGTCCGGCAGCTCGACGAGGCCGACGTTGGGCTCGATGGTGGCGAAGGGGTAGTTCGCCGCGAGCACGTCATTGCGTGTCAGGGCGTTGAACAGGGTGGACTTCCCTACGTTGGGCAGACCGACGATTCCAAGAGTAAGGCTCACGGGCGCCCATCCTAGCCGCTGGCCCGCAGCGGCCGGCGGCCGGGCCGTGCCACCACCCCACGGGCCGCCGTCGCGCGGGTACGGCAAGATGGTGGGCGTGAGTGACAACGAGGAGACAACGCCCCGCGGCCCGGATCCCGACGCCGGCGACGTCGGCGGGGAGCGCGACGCTCGCCGTGACGTACCCGGCGACGGCGACGCCCGCGCGGCGTCGGCAATCGCGGCGGAGGCCGCGGACCAGCTCCCCGACGCCGAGCACACCGCCCCCGAAGAGGAGCCGTACACCCCGGTCGACGACGCGCTGCGCACGGACGCGATGAGCACCGTGGACACCGCCAACGACGAGGTCGACCGCTCCGTAGTCATGCTGCGCGCCCTGCGCGACGCGGCGAAGGTCTGCGTGCAGATCCTCGTCATCTGCGTGACGGCCTACGGCGCGTGGTTCGTGCTCGGCAAGTTCTGGGCCGGCATCTTCCCGGTGATCATCGCCCTGATCCTGTGCACGGTGCTGGCCGCCCCGACCGGCTGGCTGCGCCGCCACCACGTGCCCGGCGGGCTGGCCGCACTGATCACGCTGCTCGGCTTCTTCGGCATCGTCGGCGGCCTCTTCGCCGTGGTCGCCCCGGACGTCGCCCGGCAGTCGCAGGCGATGATCCTGCAGGCCGTCGAGGGCATCCAGCGCCTGCGCCTGTGGCTGCAGGGCCCGCCGGTCAACCTGGACAGCGAGGACTTCGACCAGGCCATCAACGAGGCCGTCTCCTGGATCCAGAACCAGGCCGGCACCATCGCCGGCGGCGTGTTCGCGGGCATCTCGACGGTGACCTCGATGGCGTTCACCCTCGTCGTCGTCTTCGTGCTGACCTTCTTCTTCCTCAAGGACGGCCACAAGTTCCTGCCCTGGGTGCGCCGCGTGGTCGGCCGCCGCCAGGGCTGGCACCTGACCGAGCTACTCACCCGCGCCTGGCGCTCGCTGGGCGGCTACATCCGCGCCCAGGCGGTCGTCTCCGCCGTCGACGCGCTGTGCATCGGTGTCGGCCTGTACTTCATCGGCGTGCCCATGGCGCTCGCGCTGGCGATCATCACCTTCGTCGCCGGCTTCATCCCGATCGTCGGTGCCGTCAGCGCCGGCGCGCTGGCCGTGCTCATCGCGCTGGTCTCCCTCGGCGTGCCGGAGGCGCTGATCACGCTCGTGCTCATCGTCGCCGTCCAGCAGCTCGAGGGCAACGTGCTCTCCCCGATGCTGCAGTCGAAGGCGATGAACCTGCACCCGGTCATCGTGCTGGTCTCCGTCACCGTCGGCGGCGGCCTGTTCAACATCGCCGGCGCCTTCCTGGCCGTGCCGATGGCCGCGATGATCGCCGTGGCCTTCCGCTACAGCCAGGACATCATGATGCTGCGCTCCGGCGAGCGCAGCCTCGACGAGATCGAGTTCATCACCCGCGCCGGCGTGGCGGTGGGCACCGTCGCCGAGGAGGAGGGCCAGCGCATGCGCGCCGAGCTTCACGACGCCGTGCGCGTCGCCGCCGCCGGCGACCCCGACGCCCCGGCGGAGGCGGCGCCTGAAGGCGCCACAGATTCCGGCCACGGCCACCGCCCCGGCTTCGGCGGGCGCGGCTGGTTCGGCGGCGCAGAGCGCGGGGACGGCGCAGGCGAGGGGCGCTCCGGCTTCGCCCGGCGCACCGCCGCGGTCGGCACCGCGACCGCCGCCGGCGCACGCCGCGTCGCCTCCGTGTTCGATAAACTGCGCCGCCGCTAGGACTCCCGCCGCGCGCCTGTGCCAGTCTGGGAGGCATGACGATTCACATTGTCTCCCTGCTCGTCGGCCTCGTCCTCGGCGTCGTCGGCGGCTGGCTCGCCTGGGGGCGCGGCCGTTCCGCCACCGCGCCCGGGCGCGAGGTCGCCCGCGGTGACGGGACCGGCGACGGCGACGGGTGGGGCGTCAGCAATCCCGACGCCACCACGGTGAACCCGCTGGCCCGCGTCTCCGACGTGGCCGCCTCCATCGCCCCGCTCAACGAGGCCGTCGGCCGCCTCGGCGCCGAGCTGCGCGGCATGGACCACGACCGCGCGGCCACCATGGCCGCGCTGACCAGCCAGGTCCAGGCGATGACGCGCACCTCCACGAGGCTCTCCGACCGCACCGACCGGCTGGTCGCCTCGCTGCGCTCGCCGCAGGTGCGCGGCCGCTGGGGCGAGATGCAGCTCTCCCGCGTCGTCGAGCTCGGCGGCATGGTCGAGCACTGCGACTTCGACACCCAGGTCACCGCCCGTCTCGAGGGCAAGCTGGTCAAGCCGGACATGGTCGTCCACCTCGCCGGCGGGCGCAGCATCGTCGTCGACGCGAAGGTGCCCTACGCCGCCTACCTCGACGCCCTGGAGACCGACGACCCGGAGGAGCACGCCGCCTTCCTGCGCCGCCACGCCCACCAGCTGCGCTCGCATGTCGTCGAGCTCGCCCGCCGCGAGTACGTCGCCGCCTTCTCCCCCACCCCGGAGTTCGTCGTGCTCTTCGTGCCCGCCGACCCGTTCCTGGACTCCGCGCTGCAGGTCGACCCCGAGATCCTCGAGTACGGCATGGCCAACTCCGTGGTCATCGCCACCCCCACCACGTTGTTCGCGCTGCTGCGCACCGTGGCGCTGGGCTGGCGCCAGGAGGACTTCTCCGACAAGGCCCGCGAGATCCACCGGCTGGGTCGCCAGCTCTACACCCGCCTGGGCACACTCAACGAGCACTACGCGCAGGTCGGCCGGGCCCTCGACCGCACCGTCGAGGCCTACAACTCGACGCTGGGTTCCCTGGACTCGCGCGTCGGGGTGACGGCCCGCAGGCTCGCCGAGATGGGTGTGCCCGTCCGCACCGACCGCGAGGTGCGCGACCCGCAGCCCGCCACGCGGCCCCGACCCGCATCGGTCGAGGGCGGACGCCACGGTAAGATTGCGGACCGTGTCCCACACGACCCGTAGATTCCGCACCGCCTCCGACCTCGGCGCCGTCGGGCTGCCGGTGTGGTCCGGCGTGGCCATCGTGGTCGCCGCGCTGGCCACCGGGATGCTCATCAGCCTGCTCAACCAGGAGATGGGCGCCCTCTACCTGACGTGCTTCGCCGTCGCCGCCGTGGTCGTCGCCCTGTTCACCCAGCCGCGGGGGCTCTTCTTGACCGTCGCCACGATGCCGCTGACCTTCGTGGTGTTCACGCTGGCCACGGCCTGGCTGATCGGCCGCCAGCTCAGCCCGAACGTCTCGGGCACCTCGACCACGGCGATCATCACGATGATCTACCCGGTCTTCCAGTTCTTCCCCGTGCTCGCGCTCGTGGTCGCCGGCGCCGCCCTGATCGCCTGGCTGCGCCTGCACCTGCTGCACCGCAACCTGGCGCGCAGCCAGCGCCAGCGGCAGGCCAGGCGGCGCCGCGACGCCGAGGCGGACCGCCGCAACCGCACCACCGCCACCCGGGCCCGCCGACGCGCAGGCGCCGGTGCCGGCGAGGGCCGGGCGGCCACGGCGACCACCGCGACCGCGGCACCGGGCGAGGGTGTGCGCGAGGACGAGGCCACCGTGGCCGGTGCCGCCGCCTCGACGCGTGTCCCGCGTGTCCTGCGCGACGAGCGCCCCGATCGCGACGAGAGCGCTGAGCGCAGCGAACGTACCGGGCGTGCTGAAGTCTCCGCGCGTACCGAGCGTCCCGGGCGCCCCATCCGTCGGCGCACCCCCGACGCCGGGGTCGAGGAGCCGCGCGGCGAGCGCCGCTCGCGCAAGGGCCGTCGCGACCGCCGCGAGCGCACCTCGGACCGCGCCAAGCGCCGCAGCCAGCAGGTCACGGTGCAGGAGCTGATCCGCCGCAACGAAGCGCGGCGTCAGCGCCGCGAGTCGCTCAACCGCGACCTTTACGAGGACTGAGCCTCAAGGGGCCCGGGAGGCGCAGGCCCCCGGAGTCCCTAGGAGGACTGGGCCGCCCGGGCCGCGCCCTTGCGGGTGCGCGCCGGACGCAGGTCACGCGGCAGCGCGAAGGTGATCGTCTCGGAGGCCGTGGTGACCTCCTCGACCCCGCCGAAGCCGTACTCCCCCAGGCGCTCGACGACGGTGCGCACCAGGATCTCCGGCACGCTCGCCCCCGAGGTCACGCCGACGGTCGTGACGCCCTCGAGCCACGCCGGGTCGATCTGCTCGGCGTAGTCGATCAGGTGGGCGTCCTCTGCGCCGGCCTGCAGGGCGACCTCCACCAGACGCTTCGAGTTCGAGGAGTTCTGGGAGCCGACGACGATCATCAGCTCGCAGCGCTCCGCGATCGCCTTGACGGCGACCTGGCGGTTCTGGGTGGCGTAGCAGATGTCGTCGCTCGGCGGGTCCTCCAGCTGCGGGAAGCGCCGGTGCAGCTCCTGGCGGATCTGCAGGGTCTCGTCGACCGACAGCGTGGTCTGGGACAGCCAGATCAGCTTCTCGTCGTCGAGGAAGTCCGGGAGCTTCGCCACGCCCTCGACGCCGTCGACAAGGTGGGTGACCTCCGGGGCCTCACCCGCGGTGCCCTCGACTTCCTCGTGGCCCTCATGCCCGATGAGCAGGATGTGGTAGCCGTCGCGGGCGAAGCGCTTGACCTCGTTGTGGACCTTGGTCACCAGCGGACAGGTCGCGTCCAGGGTGCGCAGCTGCAGCCCGTCGGCCGAGTCGCGCACCGCGGGGCTGACGCCGTGGGCGGAGAAGACCAGGTGGGCGCCCTCGGGGACCTCGTCGGTCTCGTCGACGAAGATGACCCCGCGTTCGGCCAGCGTGTCCACCACGTAGCGGTTGTGCACGATCTCCTTGCGCACGTACACGGGGGCGCCGTACTTCTCCAGCGCCTTCTCCACGGTCTCCACCGCACGGTCGACACCCGCGCAGTAGCCGCGGGGCGCGGCGAGCAGCACCTGCTTGTCTCCTTCACTCATGCGCCCCACCGTACCCAGCCCTGTCCACGGGGCACAACGCACAGCGCGCGGGTCCGGTTATCCACAGCCTCACACCCGTCCGTGGCGTCTTCCACCGGCCGCTCCGGTGCGCCCGGCGGGCCGTCGCGCGGCGGCGATAGACTCTGCGCCATGGGCAAAATGGTCACCAGCGCCGAACGGCCGGTCCCCGTCAGCCGGCTCAACGACATGGTCAAGGGCTGGGTCGAGCGGATGGGCACGATCTGGGTCGAAGGTCAGCTCACCCAGGTCGCCGCGAAGCCGAACTGGAAGCTGGCCTACCTTACGCTGCGCGACACCGAGCGCCAGGCCAGCGTGAAGCTGACGTGCCCGGCCAAGCTCGTGCGCGACTCGCCGATGCCGCTTGACGACGGCGCGCGGGTCGTCGTGCGCGGTAAACCCGCCTTCTACGCGGGGCGCGGCGAGTTTTCGCTGTGGACCACCGAGATCCGTCCCGTCGGCGTGGGCGAGCTGCTCGCCCGCATCGAGGCGCTGCGCAACCAGCTGGCCGCCGAGGGGCTGTTCGACCCCTCCCGCAAGCGCCGGCTTCCGTACCTGCCGCAGCTCATCGGCTTGATCACCTCGCGCGACTCCGCCGCCGAGCGCGACGTGCGCTCGGTGGCCGAGGACCGCTGGCCCGAGGTCGCCTTCCGCACGGTGCACACGCCCGTGCAGGGCGCCGACGCCGCGCCGAAGGTCATCGAGGCGCTGCGCACCCTCGACGCCGACCCGGAGGTCGACGTCATCATCATCGCCCGCGGCGGCGGCTCGGTCGAGGACCTGCTGCCGTTTTCCGAGGAGGCCCTGCAGCGCGCCGTGGCGGCCGCCGGCACCCCGGTCGTCTCCGCGATCGGCCACGAACCGGACCACCCGGTGCTCGACAACGTCGCCGACCTGCGCGCGGCCACACCCACCGACGCGGCCAAGCGCGTGGTCCCGGATGTCGCCGCCGAGCGCGACCTGCTCGCAGAGGCCCGCGCCCGGGCGGCGGCCGCCCTGCGCAACTGGGTGCGCCGCGAGGAGCGAGGCCTCGCCCAGCTGCGCTCGCGGCCGGTGCTGGCTAACCCGATGACCCCGATCGAGACCCGGCGCGAGGAGATCGGCCGCGCACTCGACCTGGCCCGCCGCGACATCAGCCAGCTGCTCGCCCGCGAGCGCGAGCGGGTCACCGGGCTGCGCGCCCGGGTGGCCACGCTCGGCCCGGCCGCCACGCTGGCCCGCGGTTACTCGGTGGTCCAGGTCGTCCCGCGCGACGGCACCCCGCCGGAGGTGGTCACCGAGATCGGCCAAGCCCCGCCCGGAAGCCAGCTGCGCATCCGGGTCACCGACGGCTCGATCACCGCCGCCGGCATGTCCACCCGCCCCGCCGACTGACCCGCCCCGCCCCGCCGACTGACCCGCCCCGCCAACTTCCAGAGGAGAACCACGATGACCCAGCCGAACGCCAACCAGCCCAACCAGCAGCACGCCAACCGCGACGCCTTCGGCACCGGCGAGCCCGGCGAGGACGCCTTCCCGCCGGTCGACCAGCTCAACTACGAGACCGCGCGCGACCAGCTCGTCGAGATCGTCAAGATCCTCGAGCTCGGCCAGATGAGCTTGGACGAGTCCCTGCGCTACTGGGAGCGCGCCGAGGAGCTGGCCGGCCACTGCGAGCGCCAGCTCGCGCGGGCCTCCAAGAAGGTCGAGGACGCCCTTTCCCGCCGCGACGGCGCCGGGCAGGAGGGCGGCGCGGGCGCGCAGAGCACCGGGGCGAACGCGCAGCAGTAACAAAGACGAAAACGGCGCCGCACGCGCGGCGTCGTCAATCTGTCTGAGGGGGGGCGGGCCGCTCAGCCGCGCAGGTAGACGCTGCGCGCGGCGGTCCAGTCGGAGTTTGCGAACTCGAAGTAGCCGGGCGAGCCCTTCAGGCGCAGGCCGATGCCGCCGCCCTGGGACAGGTCGTAGACGGTGGAGCCCGACCACTCGACGGAGACGGAGTCGATGTCCGCGGTGAACTCGCGCAGCACCGCCTTGCCGGACTTCTGCGAGGTCAGGTCGACCCAGTCGGCGACCATGTCGAGCAGCAGGTGCTTCTGGGCGTCGTTGAGTTCGCTGCCCTTGAGCCCGTCGACCTCGGGGCGGGTGCAAGAGACGTCCTCGAGGCAGTCGGAGGCCTCGGGCGTGGAGTTCTGGTAGACGGCCGAGCGCTGCTCGTGGGTCAGCGAGTTGAAGAAGGCGAAGGCCGAGCCGTACATGCCCAGCACCGGGTTGCGCGGCTCCGCGCCGCGGCCGTTGTCCGCCGCGGTGTAGCTGGCCCGGGCCGGGGCGACGGTGACGGTGCTGCGCTTCGGGTCGACGGCCGCGCCGACGTCGAGGGACTCCCCGTCGGCGCGCACCGACCAGGCGTCGCCGTCGAGCGGGTCGCCGCTCATCCGCAGGCGCAGGTCGTCGCTGGCGTCCCCGTCGCCGCTCTCGGAGAGCGCGGAGTAGGCGTCGTCGCTGACCAGCACGCGCGCGAGCCGCTTGCCGGCGGCCAGCTGGCGGCCGTCGAGCTCCCGGGTGTCCAGGCCGCGGCCGGTCAGCTGGGCGCGCTGGACGTCGTCGAGGGACTCCAGGAAATCGACCGCGCTGACGGTCACCGTGGCCATCGCGCCGCCGGCGGCGGTCGGGTCCGCGCCGACGGAGCCCGCGCGCAGGACCCCGGTGCCGTGGCCGGCGTCGTCGGGCTCCTGCTCGGCCCCGGCGGCGCCGCGTTCGGTGGGCGCGACCAGGGAACCGACGGCCAGTGACTCGGGTTCCTCGCCGCGGGCCGAGGTCAGGGTGTCATTGCGGACCAGCGCCACGACGCCGCCGACGCTGATCACACCGAGTGCGACCAGCGGCACAAGGACGGCCACGCGGCGCCGCCGACGGCGGAAGCCGACGGGGGTCGCGGACCTGGACGTCAAACGCATGCTCTCCATTGTGCTCCCGGACCTGTGTGCGGGCTGAGTGTGGCCCTGTGAACTCCCGCAGCGTTGCGCGGGATCCCGTGCCTACCCGTCAGGACTGGCTCTCCCCGCTTCGGTGTTCGCGGCGGCCGGGGCCTGCCCGTCGGCGGCGCCCCCGCCGGTCTCCGCGCCGGGGTTCTGGTCGATGACCGGGGCTTTCGCGACGGCCTCGGTGAGCGTCTCCCAGTCGGGCTCGGGGGCCGCGCCGCTGATCAGCGCGCGGGTCTGGCCCAGGTCGATCGCCCAGATGTCGCGGACCTCGTCGCTGTCAGCCGCGTAGACGGAGACGGTGACGCCCGCGACCTCGCGCTCGCCGGTCTTCTCGCGTCCCTCGGTGGCGGCGGCGTCCTGCTCGGAGGCGCCGGTCTGGGTCAGCTGCAGGTAACCCTCGTCGGCGGTGATGTAGCCGGTCACGGCGGCCTCCTCGCCGCCGGCGGTGCCGCGGCGCGCGGAGTTCGGCGTCCAGCCCTCGGGGACGCCGGGGTCGCGCACGGGCACGCCCAGGCTCGCGGCCTCCATGTGCAGGAAGGTCCCCGCGTCGACCTCGCGGACCGGCCCGTTCTCGGGGCGGCCCGGCTCGAAGGAGCACATACCGGTCGGCGCGACCGCGAGGACGATGATCACGCCCATCACCACGAGGGTGAGGACCATGTCCCGCGTTCCGTTGAAGATCCTGGGTTTCTCCGACACGTGCCCAAGTATCGCATGTCCGCGGGACACGGCCGCAGCCGCCCACCTCAGGGGTGTGTGCAGACAGTACTCACAGACTCCGTATGACCGCACCCGTGGGAGAGCACGCACGCGCGACCGACGGTGGCATTCACGGCACTGCCCTATTCCAGGGGTGCACGTCACTCCGGTTCCGCCCCGGAAAGTGCAACAATATAAGTGGTACCCAAGAACCGGTCTCCCAGGAGGAATTGCCAGTATGACCACCGAAAAGCACGGCACTGAGGGCCACGAGGCCCCCGACCGCAACCTCGCCATGGAGCTCGTCCGCGTCACCGAGGCGGCCGCGCTGGCCTCGGGCCGCTGGGTGGGCCGCGGGATGAAGAACGAGGGCGACGGCGCCGCCGTCGACGCGATGCGCGCCCTGATCAACTCGGTGACCATGAAGGGCGTCGTCGTCATCGGCGAGGGCGAGAAGGACGAGGCCCCGATGCTGTTCAACGGCGAGGAGGTCGGCACCGGCTTCGGCGCCGAGGTCGACATCGCCGTGGACCCGGTCGACGGCACGACCCTGATGGCTGAGGGCCGCCAGAACGCCATCTCCGTGATCGCCGCCGCCGAGCGCGGCACCATGTACGACCCGTCCGCGGTGTTCTACATGAAGAAGATCGCCGTGGGCCCGGAGGCCGCCGGCTCCATCGACATCGAGGCCCCGGTCGCGCACAACATCAACGCCGTGGCCAAGGCCAAGGGCATCCGCCCCTCCGAGGTCAACGTCGTCGTGCTGGACCGCCCGCGCCACAAGGACCTCATCGCCGAGATCCGCCGCGCCGGCGCCAAGGTGCGTCTGATCTCCGACGGCGACGTCGCCGGTTCCGTCGCCGCCGCCCAGGACACGACCTTCAACTCGGTCGACATCTGCATGGGCACCGGCGGTACCCCGGAGGGCATCATCACCGCCTGCGCCATGAAGTCGATGGGCGGCGAGATCCAGGGCATCCTGGCCCCGCGCAACGACGAGGAGGCCGCCAAGGCCCGCAACGCCGGCCACGACCTGGGCCGCGTGCTGACCACCAACGACCTGGTCACCTCCGACAACTGCTACTTCGCCGCCACCGGCGTGACCAACGGCGACATGCTGCGCGGCGTGACCTACCGCAACGCCGGCGCCACCACCCGTTCGGTGGTCATGCGCTCCAAGTCCGGCACGGTGCGCTACGTCGAGTCGCGTCACCTGCTCAAGAAGCTGCAGGAGTACGCCGTGGTCGACTACTCCGACCCGAACGCCTGAGTTTTCGGGCACACTGGATCCCGGGTCCGACACCGGGGCTATAGGCCCCGCGTCGGACCCGGTGCCACGCCCGGCGCTCCCCCGTCGGTGAGCGCACCGGACCACATACTTAACTAACACCAGCAGATGAAAGTGGTTGAGACAGTCATGGCAGATCAGGAATACCGCATCGAGCACGACACGATGGGTGAGGTCAAGGTGCCCGTCGACGCTCTGTGGCGTGCGCAGACCCAGCGCGCGGTGCAGAACTTCCCGGTCTCGGGCCGCGGCCTCGAGGCGACCCAGATCCGCGCGCTCGGCCTGCTGAAGGCCGCCTGCGCCGAGGTCAACAAGGCCTCCGGCGCCCTGGACGCCGAGAAGGCCGACGCGATCATCGCCGCCGCCCGCGAGATCGCCGGCAACGAGCACGACGACCAGTTCCCCATCGACGTCTTCCAGACCGGTTCGGGCACCTCGTCGAACATGAACACCAACGAGGTCATCGCGTCGATCGCGCACAACAACGGCGTCGAGATCCACCCGAACGACCACGTCAACATGGGTCAGTCCTCCAACGACACCTTCCCGACCGCGACCCACGTCGCCGCGACCGAGTCGGCCGTCAACCACCTGATCCCGGCTCTGAAGGTCCTGCACGACTCCCTGGACAAGAAGGCCCACGAGTGGGAGGAGATCGTCAAGTCCGGTCGCACCCACCT
The DNA here is from genome assembly GCF_030232385.1 of Corynebacterium sp. MSK006. NCBI lineage: Bacteria > Bacillati > Actinomycetota > Actinomycetes > Mycobacteriales > Corynebacteriaceae > Corynebacterium > Corynebacterium sp. MSK006. Next base: position 77,749 of record NZ_JASPJZ010000005.1, read on the forward strand.
CATGGACGCCACCCCGGTCACCCTGGGCCAGGAGTTCAGCGGCTACGCCCACCAGATCGCCGCCGGCATCGAGCGCGTCGAGGCCACCCTGCCGCGCCTGGGTGAGCTGGCCATCGGCGGCACCGCCACCGGCACCGGCCTGAACACCTCCGCCGACTTCGGCGCGAAGGTCACCGAGGAGCTCAAGAAGCTCACCGGCCTGGAGCAGCTGCGCGAGGCCCGCAACCACTTCGAGGCGCAGGCCGCCCGTGACGCCCTGGTCGAGTACTCCGGCGCGATGCGCACCATCGCGGTCTCCCTGAACAAGATCGCCAACGACATCCGCCTGATGGGCTCCGGCCCGCTGACCGGCCTGGCCGAGATCCACCTCAAGGACCTGCAGCCGGGCTCCTCGATCATGCCGGGCAAGGTCAACCCGGTGCTGTGCGAGTCGGCCACCCAGGTCGCCGCCCAGGTCATCGGCAACGACGCCGCCGTCGCCTTCGGTGGCTCCCAGGGCCACTTCGAGCTCAACGTCTTCATCCCGATGATGGCGCGCAACGTGCTCGAGTCCGCCCGCCTGCTGTCCAACGTCGCCCGCATCTTCGCGGAGAACTGCGTCGACGGCATCGAGCCGAACGTGGAGCGCATGCGTCACTTCGCGGAGTCCTCGACCTCGATCGTCACCCCGCTGAACTCGGCGATCGGCTACGAGAACGCCGCCAAGGCCGCCAAGCACGCCCTGCACGAGAAGATCACCGTGCGCCAGGCCGTCATCGACCTCGGCTTCGTCGACGGCGAGAACCTCACCGAGGAGGAGCTGGACAGGCGCCTCGACGTGCTGAGCATGTGCAACACCGACCGCGACGAGTGATCCCCCGCCGCTGAGCGGCACAGAGCACGACCGGACCCGTCCCGACCGCACCCGCGGCCGGGACGGGTCTCTCTGTGCGCGATGCACAGCCTCTGACCTGCACCGTAAACATGCACCGCGTGCATACTTGCACCCAGTGCACTGATAGCACTAAGTTGGTCCGCCGTGACCGATGAGAACCTGAGCCTGCGCGAGACGAAGCGGCGGGCGACCTTCGACGCGATCGAGGACGCGGCGACCGCGCTCGTCCTCGAGCGCGGCTTCGACTGCGTCACGGTCGACGAGATCTGCGAGGTCGCCGGCATCGCCCGTCGCACCTTCTTCAACTACGTCGACTCCAAGGAGACGGCCGTCTACGGGCTGCCGCTCGAGCCGCCCTCCGAGGACGCGGGCACCGCCTTCATCGAGGCGGAGCACGCCGAGCCACTGGTCGACCTGCTGTACTTCTACTTCGACTGCTCGGTGCTGGCGGCCGCCCCCAAGGGACGCGCCCCCAGCCTGCAGGTGATCAAGCGCCGCAAGATCCTCAACCGTCAGGCCCCGGGCTCGGTGATCCAGAGGTACTACCGGGACCCGGAACTGTACTCCGCCTACGCGGGGATCATGACGGCCTTCCTCGAGCGTCACCCCGGGGCCCGTTCGGCCCCCGACATGCCGGTCGAGCAGGAGGCGCTGTACGCGGTGGCGCTGTGCGGCACCGCGCTCCGAGTCGGCATGCACGCCTGGATCCGGCAGCCGGACAGCGTGCTCGAGGACCTCAAGCCCACCTGCCGCGAGGCGCTGCGCAACCTGCTGCGTCTCTCGCTGCGCCCCGGCCCCGACGCCGCGCCCGACCCGGCCACACAGAACAACCAGAACACTTCCCCCGAGACCCGAAAGGAGGCCACCGGTGAGCACCACTGACCCAGCCGATACCGCGACCGTCGCCAAGCACGACGCCGGCGACCGCATGCCCGACACCGCCGCCGCCACGTCCACCACCCCCGAGGCCACGCACCCCTCCGGCATCCCCGCCGAGACCCGCCGCCTGCTGCCCTGGATCATCGCCTCGCTGATGCTCTCCATGCTGATGAGCTCGCTGGGCCAGATGATCTTCTCCACCGCCCTGCCGACCATCGTCGGCGAGCTCGGCGGCGTGGAGCACATGAGCTGGGTGATCACCGGCTTCCTGCTCGGCCAGACCATCTCGCTGCCGATCTTCGGCAAGCTGGGCGACCAGATCGGGCGCAAGGGCCTGTTCATCTTCGCCAACGCCCTGTTCGTCCTCGGTTCCCTGCTCGGCGGGTTCGCCAACTCGATGGCCGTGCTCATCGTCGCCCGCGTGCTGCAGGGCATCTCCGGCGGCGGCATGATGATCCTCTCGCAGGCCATCACGGCCGAGGTGACCACCCCTCGCGAGCGCGGCAAGTACATGGGCATCATGGGCTCGGCCTTCGCCGTCTCCTCGGTGCTCGGCCCGGTGCTCGGCGGCTGGTTCACCGACGGCCCCGGCTGGCGCTGGGGCCTGTGGCTCAACGTCCCGCTGGGTCTGGTCTCGATCGTGGCGGTCGCCTTCCTGCTGCGCCTGCCCGAGCGCGAGCGCCGCCTCAACCTCGACTGGGCGGGCACCGCGACCATGGCGATCGCCACCGCGGCCCTGGTGCTCGTGACCACCTGGGGCGGCAACGAGTACGAGTGGTCGGATCCGGTGATCATCGGGCTGATCGTGACCTTCGTCGTCGTCGGCGCGCTCTTCGTCTTCGTCGAGCTGCGCGCGGAGGACCCGCTGGTGCCGATGCGGCTGTTCGCCAACCGCAACTTCGTGCTGACCACCGTCGCCGGCTTCGGCATCGGCGTCTTCATGTTCGGCTCGCTGGCCTACTTCCCCACCTACCTGCAGATGGTCCACGGCCTGTCCCCGACCGCGGCCGGGCTGATGCTGATCTGGATGATGGTCGGTGTCATGGGCACCTCGATCGCCGTCGGCGGCCTGGTCTCGCGCACCGGCAACTACAAGGTCTTCCCGATCGTGGGCATGTTCATCGTCACCGCCGGGCTGGTCCTGATGTCGCGCCTGGACCGCGAGACCAGCCTGACCGGCGTGGGCCTGCGCATCTTCGTCTTCGGCTTCGGCATCGGCTGCGCCATGCAGGTGCTGGTGCTCATCGTGCAGAACTCCTTCGCCGTCCGCGAGGTCGGCACCGTCACCGCCGCGAACAACTTCTTCCGCCAGATCGGCGGCTCGGTCGGCGCGGCCCTGGTCGGCGGCCTGTTCGTGGACAAGCTGAAGGACCTGCTCGCCGAGCGCATCCCCGAGGCCATGGCCTCGATGGGCCAGGCGGGCGCGGCCGCCGGCGGCCAGCTGCCGCAGATCGACAGCGCGCGGCTGACCCCGGACCTGGTCAACTCGCTTCCCGAGCCGATCATGATCGCCATCGAGTCCAGCTACAACGACGCGCTGACCCCGATCTTCCTGCTGCTCGCCCCCATCGCCCTGGTCTGCGGGCTGATCCTGATCGGCATCCGCGCCGACACCCTCAAGGAGACCATCTCCTGATCCGGCGTTGAGATTGCCGACGCCGCGCGGCGTGCGCGAGCGCGCAAAAGCGCCCGTCCCCTGGTGCAGGGGGCGGGCGCTTTCCTGTGACTTGTGTGAGGCCCGCGGCCGGTCGGGCGCGGAGCAGGTCAGCTGTCGGGCAGGTCAGCTGTCGGGCAGGTCGTCGACGTGGATCTCGGGCTTGGGCAGCAGCTTCTCCCAGACGTCGGTGTCGCGCCACTGGCCGGCGAGCTCGCCGTAGGGCATCTTGGCCAGGTGGTGGTAGGTGCCCACCTTCTCGAAGCCGCGGGAGGCGTGCAGGCGCGCCGAGCCCTCGTTCTCCGGGAAGATCCAGGAGTGGATGGCCCACTTGCCCATCTGGGAGACGCGCTCGATCAGCGCGTCGAGCAGGGCGCTGGCCACGCCGCGGCCCTGGGCGTCCGGGGAGATGTAGATGGAGTCCTCGACCACGCCGCTGAAGACGCGGCGCGAGGAGACCGGGGCTGCGGCGACCCAGCCGAGCAGCTTCGAGTCGTCCTCCTTGTCGACGGCGACCTGGACGCTCTCCAGCAGCTTCGAGGTGCTGAATTTCTCCCAGTCCCAGGCGCGCCGCTCGTAGGAGGCGTGCCCGGTGTTCAGGCCGTGCTCGTAGATTCCCTGGACCTGCGGGAAGTCTTCCTGGCGGAAGTCCCGGACGGTGAAGGTCTTTTCTGCCATGCCCACCATTTTCCTGTCTCTGCGCGGGCCGCGCAACCAGTTGGCCGGACGCCTTTTCCCGGGTCAGTCGCCGAGCAGCTCGGTGACCAGTTCGGCGATCTCGGAGCGCTCGGAGCGGCGCAGCGTCACGTGCGCGAACAGGTGGTGGTCCTTGAGCTTCTCGATGACGGCCTGCACGCCGTCGTGACGGCCGACGCGCAGGTTGTCGCGCTGGGCGACGTCGTGGGTGAGCACGACCCTCGAGCGCGCGCCCAGACGGGACAGGACCGTCAGCAAGACGTTGCGCTCCAGCGACTGCGCCTCGTCGACGATGACGAAGGCGTCGTGCAGGCTGCGGCCTCGGATGTGGGTCAGGGGCAGCACCTCGAGCAGGCCGCGGTCCTCGATCTCGTCGAGGACGTTCTGGGAGACGAGACTGGACAGCGTGTCGTGCACGGCCTGGGCCCAGGGGTTCATCTTCTCGTCCTCGCTGCCGGGCAGGTAGCCCAGGGTCTGCCCGCCGACGGCGTAGAGCGGGCGGAAGACGATGATGCGGCGGTGCTCGCCGCGCTCGAGGACGGCCTCGAGGCCGGCGCACAGGGCCAGCGCGGACTTGCCGGTGCCGGCGCGCCCGCCGATGGAGACGATGCCGATCTCCGGGTCGTTGAGCAGGTCGAGGGCGATGCGCTGCTCGGCGGAGCGGCCGGTCAGGCCGAAGGCCTGGGCGTCGCCGCGCACCAGCCGCACGCCGGTGGCGGTCACCCGGCCGAGGGCCGACTGGGAGAGCGCGGAGAACTGCACGCCGCAGTGCACGGGCAGGTCCTCGAGGTTCTCGCCGTCGTCGGTGACCACGTCGGCCAGGCCGGGGTGCTCGAAGTCGAGCTCGCCGTCGGCGAAGAGGGCGTCGACGACCTCGCCGGGCACGTGCACGCGCGCCATGCCGGAGTAGCCGGTGAGCACGACGTCCTGGGCGTGGTACTCGTCCGCCGGCAGGCCGACGGCGCCGGCCTTGACGCGCAGCGGGACGTCCTTGGTCACCAGGGTGACGTCGCGGCCCTCCTCGCGCAGGTTGAGCGCGCAGGCCAGGATGCGCTGGTCGCCGCCGGGGCCGCGGAAGGCGACGGGCAGGACGGCCTGGTCCTGGTGGTTGAGCTCGACGACGAGCGTGCCGCCCTCGACGTTGACGGGCACCGGGCGGTCGAGGCGCTCGTAGGTCGCGCGCAGCTCCTCGAGGTGGCGCAGCGCCTCGCGGGCGAACCAGCCGAGGTCCGGGTGGTTACGCTTGTCCTCGAGCTCGCTGATGACCACCAGCGGGAGCACGACCTCGTGCTCGGCGAACTTGGTCAGGCAGTGCGGGTCGGAGAGGAGGACGGAGGTGTCGATGACGTAGGTCCGTGTGGCCACCCGACCCTCCTCCTCTCGCTCGGCGTGCTCTGCGGTGCGCGTGATCGGGCTGGTCATGTCGGGACGTCTCCTCGGTAGGCCGGGTTTTCCTCTGTCCACCGCCGAGGCTAAGGGCCGTATGCGGGAATTACATTGCTGGGATATGAACGGTCGGTGACTGTGCCGGATACTTCCGATGGCTCTTTTCCCCTCGAGTCACAACAGCCCCAGGAGACGAAAACGGTCCCGCACCGACGTGGTGCGGGACCGGCGATCCGGCCGGGTGAGCCTCGGCTCAGCCCTCAGCCCAGAGCCCTAGCTCTGCTGGATGTCGGCGCCGAAGCCGGAGCCCTCGTCGATCCAGGAGATGGTGCCGTTCTGGAACTCCTGGGTCCAGCCGGTGGCCTCGGAGGCGTCCTTCTCCGGGGCGGTCGGCAGGCCGACCTCGGCGTCCAGGCCGCCCTCCTCGACCCAGGTCTCGCCGATCTTGCCCACCAGCTCGACCGGGTCGGTCTCCTCAGAGTAGACGATGCGGTCGTCGTTCTCGAAGGTGGCGACGGTGCCGTTCTCGCCCTCCTCGACGTCGGTGACCTTGCCGAAGTCGGACTCGTGCTCCTCGATGGCCTTGGCCAGCGCGCCCGGCACGGCGACCTTCTCGCCGCCGGCGGTCTCGATCTCCTGGGTCTCGCCGTCGGCCTTGTCCGACTCGGAGGCGGAGGCCGACTCGGAGGCGGTCTCCGAGGGGTCGGAGGAGTCGGAGGCGTCCGCCTCGCTGGTCACGGCGTTGGAGGTGACGGTCTCGTCGATCGAGCCGTCGTTGCCGTCATCCGAGCAGGCGACCAGGCCGAGGGCCAGGGCACCGGCGGCGGCACCGGCGAGCACGCGACGGGTGAGGGAACGGTTCATGGTGAAGACCTTTCTTACAGTGAGTGTGTACTTTTCCATGGTGCGTCATGTGACCGTCCCCGTGCCACCGTGGGTGACAACTGTGACACTCCCGTGATCCGGCGGGGTGCCCGTGCATCCGCCCCGCGGTGCCTCCGCTCAGCGCCTCCCGCGGCCCCCGCGCCCGCCACGTCCGCCCCGACCGCCGCGGCCGCGGCCCGGGCGTCCCCCGATCCCGGCGGACTTCCCGGGGCCCCTGCCCTTCCTGTCATTTCCGCCCTTACCGGCCTTCCCGGCCTTGGTGCCCTTCTTCCCGGCCTTGGCGCCCTTGCCCGCCTTGTCGTCCCGGGCGCCGCCCGCGCTGCTCCCCCGCCCGCCGCGCGGGTTGGCGCGCCGGGTCGAGTTGCCCGTGCGTCCCTTGGCCACGCCGACGAAGTCCTGCACCGCGTCCGAGTCCGCCTCACGTCGCCACACCAACGCCACGCGGGTAGGCACCACGCCGGCCTGCGCGGCGTCGGCAAGCGTCAACGGAACCACCTGGCGCTTGGCCAGGACCTTGAGCACCGGGCGCGGCGCGAGCACCACGCCAACGTTCGCGCCGACGACGGGCAGCATGGTGCGCACCTGGGCGATGTCGACGGTGCCGTCGGCGGCGGGCCGGTAGTGCACGGTCTCGCCCTCGAGATCGGCGGGGCACACCTCCTCGCCGAGCTCGGCGAAGACGCTGTCCTTGGGCACCGCCACGCCCGGGGCCTCGTCGTAGAGCTCGACCTTGTGCAGGCTCTCGAGCGCGGCCTCGACACGCGGGTCGGGCAGCCGCACCAGCGCGAGGGTGACCCGGCCGTCGAGCACCTCGGCGACGGGGTCGTCGGAGGCGGCGGCCTCCACTCCCCCGTGCGCGGTGGTCTGCCGGTAGCGGCGCAGCCACTTGCCGGGCTCGCAACCGGTGGCGAAACTCAAGGTCAACATGGCGGTAATGCTACCGTGAGGCCCATGAGCGAAGAACTGGCCGGACGCCGCCCCTCAGGCCGGGCGATGAAGCCGCAGACCGCCGCGCGCAAGCTCGGCGTCTACCTGCCCGCAACCCCCCAGGAGTTCCAGGACAACGCCGTCACCCACGCGGAGCTGCGCGAACTGCAGCACAACCCGCCGCAGTGGCTGACCGAGCTGCGCGAGAAGGGCCCGCACCCGCGGCCCGTGGTCGCCGCCAAGCTGGGCGTGACCATCGCCGCGCTGAAGCGGCACGACTCCGCCGGACCCCTGACCACCGCCGAGATCGAGGCGCTGCTCGCCGACCAGCCCGAGTGGCTGCGCGCCGAGCGCGAGGCCGCCCGCGGCGAGGGCGAGGCCAAGGAAGAGGCCCCGGCGGACGACGCCGAGGCCCCGGCCGAAGACGAGGACTGACCCCGCCGCCTGGCCGCGCCTAGCGCCGCGGCCAGGCGAACTCCACCTCACCGTCGACGGTGACGCGCGCCGTGCCCTCCGGGTACGGCGCGTCCGCGTCTTCGGGCACCGGCCCGGAGACCGTCAGCTCCACGTCCGCGCGGTGCTCCGCGCCGTCGGCTGCACCGGTGACCCGGTAGACCAGGCGCGTGTTCTCCGTGTCGACGACCTCGATCTCGCCGCGGGTCAGCCACGGGTGGCGCCGGCGCAGCGCGATGAGCGCCTCGTAGACCGGGTAGAGCCAGCGGCCGAGCCCCGAGAGCTCCTCCGGGGTGCCGGGCAGCGGCGGGCGCAGCGCGTCGTCGGCGCCCCAGCCCTCCCCTTTCGCGCCGCGGAAGGCCTGCTCGTCGCCGTAGTAGACGCTCGGCAGCCCGGGCACGGTGAACAGAACGGTGGCGGCGAGCACCGCGCCGGCGTCGCCGACGGTGCCGGCGATGCGGTCGACGTCGTGGTTGCCCACGAAGGTCTGCATGAGCAGCTTCGCGGAGAAGTCGTGGTGGCGGCCCAGCGCGTGGGCCAGCTCGAAGAAGTTCGCGTCCTTCAGCGAGCTCCACACGGCCTTCCACAGCTCGTACTGGGTGACCGTGTCCAGGTGCGAGGCCAGGCCGAACTCCGCGTAGTCGCCGTGGATCATCTCGCCGAGGAACTTCGCGTCCGGGTGTGTCTGATGCACCCGGTCGATGACCTCCGCCCAGAACTGCGTGGGCACCGCGTAGGCGACGTCGAGGCGCCACCCGGAGATCCCCCGGTCCAGCCAGTGGCGCATGACGTCGACGACGAAGTCCGCGGTGCGTGGGTCCGAGTGGTCGAGCTCGGCCAGCGTGCCGTCGCCCTCCCAGCCGGCGACGTCGCCCCCGGCGTCGCGGCGCACGGGACCGCCCCCGTCCACAAAGGGATGGGTGGCGGCGACGTGGTTGAACACACCGTCGAGGATCACGTCCAGCCCGCGGGCGTGGGCGGCCTCGATGAGCCGGCGGAAGTCCTCCTCGTCGCCGAGGCGCCGGTCGATGCGGTAGTGGTCAAGCGTGTCGTAGCCGTGCGCGACGGACTCGAAGATCGGGCCGAGCAAGAGCCCGTTGCAGCCCAGCCGGACGACGTAGTCGAGCCAGGGCTCCAGGCGGCGCAGCCGCGGCGCGGCGTCGTCGCCGTCCCGGTCGCGCACGGGTGCCCCGCAGGCGCCGAGGGGGTAGACGTGCCACCAGATGGCGTAGTCGAGGTTCACGGTCTGCTCTCCGTTTCCGCTTGGCGACGCCGCGCGGTGCACCCTGGGCGGGTGCCGCCCCGTTGCGGGTGCCGCCCCGGTTCCCGGGGCGACTCAGGCGGCCTCTAGTCGCTGAATTTCCAGTTCTCCCACCCATCGTAGAGCGGGTAGTCCTCGGCGATCTTGGCCACGCGGGCGCGCAGGGCCTCGACGTCGGCGTTCTCGCCTGCGGCCAGGGCGGTGCCGATGATGTCGGCGACCTCCTCGAAGGCCTTGGTGTCCAGGCCGCGGGTGGCCAGCGCCGGGGTGCCGATGCGCAGGCCGGAGGAGACTGCCGGCGGACGCGGGTCGAAGGGCACGGCATTGCGGTTGACGGTGATGCCGACCTGGTGCAGGAGGTCCTCGGCCTGCTGGCCGTCGAGCTTGGACTCGCGCAGGTCCGCGAGCACCAGGTGCACGTCGGTGCCGCCGGTGAGCACGTCGACGCCGGCGGCGCGGCAGTCCTCGCCGGTCAGTCGCTCGGCGAGGATGCGCGCGCCCTCGAGGGTGCGCTCCTGGCGGGCCTTGAACTCCTCGGTGGCGGCGATCTTGAGCGCGATGGCCTTCGCGGCCACCACGTGCATCAGGGGGCCGCCCTGCTGGCCGGGGAAGACCGCGGAGTTGATCTTCTTGGCCCAGTTCTGCTTGGTCAGGATCATGCCGGAGCGCGGGCCGCCCAGGGTCTTGTGCACGGTGGTCGAGACGATGTCCGAGTGCGGCACCGGCGAGGGGTGCAGCCCGGCGGCGACCAGGCCGGCGAAGTGGGCCATGTCGGTCCACAGCACGGCACCGACCTCGTCGGCGATGGAGCGGAAGGCCGCGAAGTCGAGGGTGCGCGGGTAGGCGGACCAGCCGGCGATGATGACCTTCGGGCGGTGCTCGAGGGCCAGCTCGCGGACCTTGTCCATGTCGATGCGCATGGTCTCCGGGTCGACCTCGTAGGCGACGACGTTGTAGAGGCGGCCGGAGAAGTTGATCTTCATGCCGTGGGTCAGGTGGCCGCCGTGGGCCAGCGAGAGACCCATGATCGTGTCGCCGGCGCGGGCCGCGGCGTGCAGCACCGCGGCGTTGGCCTGGGCGCCCGAGTGCGGCTGGACGTTGGCGAAGTCGGCGTCGAAGAGGGACTTCGCGCGCTCGCGCGCCAGGTCCTCGATGACGTCGACGTGCTCGCAGCCGCCGTAGTAGCGGCGCCCGGGGTAGCCCTCGGCGTACTTGTTGGTCAGCACCGAGCCCTGCGCCTGCAGGACGGCGCGGGGCACGAAGTTCTCGGAGGCGATCATCTCCAGGGTGGTGCGCTGGCGGTTGAGCTCGGCGCGGATCGCGGCGTCGACGTCGGGGTCCAGCGTCGAGAGCGGCTGCAGGCGGGTGTCTTCGGTCATGGGGGCTGACGGGCCTTTCGTTCCTGTCTACGGTCAAGTGCGACGGTTCACAGTCTAGACCCGCCCCGCGACGACCCACCCGCACCCTCCCTGGCAAGATGTAGGCCATGTCGCGCAGCAACGTCATCAGTCCCTACCTGGACTTCGACCGGGAACAGTGGCGGAAGCTGCGTCGTGCCATGCCGCAGGTGCTCACCGAGGAGGAGGTCGCCTCCCTGCGCGGCATCGGCGAGAACATCGACCTGCGCGAGGTCGCCGAGGTCTACCTGCCGCTGAGCCGTCTGATCCACCTGCAGGTCGCCGCCCGCCAGCGCCTGACCGCCGCCACCGACGAGTTCCTCGGCGCCGAGGCCCAGCACGTGCCCTTCATCATCGGGGTCGCCGGCTCCGTGGCCGTGGGCAAGTCCACCACCGCCCGCCTGCTGCAGGTCCTGCTGCAGCGCTGGGACTCCCACCCGCGGGTCGACCTGGTGACCACCGACGGCTTCCTGTGGCCGGCCGCCGAGCTGCGCCGGCGCCGGATGATGAACCGCAAGGGCTTCCCCGAGTCCTACGACCGGCGCGCGCTCTTACGCTTCGTCACCGACGTCAAGTCCGGCATGCCCGCCGTCGAGGCGCCCGTCTACTCCCACCGCCTCTACGACCGGGTGCCCGACGAGGTGCAGACGGTGCGCCGCCCGGACATCCTCATCCTCGAGGGACTCAACGTGCTGCAGACCGGGCCGACGCTGATGGTCTCCGACCTCTTCGACTTCTCCGTCTACGTCGACGCGCCCACGGCCACCATCGAGGAGTGGTACATCAAGCGCTTCCTCGCGCTGCGCTCCACCGAGTTCACCAAGCCCGGCGCGCACTTCCGCCACTTCGCGGGCCTGCCCGACGCCGAGGCCGTCGCCGAGGCCCGCGAGATCTGGCAGTCGATCAACCTGCCCAACCTGGTCGAGAACATCCTGCCGACCCGGGTGCGCGCCTCCCTGGTGCTGCGCAAGGGCGACGACCACCAGGTCACCCGGGTGCGCCTGCGCAAGCTCTGAGGCTCTACGGCCCGGAAAGCCGTGGCCGCGCCCACGCCGCGGGGAACCGCGAAGCGTCGGGGCGCGGCGTCGTCAATCTCCCCGTCAGTGCGTGGCGTTGGCGCACACCCACGCCTCGATGGGGTCGAGCTCGGAGAAGTCGACCTGGTCGACGTCGCGGTCGTAGGCGGCGATCATCGCGCGGTCGTTGTCGGACTTGCGCGGCTTGGCCTTCAGCGCGCGGATCACGCCCCACATCACCGCGCGGTGGGCGCGGCTGATCTCGGAGTAGAACAGCTTGCCCGGCAGGTAGAAGCGGGCGATGCCGGGCCGGTCGCGCAGCTTGCCGGCCATCTGGTCGCGCTCACGGGCGGAGGCGGGCAGCGACATGCCCACGGCCACCGCGGCGGCCGGGCGGGTGCCGATCTCGGCGTCGGCGAGGAAGTCGGCGGCCTCGACCTGGGGCCCGAAGGTCGGCGAGGCGATGACCAGCGGGGCCTGCGAGGCGCTCAGGTCGGCCGCGCGGGCCTCGTCGAGCGGGCGGGCGACGGTGCCCAGGCGGGCGGCGAGCTCCTCGGCGTAGCGGCGGGTGGAGCCGTAGGTGGTGGTGAAGAAGACGTCGGCTGCGGGCATGGGTGAATCAGCGCTCCTGGAGGGCGACGGGTGCGGAGAGATCGGACGGGAGGCCGGCCCCGCGGGCGGGGCGACGGTCAAGGCCCAGGCTACCGGTGGGTCCGTGGGCAGCGGCGCGGGGCCGGTGCGGCGGCGCGGCCGGTGTCAGCGGCCGAAGCGGCGCGAGCGCTTGGAGTACTCGCGCAGGGCGCGCAGGAAGTCGATGCGGCGGAAGGCCGGCCAGTAGGTGTCGGTGAACCAGATCTCCGAGTAGGCGGCCTGCCAGAGCAGGAAGCCGGAGAGGCGCTGCTCGCCGGAGGTGCGGATGACCAGGTCCGGGTCCGGCTGGCCGCGGGTGTAGAGGTGGTGCGAGATCGACTCGACGGAGACCTTGCCCGCCAGCTCCTCGGCCGGGGTGCCGGCGGCGACCTCCTCGTCGATGAGCGCGTGCACGGCGTCGACGATCTCCTGGCGCCCGCCGTAGCCGACGGCGACGTTGACGGTCACCCCGTCGTTGCCCTCGGTCTCGGCGGCGGCGTCGCTGAGCCGGCGCGAGATCGCCTCGGGCAGCAGGTCCAGGTGGCCGACGAGGCGCAGCCGGCAGTTGTTCTCCTTCTGGGCGAGCTCGGCGACGACCTCGGCGATGATGTCGTAGAGCATCGTGAGCTCTTCGGGCTCGCGGCGCAGGTTCTCGGTGCTCAGCAGGTAGACCGTGATGATCTCGACCTGCGTGTCGACGCACCAGCGCACCATCTCGCCGATCTTCTTCGCCCCGACGCGGTGGCCGTGGCTGACGTCGTCGAAGCCGGCCTCCCGGGCCCAGCGGCGGTTGCCGTCGCACATCACGGCGACGTGCCGGGGCTGCGGCAGCCCCTTGAGCTCGCGCTCGAGACGGCGCTCGTAGAGGGGGTAGAGCAGCCTGCGCGGGGAGAAGTTCACGCCATCCGAGTCTAGTCGCGCGCCGCCCGACGGGCGCGCACCGCCGCGGCCAGCTCGCCGAGGAGGTCGACGGTGACGTCCATGCCCATGCAGGCGTCGGTGACCGACTGGCCGTAGACCAGGCCCTCTCCCCCGTTGGCCTTCAGCCGCGCCGGGTCGATCTTCTGGGCGCCGGGGACCAGGAAGGACTCCATCATGATCCCGGCGATCGCCGAGCCGTGGGCCCCGCCCGCGGTGACCTGGGCGGCGATGTCGCGCACCACGTCGGCCTGGCGGACGTGATCCTTGCCGGAGTTGGCGTGCGAGGCGTCGATCATCAGCCGCTTCGGCCGCTCGTCGGAGAGCCGCTGCAGGGCGCGGTCGACGGCGCCGGCGTCGTGGTTCGGCCCGCCGGTGCCGCCGCGCAGGATGATGTGGCAGTGGTTGTTGCCGGCGGTCTCGACGACGGCGAGCTCCCCGTCGTCGGTGGTGCCGAAGAAGGTGTGCGGCTGCGCGGCGGCGGCCACCGCGTCGACGGCGACCTGGACGTTGCCGTCGGTGCCGTTCTTGAAGCCGATGGGCATCGACATGCCGCTGGCCAGCTGGCGGTGCACCTGGCTCTCGGTGGTGCGCGCGCCGATGGCGCCCCAGGCGACCGCGTCCGAGTAGTACTGCGGGCTGTTGGGCTCGAGGAACTCGCAGGCGGCCGGCAGGCCCAGGGTGACGACTTCGGTGAGGACCTGGCGGGCCAGGCGCACCCCGCGCGGGATGTCGAAGGTGCCGTTGAGGTCCGGGTCGTTGATCAGGCCCTTCCAGCCGACGGTGGTGCGCGGCTTCTCGAAGTAGACGCGCATGACGATCTTCAGCTCGTCGGACAGCCGCGCGGCCAGGGGGCTGAGCCGGTTGGCGTAGTCGAGCGCGGCGACCGGGTCGTGGATCGAGCACGGGCCCACGATCACGGTCAGGCGGTCGTCCTCCCCGGCGAAGGCGTCCGCGATCTCCTGGCGGTCGCGCTCCACCTGCGCCTGGGCGCGAGCGCCGAGCGGGTGCTCGGACTGGATCTTGGCGGGGCTGGGCAGGGAGTGGAAGGCCAGCACGCGGCGGTTGGTCGTCGATGCCGGGTGGTCGAGGGAGACCGGGCTGCTCATGGGGTGGCTCCTGGTTCGTGAGGCCCGCGCGGATTCTGTGGTTCGCGCGGTACGGGCGGTGGCGGGGTGGAAAGGGGGTCAGGACACAAAAAAGCAGCCCTCCCGCCGGGTGGCGGAAGTGCTGCTGCTCCAGGGCTGCGCCTTATCAGGGGGTGGGCGCCGACGCTGCGGCGCGGCTCACTCCTGGAGCCTCGCCGAAATAAAATCGCCTGGTCTGCGTCATGGGCCCGACGCTAGCACACCGGCCGGGCGGCCGGGGGCGTTTTCGGGCGGGAATCCCGCGGGGCCGCGCGCCGGCGCGGCAGCGCGCCGAGGAGCGCGAAGCCTACAGCCAGCGTTTCTTCGACCGGTCGAGCACACCGGCCTCGGCCATCGCCTCGTCGATCGCCTTCTCGTCGAAGGGGTCGATGCCGTGGCGCTCGGCGAACATCATGCGGCGGTTCATCCGGGCGTAGCGGCGGTAGAAACGCCAGCCGATGAAGAGCACCGCGGCCAGCAGGGCCACGATGACCAGCAGGCCGACCGGGGACGCCTTGCCGAACTCCGGGCCGAGCGGTCCCCCCTTCTCCTGCTGGGCGAGCACGATCAGGTAGCCGAAGTCCGCGCGGGCGCCGGCCAGCGCGGCGTTGAACGCCGGGGCAGCGGCAGCAAATCCGGTCACGGGCGTCATCCGCCTTTCCTCTAGTCGGTCCCCGGGTCAGTCTCCGGGCGGGCGCACATGCGCCCGGTTTCATTCCAGGTTAGTCTCCGCGGGCGCCAGGATCAGAGCCGGGCGCGGGCCGCGGCCTCCTGGGCGTCAGCCTCCGCGACGTCGTCGGAGATGCCGGCGAAGAGGTCATCCTCGGGGATGTCGGTGCTCACACGGGTCTGGGCGAGCTCGAACTCCTCGGTGGGCCACAGGCGCGCCTGCACCTCGGGCGGGGTCGCCAGGAACGCGCCGGCCGGGTCGATCTGGGTGGCGTGCGCACGCAGGGCGGCGTCGCGGTTGGTGAAGTAGTCGTCGCAGCGCACCTGGGTGGTCACGCGCGCCATGATGTCGGCGTCATGCGCCTTCCAGCGGGCCAACATCGGCTCGTACGGGCTGGGCAGGCCCTGCTCGATGAGCAGGTTGTGGAAGAGCTCGAGGCGCTGGCGGACGAAGCCGTGCGTGTAGTACAGCTTCAGCGGTGCCCAGGGGGCGCCCAGCTCCGGGGCGTAGTCGGAGCGGCCGGCCTTGTCCCAGGCCTTCATGGAGACCTCGTGGACCTTCAGGTGGTCCGGGTGCGGGTAGCCGCCGTTCTCGTCGTAGGTGATGATCACGTGCGGGCGCAGCTCGCGGATGACCTTGACCACCTCGCGGGTGACCTCCTCGCTGTCGTCGAGGGCGAAGCAGCCCTCCGGCAGCGGCGGCAGCGGGTCGCCCTGCGGCAGGCCCGAGTCGACGTGGCCGAGCCAGACGTGGTCCACGCCGAGCGCGGCGACGGCCTGGGCCATCTCCTCGCGGCGCACCGAGACCATGTTCTCCTTGATCCCCGGGCGGTCCATCGCCGGGTTGAGGATGTCGCCGCGTTCCCCACCGGTGCATGTGAGCACCGTCGTCGGGTGGCCCTCGTCGGCGTAGCGGGCGAGGGTCGCCGCACCCTTGGACGACTCGTCGTCCGGATGGGCGTGGATGGCCAGAAGCCGGGTGGCACTCACCGGTGCATCCCTTCCTTTCGCGGGTGGGTCTCGGGGGAACCTTACAAGACTACCCACTGTACGCGGCAGGCTACGATGAGGGCACCGCCACCGGTGACCGCGGGTGCGCGAGCCCGCCGTCACCGCGCCCCTGAACCGATCCCGCGCCGAGGAGGCCCGAGCGACCACCGTGTCCGATTCGACCAAGTTCACCCGCCCCGCCGAGCGCTATGGGGCCGCGCGCCGACCCGTCGACAAGTCCAACCGCAGGACCGGCCGGGCACTCATCCTCGCCGTCCTCTTCGTCGCGATCGTCACCGTCGTCCTCTTCGCCCAGTTCATCTCGCAGCGCGAGGACGCCGACGTCACCGCCTCGATGACGAACTTCGAGCGCGTCGAGGACGACACGTTGGCCATGAGCATCGACGTCACCCGCGACGACGTCGACAAGCCCTCCTACTGCATCGTCACCGCGCTCAACTACGACAAGGCCGAGGTCGGTCGCCGCGACGTCGTCATCCCCGCCGGCGGGCCGGAGACGCAGCGCATCGACGTCGAGATCACCACCCGTGACCTGCCGGTCTCGGGCAGCGTCTACGGCTGTTCCACGAACATGCCCGCCTTCCTGGAGCACTAGCACCCGTGTGCTAGGATCGGGCACCATCTAGTGCGCATTTGACCTGCGGTTTCACCGCCCCGGCCCGGCAGGGGCCACGGGCGGGGAGGCCGCGGGTGGTGTGTGACGGCCCGCCCGCGCCGCGGGAGCAGCCCCGCGCGGCGGGCCGACGAGGATTCGCAAAGCGGAAAGGACGCCACGCATGGCAGACGGTCAGCAGCAGTACATCACCCCCGAGACCAAGGCGAAGCTCGAGGAGGAGCTGCAGAGCCTCATCGACCACCGCCCCGTGGTCGCCGCCGAGATCAACGAGCGCCGCGAGGAGGGCGACCTCAAGGAGAACGCCGGCTACGACGCCGCGCGTGAGATGCAGGACCAGGAGGAGGCCCGCATCAAGAAGATCTCCGAGATCCTCGCCAACTCCACCACCGAGCGCTCCGCCGTCGTCGAGGGCGTGGCCAACGTCGGCTGCGTCGTGCACGTCTACTACAACGGCGACGAGAGCGACAAGGAGACCTTCCTGATCGGCACCCGCGCCGCCGCCTCGGACAACAAGGACCTGGAGACCTACTCCGAGCAGTCCCCGCTCGGCGCCGCCATCCTGGGCGCCAGCGAGGGCGAGACCCGCGAGTACACCGCCCCGAACGGCCGCACCATCTCCGTGACCATCGAGTCGGCCGCCCCCTACGACTCCATCAAGGCCGCCACCCCGCGTCAGAGCTAAGGCCCGGGACTTTCCCGTAACCCCCTCCCCCACGACCCCAAGGAGCCTCCCATGAACCGTTCCCTCCGCCGCTTCGGCGCGCTGAGCGCCGCGGCCCTCGCCGCCGGCCTGGCGCTGTCCGCCTGCTCCCCGCCCAACGAGCAGGACTCCGAGAAGAAGTTCGACACCGCCACCGAGGCGCCCGCCGGCCAGGCCACCGCGGCCAGCTCCGCGACGAGCAGCGCCACGGCGACCACCTCCGCGGCCGCCGCCGAGCTGCCGGGCTACGCCGACTGCCAGGCCGCGCCCGTCACCGAGCCGGCCACCCTCACCCTCGACTGCGTGCGTCTCGACGACCGCGTGACCGGCGTCCAGTGGGACGAGTGGACCGCCGAGGGCGCCACCGGCACCGGCACCCGCGGCTCCGAGAAGGTCGACGTCGAGCTCTCCGAGCCGACCGCCAACGAGGCCGGCGCCACCGTCTTCACGACGGTCACCGTCGACGGCGAGACCGTCACCCCTTAAGCGCGTGCGGCGCCTTACGGCGCCGACGGAAAAACCGCCCGCAGGAGATCAACTCCTGCGGGCGGTTCGCTTACCCGGGGCGGGTTCCGGCCCCGGGGGCCGTCTGCGTCAGTTGCGGTTGAAGTAGCTGAGCAGACGCAGGATCTCGGTGTAGAGCCAGACCAGCGTGACAGCCAGACCGAGTGCCACGCCCCAGGCCATCTGCTGCGGCGCCTGGGCGCGCACCAGCTCGTCGGCCAGGTCGAAGTCCTGCAGGAAGCTCAGGGCCGCCAGGACGATGCAGACCAGGGAGAAGATGATGGCCAGCATGCCGCCGTCACGCAGCGGGTTCATACCGGTGAACAGGGCCAGCAGGAGGTTGCCCAGGGCCAGCACGGCCACGCCGACGATCGCGCCGGTGACGATGCGCTGGAACTTCGGGGTGACCTTGATGGCGCCGGTCTTGTAGACGAAGAGCATGCCGATGAAGACGCCGATGGTGCCCAGGACCGCCTGGCCGATGATGGCGGCACCGGCGTCAGCGTCGATCCCCTGGCTGCTGAACATCCCGGCGAAGACCAGCGAGATGCCGCCGACGAACAGGCCCTCGAAGGCGGCGTAGATCAGGGTGACCGCCGCGGAGCCGAACTTCTTGCCGAAGGAGTGGACCAGCACGGTGATGAAGCCGCCGATGCCGCCCACGCCCGTCAGGATCAGGGCCAGACCCGGGTTGACCAAGGACAGGCCGAAGTTGATCAGGGCGAAGAGCACGATCACGCCGAGGGTGATGCCGGTCTTGGTCACCACGTCGTCGACGGTCATCGGGCGCTCGGATCCCTGACGGCCGCCGAAGGCCGGCTGACCGTAACCGCGGTCCTGGCCGGCCTGGGCGCCGTAGCTGTCGAACTGATTCTGGAAGCCCTGCTGGTAGGCCCCGGCGGACTGGTTGCGGTTGAAGTCGCTGCCGAGGTTCCGCATGACGGGGTTGGAACTGCGCACTCCGCGGTCCTCTCTTTCGTCGGTGTCGCCTGTTGTGCGACGTCGTCTTCTTCGTGTGATTTACGTGTGTTCGCGCGCGCCCTCCGGGCGCGTCCACTTTGTTCAACGCATCGGCCCCCGCGGAAGTTCCCCGCCGCCGGGCCCAGACGGGAGTCTCTCACGTTTCCGCCGCTCATGCTGGCGATCGCGGTCGGGACTCGAACACCTTTCCTAGCGGGCGGACAGTTCTGTCCCGGCCCTCTCCCAGGTTGTGTGCGTGGCGGTCACAGGGACCGCCCCCACTTTCCGGAAAGGAAAACCATGACCCAGCCCTCCCAGACTCCGGTCCACCCCGGCGCGAACTACCCCGGCGGCGCCCCGGCGGTCCTCGCACAGCAGCCCGTGAAGGAGGCGAAGCCCTGGTACAAGCGCTGGTGGGTCTGGCTGATCATCCTCGTCGTCCTGGCCGGCATCGGCATGGGCCTCGGCGACGACTCGACCGGGACGTCCTCGTCCCCGGCCGACTCCGAGACCACCGCTGCGGCCGCCGACGACGTCGAGGCCGCGGACCCGACCACGGGCCTCGCCGACACCGCCGCCGACGTGGACACCGACGCCGCGGCGCTCGGCGCCGGGGACGCCGCGTCCCCGGAGGCCGACTCCCAGCCTGCCGACGAGGCGGTGCCGGAGCAGGGCAAGAACGCGCTGCGCCAGGCGAAGTCGTACGCCAAGACGCTGCACATGAGCAAGGCCGGCATCTACGACCAGCTCATCAGCGAGTACGGCGGCCAGTTCCCCGCCGAGGCCGCCCAGTACGCCGTGGACCACGTCGAAGCCGACTGGAACGCCAACGCCCTGGCCAAGGCGCGCAACTACCAGGAGACCATGGCCATGTCGACGGACGCGATCTACGACCAGCTGGTCAGCGAGTACGGCGAGAAGTTCACCCCCGAGGAGGCGCAGTACGCCGTCGACAATCTCTGACGGTGACGCCGCACGCGCAGACGGTGCCCCCACTGGGAGTCGAACCCAGAACTCACGGATTTTAAGTCCGTTGCCTCTGCCAATTGGGCCATGGGGGCCGTGGGCGCCCCGCACGGGCGCCGGTCAATCCTAGCAACGCCCCGCCGCTCCCCCGAGCGGCGGGGCGTCGCCCTTTCCAGGCCTTCCCGGGCCTTGTCTAGCCCTCGGCCAGCCCGGCGATGATGCCGTCGAGGATGTCCTTCTCGGAGATCACGAAGCTCGTGGCCTGGGTGGACTCCTTGGCCAGGTCCATGATCTGCTCGACGATCACCGAGCCGGAGCCGATGACGTCGGCGCGGCCCGGGTGGATGACCGGGTTGGCCGCGCGCGCCGAGGATGACTCGGAGATGAGCATCTGGGTGATCAGCCGCAGCGCCGAGAAGTTCAGCTCGGAGCCGTGGATGGCGTCCGGGTCGTACTCCTCGAGGCCCTGCGCGAGCGCGGAGAGCGTGGTGAAGGTGCCGGCGCAGCCGACCACGGTGCGCACCTTCGACAGCGGCAGCAGGGTGCGCACGCGGTCCAGGCGCTCCTCGACGTAGTCGCGGGCGATCTCGATCTCGGTGGCCGTCGGCGGATCGGCGCGCATGATGCGCTCGGTCAGGCGCACGCAGCCCATCTGGGTCGAGTGCGCGGCCGCCACGCCGTTCTCGGCGTCGCCGACGACGAACTCGGTGGAGCCGCCGCCGAGGTCGATGACCAGGAAGGGGCCGCGGTCGGCGGCGAGGTCGCCGATCGCGCCGCGGAAGGAGAGCTCGGCCTCCTCCTCACCGGTGATGACCTCGGCGCGCGCGCCCTCCTGGACCTGGCCCAGCAGCTCGGCGGTCATGTCGAAGAAGTCGTGGCGGTTCGTCGCGTCGCGAGTCGCGCTGGTGGCGACCATGCGGACCTTCTCCACGTGCTCGTGGCGCATGATCTCGACGAAGTGCGCCAGCGCCGCGCGGGTGCGCTCGATGGCCTCGGAGTCGAGCTCACCGGTGGCGTCGACGCCCTGGCCCAGGCGCACGATCTTCATCTCGCGGTGCAGGTCGCGGATGCGGCCCGCCGGGCCCACCTCGCTGACCAGCAGGCGGATCGAGTTGGTGCCGCAGTCGACGGCGGCCAGCCGGGTCATGACTCGACCTCGACGTCCGCGCCCTGCTCCGGCTCGTGGACCGGCTCCAGGTCGAAGTCGACCAGGTCGATGCCCAGGTCCGCACAGCTCGGCCAGTCGGCCGGCACTGCGGTGCCGCGCAGCCCGGCGTGGTCGGCGGCCATGGCGACCGTCTCGGTGCCCAGACGCACCCGCTGCGGCCCCTCGGCCAGCGCGTAGGCGGCCAGCACGTGCAGGCACTTGACGCGGTCGGGCATCCCGCCGCCGGAGAAGTCGGTGCCCAGGTCCGCCATCGCGTTGCGCACCTGAAGGTAGTGCTCGTGGGCGGCGCGGTAGTCGGCGGCCAGCTCGGCGTCCTCGCCGAGCCTGCGGGTCATCCAGACCATCACCTGCGCGACCTCGAGGCGCGAGCACTCCGCGGTCAGCCGCGGGTCGGTCAGGTAGTAGAGCGTGGGGAACGGGGTTCCGTCGGGCAGACGCGGTGCGGTGGTGACCACGGCGGGGGCGCCGTCCGGGGTGCGGTAAGGGACGTCGACGACGCCGCGCGGGGTACGCCCCAGCTGCTCGGCGACCGTCTCCAGGTCCGTCTGGCTGACTGTCATGGCAGTCATTGTGTCACGGCGCGGCGCGATCCTCGCCTTCGGCCGGGCGCTACCCCGCCGCCGGCGCCTCACCCTCGGCCGGGGCCTCGCCGTCCAGCGGCATGTGGGTGTCCACCTCGCCGCCGCCGATCGCGCCCTTCTCGTCGGAGGCCGCGGAACCGGCCTCCTCGGCGGGCACGGAGATGGAGTCCCACAGCTTGTCCAGCCAGCTGCGGTCCTGGGAGGCGGGCACCTCGCCGGCCACGGTCGGGGTCTGGTCCATCTCGGGGTCGAGGATGCGGTAGGCGGTCTCGCCCTCCCCGATCACGCCGAGGCGGCGGCGGGCCTGCTCGCGGGCGTAGGCCTCGGAGTTCCAGCGGCCCAGCTCGGCGTCGAGCTCGTCGACGCGCTCCTGCTTGGCGGCGATGGACTCGTTGAGGCGGGCGATCTCGGTGCGCCCGCTGAAGTAGTTGCGCGCGGGTGCGGCCACGGCACCGAGCACGATCAGCGCAGCCAGCGCGAGCACGGCCAGGTCGGCGGCCCCCATGCGCACCCGCGGCAGGCGCCGCTTCGGGCGCGCGGGCGCGTTGTCGCGGCTGGTGACCGGCACGCGGCCGCGCCGGGGGGCCCGCTCGCTCGTGCGGGTCTCCTCGGCGGCCTCGTCGGCCTCGTCGGTGCTGGTCTCGGCGGTGCTCATACCAGGGGGATTCTACTCCGCCGGCTCGCGTCGGACCTGGATGTGACCCAGCGCGTCGGCGGCGAGGGTGACGGCCTCGTCGCGGCCGTCGACGGCGATGCGCGCCATGCCGTCATAGGGCGCCGGCAGCAGCCGCACGCCCACGCCGGGGGCCACGCCGCAATCGGTGAGGTAGCGCAGCAGCTTCGCGTCGCGGTCGCGCAGGCGCACCACGATGGCGGGCTCACCCTCCTCGAGCGCGGAGAGCGGCACACTGTCGACGGTCTCGACGGTGCCGTCGGAGGACGGGATGGGGTCGCCGTGCGGATCACGGGTGGGGTGTCCCAGCGCCTCGTCGATACGCTCGATGAACAGGTCGGAGACGGCGTGCTCGAGCACCTCGGCCTCGGCGTGAATCTCCTCGACGCCGTAGCCGACGACGCGCTCGAGGAAGGTCTCCACGAGCCGGTGGCGGCGCACCAGCTGCACGGCGAGCTCGCGACCCTGCTCGGTGAGCATGATCGGCTTGTAGGGGGTGTGGTCGATCAGCCCCATGCCGGCGAGGCGCTTGACCGCCTCGGAGGCGGTGGAGCGCTGCTGGCCGAGGGCCTCGGCCAGGTCGGAGAGCGCGACGCCGGAGGCGGTCGAGACGTCCCCGCGGCCCCAGTCGACCAGGTCGAAGATCTTCTTCAGGTAGTCCTGCGACCGGTCGGGCAGGTCCGTGACCTTCATCGAGTCCATGGAGGACAGACTATCAGCCCCCGGCACGGCAAAAACCCCGCCGGACCGCGCGGGTTCAACTCAGTGAACTCCCGCGGGCGACGGGGTCTGGTCCGGGGCCTCCCGGTTCCGGGTCTTAGCCCTGGAAGCGCGGGAAGGCGGAGCGGCCGGCGTAGACGGCGGCGTCGCCCAGCTCCTGCTCGATGCGCAGCAGCTGGTTGTACTTGGCCACGCGTTCGGAGCGGGCCGGGGCACCGGTCTTGATCTGGCCGCTGCCCAGGGCGACGGCGAGATCGGCGATGGTGGTGTCCTCGGTCTCACCGGAGCGGTGCGACATCATGGTGCGGTAGCCGTTGCGGTGGGCCAGGTCGACCGCGTCGAAGGTCTCGGTCAGGGTGCCGATCTGGTTGACCTTGACGAGCAGGGCGTTGGCGGCCTTCTCCTCGATGCCCTTCTTCAGGCGCTCGGGGTTGGTCACGAAGAAGTCGTCGCCGACGATCTGGACCTTGTCGCCGATCTTCTCGGTCAGGGTGGTGTAGCCGGCCCAGTCGTCCTCCTGCAGCGGGTCCTCGATGGAGACGATCGGGTAGTTGGCGATGAGCTCCTCGTAGACCTTGGCCATCTCCTCGGCGGAGTGCTCGCCGCCCTCGAAGTGGTAGGTGCCGTCCTTGTAGAACTCGGAGGAGGCGACGTCCAGGGCCAGGGCCACGTCGGCGCCCGGCTTGAAGCCGGCCTTCTCGATGGCCTCGACAATCAGGTCGAGGGCGGCGCGGGTGGAGTCGACGGACGGGGCGAAGCCGCCCTCGTCGCCCAGGCCGGTGGACAGGCCCTTCTCCTTGATGACGGACTTCAGGGTGTGGTACACCTCGGCGCCCATGCGCAGGGCCTCGGAGAAGGTCTCCGCGCCGATCGGGGCGATCATGAACTCCTGGACGTCGACGCCGGAGTCGGCGTGGGCGCCACCGTTGAGGATGTTCATCATCGGCACGGGCAGCACGTGGGCGTTCGGGCCGCCGATGTAGCGGTACAGCGGCAGCTCGGCGGACTCGGCGGCGGCCTTGGCCACGGCGATGGACACACCGAGGATGGCGTTGGCACCGAGGCGGGACTTGTTTTCGGTGCCGTCGAGCTTGATCATGGCCTCGTCGATGAGGCGCTGGTCGTCGGCCTCCATGCCGGCGACCTCGTCGACGATCTCCTCGTTGACGTTCGCGACGGCCTTGGTCACGCCCTTGCCCTGGTAGCGGTCGCCGCCGTCGCGCAGCTCGTGCGCCTCGTGGACGCCGGTCGAGGCGCCGGAGGGCACACCGGCGACACCGTGGGCGCCGTTGTCCAGGAACACCTCAGCCTCAACGGTCGGGTTACCGCGGGAATCGAGAATCTCGCGGGCGAAAACGTGCATGATGTCAGCCACCGTGGCCTCCTATTGCCATCTCGTGAGCAGGAACAGCTTCTCGTTGAGACGCCTTGGGTTCCGAGGGTGCATGGGCACCGCGTCGGCCGCTGCACCGTTCGGTCGCAGTCGCCGGCCGAGCCCCGCGGCATCTTCAGGGGCCATTATTCCAAAGATTCGCCCGGAATGCCCGTTGGAACATGTCCGGTTCTGCCCGGTTCCCCCCGATTTTTGAATACATGCAGGTCCCGGGCTTGCATGTGCGGGAAATTGTGCGCGGATTCCCACCCCGCGGCCGCCGATCGACGGCACACACGGTCGTTTGAACGTGCAACCGGACGCCCGGTTGGGCACTCGCAGACACGATTGACGACGTCCCGCGGGTCACCCATCTGCATCCCTCCCCCGTGGCGCACCCTCACCCCGGTGGCGCGCCCTCACCCCGGTAGCGCGCCTTCACCCCGGCGGCGTGGCGGAGCCACGCCACCTAGTGCGCCGCGGGCTGACGCAGGGCGTAGGAGTTGGCGGCGTCGCGAACGTCCGTGAGGTACTCGCCGGACATGTTGTAGGACTTCACCGCGCTAACCCAGTCCTCGGGGTCGGAGAGGTCGCGCCCGTTGCACAGGAGCTTCGCCGCCGAGGCCGCGGCGTCGTCGATCTGGTTGGGGTCGGGGTGGCCGTCGCCGTCGGCGTCGATGCCGAAGCGCTCCCAGGACTCGGGGATGAACTGCATGGGGCCGACGGCGTGGTCCCACTCGGTGTCGCCGTCGAGCTCGCCGCCGTCGGTGTCGTGCACGGCGGCGAAACCGCCGCTGCCGTCGAGTGCGGGGCCGATGATCGGCGGGTTGGCGTAGCCGTTCTCGTCGAGCGAGCCGCCCGAGAGCAGCTTGCCGGAGTAGGTGCCGTGGCGGGTCTCCACCTGCCCGATGCCGGCCAGCGTGGTCCAGTTGAGGTTGCACTCGGGCCAGGCGTCGCGGGCGATGAGCTCGGCGTTGCCGTAGGCGCGCAGCGCGGCGGCCGGGATGCCGGTGTCCTCGGAGAGGTCGCCGGCCCAGTAGGTCAGCTTGTCGGCGGTGCGCCCCGGGCCGTGAACGTCGATCTCGGCGACGGGCTCGCCGGCGGCCGGGGGCACGTCGTCGGGGATCGGCTGCAGCTGGCGGAAGGGCTGGGTGCCGCCGACGACCATGGACAGCGCCCAGCCGACCACGGCGATGACGAGGACGACCGCGAGCGCCGTCATGCACCCGCAGCCTCTGCCCCGCCGTCCCGTTTCGTCCATGGCGAGCGATCCTACCGCCCACCGCCGCACAGGCGCGCAACCCGCAGGCACGCGTCGCGGAGCCACCCGTCGAACCGGCCCACGCGACCTCCCGCTCCCCCGATATTCAGCCCCGGTTGCACAACATCAGCCACACGAAGATACTTATGCCACATCAATAACAGGAGAGGTTCCCGAAAGGACACCGCCGTGAAGAAGACCCTCGCCGCCGCCCTCGCCACCGCCGCCCTGGCCACCGGCGTCCTCGCCCCCGCCGCGAACGCCGCCGACACGCGCACCGGGCTGCTCGACCAGCTCAACGGCAACATCGCCACCGCCGACTGCCGCGTCGTGGACTTCGCGCTGCGCAGCACCGGGATGGTCGGCGAGAAGACCACCCGCTCGGAGCTCGTGAAGAACCTGCGCGGTGTCTCCGACGACACCACCCTGAAGCTGATCTCCGCGCAGTCGGTCACCGCCGTGGCCGACCGCGCCCTCGAGTGCGGCGTGGTCACCCCCGACCCGCAGGTCGCACTGAGCTCCCAGATCCCGGGCTTCGACAAGGCCTACGACACGCTGACCCTGCTGTCCTCCCTGTAATTCCGGGACGTGGGCCCGGGGTCCCTGAAGCCCCCCCCCGGAACCGTCGGCGCGCTATACCGCGCCGCCCTTCTCGCGCGCCTTGCCCGCCGCCCACGCGGCGTCCTGCGCGGCCTGGTCGACCACCCCGGTCGAGCCGTCGAAGAGGTAGGGCGCGCGCGAGCGGATCTTCGCGGTGAACCGCGCCGCGACGTCGCCGAAGTCCCACGCCCCGCGCCCGCGGGCGATCTCGGCGTGGAAGAGCACCTGCAGCAGCACGTCGGAGAGCTCGGCGAGCAGCTCGGCCTCCTCGGCATCCCCCGCCCCGCCGGCGTCCTCGGCGGCCTGCCAGGCGCGCGCCGCCTCGGCGTACTCGCCGGCCTCCTCGGCCAGGTACGGCAGCAGCGAGACGTGCGTCTGCCCGCGCTCCCACTCGCCGCGTTCGCGGGCCGCGGCGATGACCCGGCGCGCCTCGGCAACCGGGTCCGCAAGGCTCGCCGCCCGGAGGACCTGCTCCCCCGCCGCTTTCCGACGCCGCGCCTCCGCGTCCGTCTCGTCCAGAGTCACCCAGGTGCCCTCGGCACCCGCGCCGGCGTCAGCCGGCGCCTGCGCCGCAACCGCGTCAGCCATCGCGGCGACGTCGTGGGGCACGGCGTCGGAAATTGAGACGGGTGCGCACAGCGCACCCGAAACGAAAGCGGTGGCCGGAACCAGGTCCGGCCACCGCGCGTCAAGGACGAGGACGGTCAACTACTTCTCGCCCTCCGGCTGGTCGCCGCCGAGACGCTCGCCGATCTTGTCGCGGACGGTGTCGATCTTGTCGGCGTTGTCCTCGCCGAAGCGGTCCTTGGCCTTGTCGGCCGCGGTGTCCAGCGCGTCGTTCGCCTTTTGCTTGCCCTCGTCGGAGTTGAGGAACTCCTCCGCCTTGCCCTTGGCCTTGTCGAAGATGCCCATTGTGGTGTCCTTTCAGTCGGTCGCGATTAATGCGTCCCCGAGGTTACGTCACTGAGGCGCTCTGCGTAAGATTTGACCGATGATTATCGCAGGCGAAGACTCCCGGCGCCGGTCAGTGCCCATGTGGACCCTCGTGGGGCTGATCATCGGCTCCACCGTCGGCGCGGGTATCTTCTCGCTGCCGCAGAATCTGGCGTCCGTGGCCGCCCCCGGCGCCACCCTGATCGGGTGGGCCATCGCGGGCGTGGGCATGCTCTCGGTCGCGTTCGTCTTCCACGTGCTCGCCCGCCGCAAGCCGCACCTGGACTCCGGCGTCTACGCCTACGCGCGCGCCGGCCTGGGCGACTTCATCGGCTTCACCGCCGGGTGGGGCTACTGGCTGGGCAGCGTGATCGCACAGGTCGGCTACGCCACGCTGTTCTTCTCCACCATCGGCCACTACGTGCCGCTGTTCTCGGCGGACAACCGCTGGGTCTCCGCCAGCGCGGTGACGGTGCTGACCTGGGTGATCTTCGCCGTGCTCGCCCGCGGGGTGCACCAGGCCGCGGTGCTCAACGCGGTGACGACGGTGGCCAAGCTGCTGCCGATCTTCGCGTTCATCGTCCTCGCGGCCTTCATCGGGTTTTCCTGGGACCGCTTCACCCTCGGCTTCTGGGGCTCGGGCGACGGCGGCGTCGGCGACGTCTTCGAGCAGGTCCAGGGCGTGATGCTGTTCACCGTGTGGGTGTTCATCGGTGTCGAGGGCGCCAGCGTCTACTCCCGGCAGTCGCGTTCGCGTTCCGACGTCGCGCGCGCCACCGTGGTCGGGTTCCTCTCCGTGCTTGCGCTCCTGGTCAGCGTCTCCGTGCTCTCCTTCGGCGTGCTCTCGCGCGCCGAGCTGGCCGCGCTGCCGGACAACTCGATGGCCAGCGTGCTCGAGGCCGTCGTCGGCCCCTGGGGCGGCGCGCTGGTCTCGCTGGGCCTGTGTCTGTCCGTGTTGGGCGCCTACGTCTCCTGGCAGATGCTGTGCGCCGAGCCGGTGATGATGATGGCCGTCGACGGGCTGCTGCCGCGGCGCATCGGGGCGGTCAACGACTCGGGCGCTCCCTGGGTTGCCCAGCTGATCTCCACCACCGTCATCCAGATGTGGGTCATTGTCTTCTTCCTCAACGAGACGACCTACGTGCAGATGGTGCAGCTGGCCACGGTGCTCTACCTGCTGCCCTACCTCTTCTCCGCGTTCTACCTGGTGCTGCTCGCGGTGCGCGGCAAGGGCATCTCGCACCCGCAGGCCGGCGTCAGCTTCGACGACTCCGGCCCCGAGATCCCGCGCCGCGACAACCGCCGCCACCTGCTCATCGGGCTGGTCGCGCTGATCTACTCGCTGTGGCTCTTCTACGCCGCCGAGCCGCGCTACGTGCTCTTCGGCGCCCTGTCCGTGCTGCCGGGGCTGATCCCCTACGTGTGGACGCGCCGGCTGCGCGGGGAGCGGCTCTTCAACGGCTTCGAGTGGTGCGTGGTCGCGCTGATCTGCGTGGCCTCCGCGTTCGCCGTGTGGGGGCTGGCCACCGGCTCTATGGCGCTGTAAGGCTCACTCGCGGCGGCGGTACTCGCCCGCCGCGCGCACCCGGGTGCGCAGCGCCTCGCTGCCCGCCTGCGCCAGCGCGACGACCGCGAATCCCGCGACAGCGCCGAGCGAGGTGAACAGCAGGTTCTTCAGCTCGGGGTCCACGTCGACGGACCAGGAGATCGCCGGGCCGAGCCCGCTGGCCCCCAGCGCCAGCCCCGCGACGACGGCCACCACCAGCGGTTCAAAGACCTGCAGGAACGCCACACGCCGCAGGAAGGACCCGGGCGCGCCGAGCAGGTGCAGCGAGTGGTCGAGCCGCTGCTCACGGTAGACGGCCGCCGAGCGCTCGAGCAGGGTGGTCACCGCGGCGATCACGAAGGCGAAGCCGACGGTGAGGTAGCCGCCGGTGACCACGTCGGCGATCAACTTCAGCTCCGCCTCGTCGCCGTCGGCGAGGATCTCGACCGGCTGGACGGCGATCGCGCCCAGCAACGCGAAGAGGTAGGCCAGCACCGCCACCCCGTTCCAGGTGCGCGCGGGCTCGGCCACGATGCGCCGGCAGGCCGTGTGGTGCGCGACCCCGGGCAGGCGGGAGGCGACGGCCGCCAGGACCTTCAGGACCCATGTCATGGCGAGGTGGAACGCGGCGATCACCGCGAGCAGCAGCACCGGCAGGATGCGCCCGACGGTCTCGGGGTCGACCACACCGACCACCACGACGACCACGACGACGACGCCCACAACGGCCCAGAGCCGCCACTTGCCCATCCGGGCGGCCGGCGCCCTGCGGGCCACCCCCAGGGGGGTGACCGACACCCGCCGCAGCCCGGCGGCGACGCCCGCCGCCGCGAGGCCCAGCATGAGCAGGCACAGCGAGGCATACCCCCACCACGGCAGGATCATCTCGGCGGTGCGCAACGGGGTGAACTGGAAGGTAAACGCCTGCCACAGCGGCGCGGTCAGAAGCGAGAGCAGCGTGCCGAGCAGCACGCCGACGGCCGCCTGGGTGAGCGTCTCGACGAGTGCCACCGCCGTGACCTTCCGCGCGGAGAGCCCGAGCAGGCGCAGCACTGCCAACCGGCGCTCGCGCCCGCTGGCCCCCAGCACGGCGGCCCGCTGTGTCAGCGAGAACATCGCCGGGACGAGGAAGACGCAGGCCAGGCTCGTCAGGACGAGGTAGAAGTTCAGGATGACCTGGACCTGAGGCAGCTGGGCGAACTCCGGGGCCAGCTCGGCGCCGCCATGGGCGCGCTCGTAGAACATCCACGCCCCGCCGGCGATGGTGGCGGCCAGCCAGCTCATCACGGTGAACGCGGCCGTGGCCAGAAGCGGCATCAGCGAGGCTCCGCGACCGCCGTGGTCGCCTCTCAGGTTCGCGCGGGCGAGTGTGCCCGCGATCTGCGCGGGGTTCATCGGTTGCTCCGATCCGCGTGCACGATGCCGTCGCGGATCTCGACGAGCCGGCCGCACCAGTCGGCCACCCCGCGGTCGTGGGTGACCATCACCAGGGACGCACCGCGCTCGGCGGTCAGCGCGGTGAGCAGCTGGATGACCTCGTGGCCGGTGGCCTGGTCGAGCGCGCCGGTGGGCTCGTCGGCGAAGACGACCTGCGGGGAGTTCGCCAGCGCGCGGGCGATGGCCACGCGCTGGGCCTGCCCGCCGGACATCGCCGCCGGGCGGCGGTCGGCCAGCCCGCCGACGCCCAGCCGGCTCAGCAGATCGACGGCCTCGCGCTCGGCCGCGGCGCGCGTCGTGCCCGCCAGGCGGGCGGCCAGGGCGACGTTCTCGGCGGCGGTGAGCTCGTCGAGGAGCTGGCCGTCCTGGAAGACGAAGCCGAAGTCGTGCAGCCGGATCCGGGAGCGCCGCCGGTCGCCGGCCGCGCTCAGCTCGGCGCCGGCGAAGCGGACCTCGCCGGTGCTCGGCTGGAGCACTCCCGACAGGCAGTGCAGGAGGGTCGACTTGCCGGAGCCCGAGGGCCCCATGATCGCGACGGTCTCTCCGTGGCCGACGCTGAGGCTGATTCCGCCGAGCACGGGGCCCGAGCCGTAGTCCTTGGTGATGTCGCGTGCGACGAGCAGCGGCTCGTGCGCCGTGGTGCGTGTGTTTTCCATGACCTCCAGTCCAGCAGTCGCCCGCCGCGTGCACACTGGCCCGGAGCCGAGTCTTCCGGGTGGAGCTGGCTCCACCCCCGCGACGTCGGGCCCCGTTTAGGGTAGACGTCATGCTGGGTTGGGCACGCCGGAGCCGCGTTCTCCGGGACAGGGTGCAGGAGTCGCGCGAGGCGGCGTCGGCGGCGCGCATCGCCGAGCTGACCCGCTCGCGGCGCTCGGTGGCCGAGGCCTACGAGCGCGAGCGCCGCCGCATCGAGCGCGACCTGCACGACGGCGCGCAGCAGTACTTCGTCGCCGCCGCGATGGCGCTCGGCGAGGCGGAGATGCTCGCCGAGGAGGCCGGTACGGGCTCGGCTCCCGGGGAACTGGCCCGTGAGCTGGCCCGAGCCCGGAAACTGCTCGGCGAGGGCCTGACGGCGCTGCGAGCGACCGTGCACGGCATCCACCCGCAGGTGCTCGTCGACGAAGGCCTGGCCGCCGCCGTGGGCGCGGTGGCCGCCTCCTACGGCTCGCACGTGCAGGTGCGCGCGCCCCACCCGCTGCCGGAGCTGCCGGCGGCGGTGCTGGCCGCGGCCTACTTCTTCGCCTCCGAGGCGTTGACCAACTGTGCGCGCCACGCCCCCGGCGCACCGGTGACCGTGCTGCTGACCGCGGACTCGGAGCTGACCGTCTCCGTGGTCGACCGCGGCCCGGGCGGCGCCGAGGTGCGCCCCGGCGGCGGGCTGGCCGAGATGTCCGGCCGCCTGGAGGCCTTCGACGGCACCGTGACGGTGCACTCCCCCGCCGGCGGGCCGACCCAGGTCGTCGCGCGCATCCCGCTGCTGCTCCACCGCGGCGAACCCGGACTGATCGGAGAGGAATCCTGATGACCGCTCCCCTGCGCATCGCGCTCGCCGACGACTCCGTGCTCTTCCGCGAGGGCCTGGCGGGCCTGCTCACCCGCCGCGGCCACGAGGTGTGCGCCCAGCTTGCCGACGCCGCGCAGTTGCGCGCGTGGGCGGCCGGGCTCGGCGCCGCAGACGTCCCCGACGTGCTGATCGCCGACGTGCGCATGCCTCCCGGCATGCGCGACGACGGCCTGGTGGCGGCCCTGGAGGTGCGCGGCACGCACCCGGGGCTGGCGGTGCTGGTGCTCTCCCAGTACGTGGCGGTCACCCACGCCGACCGGCTGCTCGCCGAGGCGGACCGCTCGGCGGCGGGCACGGGCTACCTGCTCAAGGACCGGGTCTCGGACGTGCGCGAGTTCCTCGACGCGCTGTCGGTGGTCGCCGGTGGCGGCATGGTCATCGACCCGGAGGTCGCGGCCACGCTGCTGCGCCGCTCGCGCGGGGCGGGCGTGGAGCGGCTCAGCCCGCGGGAGACCGAGGTGCTCGACCTGATGGCGCGCGGGCGCTCGAACGCGGACATCGCCGCCGAGCTGGTGCTCTCGCCGGCGGCGGTGTCCAAGCACGTGGCGAACATCTTCCTGCGCCTGGGGCTCTCCCCGGAGCAGGACAATCGGCGGGTGCGCGCGATCCTGCACTACCTGCGCGAGACCGGCGGCCTGCGCGACCCCGAGGCCTGAGCCCCGGCTCACTCGCTGACGGAGACGACCCGCCTCTTCCCGGACTTGCTGTCCTTACCGTCAGCGCCCTTGCCGTCCTCATCGGCACCGCCGCCGCGGACGTCGGCGTGCTCGAGGTCGAACATCTCGCTGAGGAAGTCGGCCACCCACTGCAGCAGGTCCTCGTCGCGCAGCTTCGGGTCGGTCAGCTTGCGCCCGGCCTTCGGGAAGGGCAGCTGGATCGCCTTGGCGGCGGCCCGGTAGTTCGAGCCCGGGTAGAGCCGCTTGAGGCGCACCTGGCGCGAGTCGCTGAGCTCGACGGGGTGGACCTTGATGCGCGTGCCCTGCACCGCGATGTCGGTCACCCCGGCCCTGCGGGCCTGGTGGCGCAGCCGGGCCACGGAGAGCAGCCGGGCGACCTCCTCGGGCACGGGCCCGTAGCGGTCCTCCATCTCCTCGACGGCCAGCTGCAGGTCCTGATCGGACTCGGAGGCGGCCAGCTGGCGGTAGACCTCGAGGCGCAGCCGCTCGGAGTTGATGTAGCTCTCCGGGATGTGGGCGTCGACGGGCAGGTCGACGCGGATCTCCTTCGGGCCCTTGTCGGTGGCGTCGAGGGTCTTGCCCTCGGCCAGGGCGCGGTAGGTCTCCACGGCCTCGCCGACCAGGCGCATGTACAGGTCGAAGCCGACGCCCTCGATGTGGCCGGACTGCGCGGAGCCGAGCACGTTGCCGGCGCCGCGCATCTCGAGGTCCTTCATGGCCACGGCCATGCCCGCGCCGAGGTCGTTGTTCTGCGCGATCGTCGAGAGCCGGTCGTACGAGGTCTCGGTGAGCGTGGTGCCCTTCGGGTAGAGGAAGTAGGCGTAGCCGCGCTCGCGGGAACGCCCGACGCGGCCGCGCAGCTGGTGCAGCTGGCTGAGCCCCATATGGTGGGAGTTCTCCACGATCAGGGTGTTGGCGTTCTGGATGTCCAGGCCGGTCTCCACGATGGTGGTGCACACCAGGACGTCGTACTCGCGGTCCCAGAAGCCCTGCACGGTGCGCTCGAGGATCTCCTCGCTCATCTGGCCGTGGGCGACGACGATGCGCGCCTCGGGCACCAGCTCGCGCAGCTGGCGGGCCTTCTTCTCGATGTCGGAGACCCGGTTGTGGATGTAGAAGACCTGCCCGTCGCGCAGCAGCTCGCGCCGGATGGCGGCGGCGACCTGCTGCTCCTCCTCGGGGCCGACATAGGTCAGCACCGGGTGGCGGTCCTCGGGCGGGGTGAGGATGGTGGACATCTCGCGGATGCCGGACATCGACATCTCGAGGGTGCGCGGGATCGGGGTAGCCGAAAGGGTCAGCACGTCGACGTGGGTGCGCAGCGCCTTGATGTGCTCCTTGTGCTCGACGCCGAAGCGCTGTTCCTCGTCGACGATGACCAGCCCCAGGTTCTTCCAGTTCACGCCGGTCTGCAGCAACCGGTGGGTGCCCACCACGATGTCCACGGTGCCGTCGGAAAGCTCCTTGAGGATCTCCTTGGCCTCCCTGCCGGAGGTGAAGCGCGACAGCCCCTTGATGGTCACCGGGAAGCCGTCCATGCGCTCGGCGAAGGTGGCCAGGTGCTGCTGTGCCAAGAGCGTGGTCGGCACGAGCACGGCGACCTGGCGGCCGTCCTGGACGGCCTTGAAGGCCGCGCGCACGGCGACCTCGGTCTTGCCGTAGCCGACGTCGCCGACGATGACGCGGTCCATCGGCACCGGCTTCTCCATGTCCTCCTTGACCGCCTCGATGGCCGCCATCTGGTCCTCGGTCTCGACGAACGGGAAGTTGTCCTCCAGCTCGCGCTGCCAGGGGCTGTCGGCGGCGAAGGCGTGCCCCGGCGCGCTCTGCCGCTTGGCGTAGAGCTCGATGAGCTCGCCGGCGATCTCGCGCACGGCGGCGCGCGCCTTCTTCTTGGTGTTCTTCCAGTCGGAGCCGCCCATCTTCGACAGGGTGGGAGCCTCGCCGCCGGAGTACTTGCTCAACAGGTCGAGCGAGTCCATGGGCACCCACAGCTGGTCGGCGGGCTGCCCGCGCTTGGACGGCGCGTACTCGAGGACGATGTACTCGCGCCGCGAGGTCTCGTCGCCGGCCTTGATGGTGCGCTCGGCCATCTTGAGGAAGCGGCCGATGCCGTGCGTCTCGTGCACCACGTAGTCGCCGGCTTTCAGCGCGAGCGGGTCGACACGGTTGCGCCGGCGCGCCGGGCGGCGCTTGGCGCCGGCGATGTCGCCGACGCGGTTGCCGGTCAGGTCCGTCTCCGTGACCACGACGAGTGGGTGCGTGTGCTTGCCGACGCCCGCGTCGGCCACCGCCGGAAAGACCAGTCCGGCGTGCGAGAGTGCCTGGTAGATGATGATCTCGCCGGGCTCGGGTACCGCGCCGGGCTCGGCGACCCGGTTGGGGATGCCCTTCTCCGAGAAGCGCTCGGCCATGCGCTTGACCAGCCCGCGGGTGGGCGTGACGAAGGCGGCGCGCCCGCCGTGCCGGGTGTGCTCGTGGAGGCGGCCCATCATCTGGTCGATCTCGCCGAGGTCGCCGCGCGGGGCGGGGCCGGCCTCGAACTCGAGGGGCAGGGTGACCTCCTCGCCGGCGACGAACATGCCGGGCGGGGCGAAGGTCCACCACGGCAGGCCGCGGTCGCGGGCGGCGTCCTCGAGGGTCTCGACGTCGAGGTAGGACGCCGCGGAGGTGTCCACGCCCTCGGCGGCCACCGGCCCGGCCGCTCCCATGGCGGCGGCCTCCCAGCCGGCGGCGAGGAACTCGTTGTCGGTGGTCTCCAGGTCGTGGATGCGGGTGCGGATCTTCTCCGGGTTGACCAGCATCACGTGGGTTCCCTCGGGCAGCAGGTCGGTCAGCGGCACCAGCGGGGTGTCCGTCAGCGCCGGCAGGATCGCCTCCATGCCGTCGGCGTAGGTGCGCTCGGAGACGCGGGTGAGCAGCTCGGTCAGCGTGGGGTTGCCGGGGTGCTCGACGGCGAGCTTCTCCGCACGGGCGGCGACCTCGTCGGTGATCAGCAGCTCGCGGGCCGGGTAGATCTCGACGCGGCCGACCTCGATCTCGGAGATGGTGCGCTGGTCGGCCACCGAGAACTGGCGGATCTCGCTGACCTCGTCGCCCCAGAACTCGACGCGCACGGGGTAGTTTGCGGTCGTCGGGAAGACGTCGAGGATGCCGCCGCGCACGGCGAACTGGCCGCGGCGGGCGACCATGTCGACGTGCTCGTAGGCGCGGAAGACCAGCTGCTCGGTCAGGGCGGAGAAGTCGTGCTCCTCTCCCTCGGCGAGCACCAGGCCCTCGCGCCCGGCGGCGGTCTTGAGCACCGGCTGGCAGAAGCCGCGCGCCGGGGTGACCACCACCTGCGTGTCCTGAAGGTGGTCGAGGACGGCGGCGCGGCGGCCGACGATGTCCGCACCCGGGGAGAGGCGCTCGTGCGGCAGGGTCTCCCAGCTGGGGAAGAGCGCGACCGTCTCGCCGAGCATCGCGCGCAGCTCGGCGGTCAGGTCCTCGGCCTCACGGCCGGTGGCGGTGACCACCAGCAGCGGGGTCTTACGGGCCAGTGCGCCCAGCGCCCAGCTGCGGGCCTGGTCGATGCCCGTGACGTGCAGGGTGGGGTCGCCGACGTTGGCGACCAGCCCGCGCATCTTCGGGTCCGTGGCGGCGACCTCGAGCAGCCCCGAGAGCATCGCCCCGGTCCCCTTCTCGGTTGTCTTCCCGTGTCCAGCGGCGGTGCGGGCCACCTAGATTCCTTCTTTCTCGAGTTCGGTGCGCAGTTTGGCGGCGGGTTCGGAGAGCGCGGGCTCCGGCTCCAGGCCGGCCAGCCCGTTCCAGCACAGGTTGACGATGTGCGCGGCGATCTCGTCCTTGGGCACCTCGCGGTGCTCGAGCCACCACTGCGCGGACATGGAGACCATACCGACCATCGCCTGGCCGTAGAGAACCGCGTGGTCACGGTTGAGCCCCTGGCGCTCGAACTTGTCGCCGAGGATGTGGGAGACCTGGCTGACGGCCTGGTTGAGCAGGGTCGAGTAGGAGCGCTCGCCGGTGGCCTGCCCCGCGCCGGCGTCGCGCACGAGGATGACGAAGCCGTCGGTGTCCTGCTCGACGTAGGTCAGCAGCGCCACGACGGCCTTCCCGATGCGCTCGCGGGAGCGTCCGCGCACGAGGGACTCGGTGATGACCTTCTCCAGGTGGTTCATCTCCCGGTCGACGACGACGGCGTAGAGGCCCTCCTTGCCGCCGAAGTGCTCGTAGACCACCGGCTTGCTCACGCCGGCGCGCGCGGCGATGTCCTCGACGCTGGTGCCGTCGAAGCCGCGTTCGGCGAAGGCCCGCCTGCCGATCTCGATGAGCTGCTCGCGGCGCTGCCTGCCCGTCATCCTCTGCCTGGCCATGGGTAACAGCCTATCGCGACTGACACGCATGCTCCCCTGCGGCGACTGGGCGGCCGCGGTGGTGCGGTATCGTATGCACGAAGCGCACGGTCCCACCGCGCGCGGTTCCCCATGGTGTAATGGCAACACTACGGTTTTTGGTACCGTCATTCCAGGTTCGAGTCCTGGTGGGGAAGCTTTTCCGGGTCGCCGTAGCCGGCAGGGCCACCCGACGCCTGCGCCGGCCGCAGCGTTCGCCGCAGCGCGCAGATGACCAGGCCGGCGTAGGCGGTCACCGCCGCCACCGCCCCGCCGATGACGAGGGCGCGCGACGCCGTCTCCGCGAACCCGCACCCCGCGGGGTAGAACATCCGCGGGTAGACGGCCCCGCTCTCGCAGCGGGGGTCGGGCATGTCGCCGAAGTCCGGCACGAACCCCAGCGCCACGAGCTGGGCGAGGAAGAACATGCCGGCCAGACAGGCCTCCCCGCGCCCCGGGCTCCGGACGCCTCCCGTGCGCCACGGCCGGTTCGCCAGCACGAGCAGGCCGACCAGGACCAGGTTGAGCACCGGCAGGCCGACGAGGCCGAACATGAGCAGCATCAGCAGTATCCAGCCGCCCAACCCCATGACGGCACGCAGGACGAGCACCAGCGGGCACACCGTGACCGCCGAGACCACCCAGCCGATCCAGAAGGCGGGTGAACCCGACGTCCGCCTGTGCCCGGGGCCCGGGCCCGTCCATCCGGTCATGGGACGGATGCTATATCAGTTCCTACGTATCCGTCTCCGGCTCGGCCGACTCAACGGCGTCCCCGCCCCGACGAATCAGTCGACCTGCCCCGCCGCTCGCGCCGGCGCCGCAGCACCCGGCGGGTGGCCAGGACCCGGAGGCCCACGTAGGCGGCGAGCATCAGCAGCAGCCCGCCGACGACCACCACACCGGTCGCCACCTCGGCGAAGCGGCAGCCCCCGGCCAGGAGCAGCACCGGGTACATCGAGCCCCCGGGGCAGGGGCGGTCCGGGGTGTCGGTGGCGTCGACCATGAACGCGAGCACCACGGCCTGGCCGATGAAGTACAGGCCCGCCAGGCGCCGCTCCCACGGCGTGAGACGCAGGCCCCGCCCCGCGCCGCGCGGGCGGTAGAGCAGAGCGAGACGGCCCAGCACGAGCAGATTGATCAGGGGCAGGATGGTCAGCCCGTACATCACGGTCAGCACCGTCATCCAACCGACCAGCCCGAAGAGCAGGCGCACGGGGACCACGACCAGCACCTGGGTCAGCGTCGAGGCCACCCAGGCGTTGCGGAAGCCGCGCCAGTCGGTCTCGGGCGCCTTCTCCGGCGCCTGCTCCGACCCCGTCACCTCATCCACGACCCGTATCCTTCAGCGATCCATCAGTGCGCGTGCGCCGCGTGGTCCTCATGGAGGCCCTCGGAGTAGGCCACCGGATTCAGCCGCGGCTCCTGGTCCGGCTCGGTCATGACGAACTGGCCCATCATCCCGGAGTCCTCGTGCAGCAGCATGTGGCAGTGGTACATGTAGGCCCACTCCGGGTCCGGGTAGTGGCCGAACTCGACCGCCAGGCGCGCGGTGGCCCCCGGCGGCAGCTGCACGGTGTCGCGCCAGCCGGTCGTGGGCACGGGCACGTCGGTGTCCTTGACCTCGAGGATGCGGAAGCGGGAGTTGTGGATGTGGAAGTTGTGGATCCAGTCGGTGTTCTCATTGGTCACCGTCCACACCTCGGGCCCGTCGTGGTCGATGGTCAGGTCCACCCGCGACATGTCCATCGTGCGCCCGTTGATCTCGAAGGTGTTCAGCGCGAAGTCGCGCTCCGGCGCGTCCGCCACGTCCGGTCCCTCCGCGGCGGCCGGGTCGAGCACCTCGGGCACCGGGCCGGCCGGCTCGGCCAGGGAGTCCGCCGCGGTGATCTCGAGCAGCTCGAAGGTGTCCTTGAGCCCGAAGTCCAGCGAGTACTCGTCCTCGGGGACGTCCATGTTCTCCTCGAACGGCACCGCCTTGAGCATCGTCGTCTCGCCCTCCTCGAGCTCCACGACGATTTCGGCGCGCTCG
This sequence comes from Corynebacterium sp. MSK006, assembly GCF_030232385.1. Lineage (NCBI taxonomy): Bacteria > Bacillati > Actinomycetota > Actinomycetes > Mycobacteriales > Corynebacteriaceae > Corynebacterium > Corynebacterium sp. MSK006. The sequence continues at coordinate 116,233 of NZ_JASPJZ010000005.1, forward strand.
CCGGGGCTCATGCGCAGCTCGGTGAGGGTCTCCGGGGCGTCGAGAAGCCCGGAGTCCGTGGCCACCAGCTGGAACTTACGGCCGTCGTCGAAGGCGAGGTTGAAGAAGCGCATCGTCGCCGCGTCGAGCAGGCGCAGGCGCAGCCGCTTCGTGGTCGCCTCGAAGGTCGGGGCGGTGATGCCGTTGACCGTGGGGGTGTCGCCCTTGAGGCCGAGGTCCGGGTCGATCCCCTCGTTGAGCGAGCCGTCCTCGTTGAACTTCTGGTCCATCAGGACCACCGGGATGTCGTCGACGCCGTACTCGTGCGGCAGGTCGAGCCCGTCGGCGACGTCGTCGGCGATGACGATGCCGCCGGCCAGCCCGCGGTAGGCGTGCAGCTCGGTCTCCATGTGCGGGTGCGGGTGGTACCACAGCGTCGCCGCTGGCTGCTCGACCGTCCAACCGGGCTCCCAGGTCTCACCGGGCTCGATGCGCGAGTGCGGCCCGCCGTCGGAGACCGCCGGCAGCTTCATGCCGTGCCAGTGGATGGTGGTCATCGTGTCCAGGCCGTTGTGCACGTGCATGCGCACCCGGTCGCCGCGGCGCATGTAGAGCGTCGGCCCCAGGTGCCCGCCGTTGAAGCCCCACACACGGGTCTTCCTGTCCGGCAGCACGTTGACCTCGTGGGCGCCGGCGTCGAGGTGGAAGACGCGCTCGCCGCCGACCATCTCGCCCTCGTCGAGTGGCGGCACCGGCAGCGGACGGCGGTCCTCCTCGTAGCCCTGCGGCTGCGGCTGGTCGTCGCCGCAGGCGGTCAGGGCGGCGCCGGCGCCAGCGAGCACGACGGCCGCGGCGGCACCCTTGAACAGCGTGCGACGTCCGATGGGATTCACGGCGGATACTCCTTTCGACGGATACTGCAGGCCACTGTAGCCGTCCGCCTCTCCCCCGCACCCCCGGCGGCGGTCGCGCCGAACGTCCCGCCGCGCGGTAGCGTTATGCCCAAATGGACGAACGCGAACTCGAAGAACACAACGCCCGCCGCTTCGTGTGGGCCAACGGGCTGCAGAACGTCGGCGACCAGATCATCTCCCCGAAGTCGGTGCTGCCCTGGCTGTTCACCGCCGCCGGGGTGCCGGCGGCCCTCTCCGCCCTCCTGGTGCCGATCCGCGAGTCCGGCTCCATGCTCCCCCAGGCCGCCATCACCCCGTGGGTGAAGGCGCAGCGCTCGCGGGTGCACGCCTGGACCCTCGGCGCGCTCGGCCAGGCCGCCGGTGCCGCCGGCATCGCCGCCGCGGCCGCGGCCCTGCGCGGTACGGCCCTCGGCGTGGTCGTCCTCGTCTGCCTGGCGGTGCTCGCCCTGTCGCGCTCGGTGTGCTCGATCTCCTCGAAGGACGTCCAGGGCCGCACCGTCTCCAAGGGCCGCCGCGGCCGCGTGACCGGACGCGCCACCGAGCTCGGCGGCCTGGTCGCCCTGATCGGCGGCCTCGCGCTCGGCCTGGCCGGCTCCGACCTGCCCGTCTGGGCGATCGCGGTGCTCTCCGGGGTGGCCGCCCTGGCGTGGGTGGTCGCCGCGCGCGTCTTCGCCGGCGTCGCCGACCCCTCCACCTCGATTGACGACGCCCCCGCCGACGAGACGTCGGCGGGAAAGGGCGGCGTGGACTGGCACTTCTTCTCCTCCTGCGCGCGGCTCTTCGCGGCCGACCGCCAGTTCCGCACCTTCGTGATCGTGCGCACCCTGATGCTGGTCACCGCGCTGTCGACGACCTTCCTGGTGCTGCTGGCCGGCGAGGCGGGCACCGACCTGACCGGCCTGGGCGCCTTCGTGACCGCCTCCGGGCTGGCCGCGCTGATCGGCGGCCGGGTCTCCGGCTGGCTCTCCGACATCTCCTCGCGCACCGTGATGTCCTACGGCTCGGCGATCGCCGCGGTGATCCTGCTGGCCGTCGTCGCCGTGGACCACTGGGCGCCGGACGGCCTGCTCGCCTGGGTCGCCCCCGTCGCCTTCTTCGCCGTCACGCTGGTGCACACCGGCATCCGGGTCGCCCGCAAGACCTACGTCGTCGACATGGCCGAGGGTGACCGGCGCACCGAGTACGTCGCCGGCGCGAACACCCTGATGGGCGTGGCCCTGCTGGCGGTGGGCGCGGTCTCGGCCGGCGTCGCCGCCCTCGGCGCCGACGCCGCCCTGGTCTTCCTCGCCGTCCTCGGGCTCGCGGGCACCGTCGGTGCCCACCGCCTACGGGAGGTCTCGACGCACTGAGGGGCACCGCGCGGCGTCGTCAAGCGAAACCGGATACGCCGCACAGTTATGCTTGCCCCTAGCCGGGCGACGCGACGCAGCCCACACGGGCGCCCCGCGCCGCCGACCCGCACAATCCCCGCACACATCGACCCGCGGCGCACGAAGCGCCGCACGGAGGTTTCCCGCCCGTGAGCGACACCACCCAGGATCTGGCCGTCATCGTCCTCGCCGCCGGCCAGGGCACGCGCATGAAGTCGAAGAAGCAGAAGACGCTGCACGCCATCGGCGGGCGCAGCCTGCTCTCGCACAGTCTGCACGCCGCGGCCGGGGCGGGGGCCGCCGAGGTCGTCGCCGTGGTCGGCCACGGCCGCGAGCAGGTCTCCCCCGCCGTCTACGAGGTCGCCGCCGAGCTGGGCCGCGGGATCCGCCAGGCCGTCCAGGCCGAGCAGAACGGCACCGGCGACGCCGTGCGCTGCGGCCTCGACGAGCTGCCCGACTTCGCCGGCACCGTGCTGGTCACCAACGCCGACGTCCCGCTGCTTCAGCCGGACACCCTGGCCGGCCTGGCCGCCGCCCACCGCGACTCCGGCGCCGCGGTGACCGTGCTGACCATGGAGCTGGCTGACCCGACCGGCTACGGACGCATCGTGCGCAACGAGTCCGACGAGGTCACCGCCATCGTCGAGCAGAAGGACGCCTCCGACGCCGAGCGCGCCATCCACGAGGTCAACTCCGGCATCTTCGCCTTCGACGCCGCGGTGCTGCGCTCCGCGCTCGGCCGCCTCGACACCGACAACGCCCAGGGCGAGCTCTACCTGACCGACGTGCTGGCCATCGCCCGCGGCGACGGCGAGAAGGTCGCCGCCCACCGCACCGACGACCCGGCCCAGCTCGCCGGCGTCAACGACCGCGTGCAGCTGGCCGCCGCCGGCCGCGAGCTCAACCGCCGTGTCGTCGAGCGCGCCATGCGCGGCGGCGCCACTGTGATCGACCCGGCCACCACCTGGATCGACGTCACCGTCGAGATCGGCTCGGACGTCGTCATCGAGCCGGGCTGCCAGCTGCGCGGGGCCACCCGCATCGCCGACGACGCCGTCGTCGGCCCGGACTCCACGCTGACCGACATGGTCGTCGGCGAGGGTGCCCACGTGGTGCGCACCCACGGCTTCGAGTCCGAGATCGGCGCGCGCGCCAACGTCGGCCCGTTCACCTACATCCGCCCGGGCACCACGCTGGGCGAGGAGGGCAAGCTCGGCGGCTTCGTCGAGGCGAAGAAGGCCACCATCGGCCGCGGCTCGAAGGTGCCGCACCTGACCTACGTCGGCGACGCGGAGATCGGCGAGGAGTCTAACATTGGCGCCTCGAGCGTCTTCGTCAACTACGACGGCGTCAACAAGCACCGCACCAAGGTCGGCTCGCACGTGCGCACCGGCTCGGACACCATGTTCATCGCTCCGGTGACCGTGGGTGACGGGGCGTACTCGGGGGCGGGTACAGTGATCAAGGAGGATGTCCCCGCAGGTGCGCTCGCGGTTTCCGCCGGACGGCAGCGCATCATCGAGGGCTGGGTGGAACGCAAGCGGCCCGGTACGCCGGCCGCCGACGCCGCCCGCGCGGCGCGCGAGGCCGCATCCGGCACGAACAACCCCACAGACGGCGGCGACCAGCAGGAAGGCGAGCGTTAACTCCCCCATGACTGCCCACTGGAAGCAGACCCACAAGAACATGATGCTGTTCTCCGGGCGTGCGCACCCGGAGCTCGGCACCCAGGTGGCCAAGGAGCTCGGCATCGAGCTGACCCCGACCACGGCACGCGACTTCGCCAACGGCGAGATCTTCGTGCGGTTCGAGGAGTCGGTCCGCGGTTCCGACTGCTACGTGATCCAGTCGCACACCCAGCCGCTGAACAAGTGGCTGATGGAGCAGCTGATCATGATCGACGCGCTCAAGCGCGGCTCTGCACGCACCATCACCGCGGTCCTGCCCTTCTATCCCTACGCCCGCCAGGACAAGAAGCACCGCGGCCGCGAGCCCATCTCCGCCCGCCTGGTCGCCGACCTGCTGCGCACCGCCGGTGCGGACCGCATCGTCTCCGTGGACCTGCACACGGACCAGATCCAGGGCTTCTTCGACGGCCCGGTCGACCACATGCACGCGCAGCCGATCCTGACCGACTACATCAAGTCCAAGTACGACATGGACAACCTCTGCGTCGTCTCCCCGGACGCCGGCCGCGTCAAGACCGCCGAGAAGTGGGCCAACACCCTCGACGGCGCGCCGATGGCCTTCGTGCACAAGACCCGCAGCGTCGACGTGGCCAACCAGGTCGTCTCCAACCGCGTGGTCGGTGACGTCGAGGGCAAGAACTGCATCCTCATCGACGACATGATCGACACCGGCGGCACCATCGCCGGCGGCGTGCGCATCCTCAAGGAGGCCGGCGCCAAGTCCGTCGTCATCGCCTGCACCCACGGCGTGTTCTCCGACCCGGCCCGCGAGCGCCTCTCCAAGTGCGGCGCCGAGGAGGTCATCACCACCGACACGCTGCCGCAGTCGACCGAGGGCTGGTCGAACCTGACCGTGCTCTCCATCGCCCCGCTGCTGGCGCAGACGATCCACGAGATCTTCGAGAACGGCTCCGTGACCCACCTCTTCGAGGGCTCCGCCTAGTTCTCTCCCCCGGTTCGCGGGCCTTGAGCCCGGGACCGTGGGACCACCCTGCCCCGCCGCCACGTGCGGTGGTGCGGGGCGGTTTCGTCGCGGGGGCAGTTTCGTCCGGCCGGGACCGGGTGGTAAGGTGCTTCAAGTCTCGGCGAGGGCACGGGGAGGACGACTCCCACGGCCGTTATCGACGCGATTGAACTTCCCATACTTCGGCGCACCTGCCCGCAGGTCGCGCCCGAGGCCTGCGGAGACTCGGCGAGAACGATCACCGGGTCGGCCGCGGGCCTTCCGTCATTTTCAGGGACACCGCCGGGCCGACAACAACGCTTCAACTAGGAGGACCCAGAAATGGCCGACTACAAGACTCTCCAGGCCGAGCCGCGCACCGAGTTCGGCAAGGGCGCCGCCCGCCGTCTGCGCCGTGAGTGGCGCGTGCCGGGCGTCATCTACTCCGGCGACACGGAGACCATCCACTTCTCGCTGCCGCTGCTCGAGATCCAGTCGCTGGTGCGCAACCACGGCGTCAACGCCATCGTCGAGATCGAGCTCGAGGGCGAGAAGCACCTGACCATGGTCAAGCACGTCGACCAGAACGTGCTGACCTTCGACATCGACCACGTCGACCTGCTCGCCATCAAGCGCGGCGAGAAGGTCGAGGTCGAGGTCCCGATCGTCGTCGAGGGCGAGCCGCAGGCCGGCACCATCGCCGTCCAGGACGCCTACGAGCTGCTCGTCGAGGCCGACGTGCTCAACATCCCGGAGGAGATCATCGTCTCCGTCGAGGGCCTGGAGATCGACACCAAGATCACCGCCGGCGACCTGCAGATGCCGGGCAACACCACCCTGGTCGCCGATCCGGAGACCCTCATCGCCTCCATCTCCTGGCCGGAGCCGGAGGAGGACGAGGACGCCGAGGACGAGGCCGCCGAGGAGATCGACGAGACCGACGCCTCCGACGTCGAGGCCACCGAGGAGGACGCCGACTAGTCGGCTTTCCCCTCCCCTCGAGGACCCGCCCCGCGACCTTCCCGGTCGCCGGGCGGGTTTTCCCGTCTCGGGCCCGGACGCCCCGCGCCCGGGCCGGGCCTGCTAGTCGAAGACGACCGTGCGGTTGCCGTAGACGAGCACGCGGTCCTCGAGGTGGAAGCGCAGGCCGCGGGCGAGGACCTGCATCTCCGCGTCGCGGCCCAGCCGCGCCAGGTCCTCCGGGGTATCCTTGTGGCTGACCCGGATGACGTCCTGCTCGATGATCGGGCCGTCGTCGAGGTCGCTGGTGACGTAGTGGCAGGTCGCCCCGATCAGCTTCACGCCGCGCCGGTAAGCCTGGTGGTAGGGCCGCGCCCCCATGAAGGAGGGCAGGAAGCTGTGGTGGATGTTGATCGCGCGGCCGGCCCACATCTCGCACAGGTCCGGCGGCAGGATCTGCATGAAGCGGGCGAGCACGATCGCGTCCGGCTCGTAGCCGTCGACGATGCGGGCGACCTCGTTGAAGGCGGCGCGCTTGCCCACCTGGTCCGCCGGGAAGGGCACGTGGTGGAAGGGGATGCCGTGGGACTCGGCGACCTCGCGCAGGTTCTCGTGGTTGCCCACCACGGCCACCACGTCCATCGGGTAGTCGCCCTGGGCGACCCGGCCGAGCAGGTCGCGCAGGCAGTGGCCCTGCCGGGAGACCAGCAGGACGGCACGCTTGACCTCGGCGGTGTCCCACAGCTTCCACTGCACGGACTCGCCGAACTCGGCGGCCACCGGCGCGAACTCCGCGCGCAGCTGCTCGACGGTCTCGGTCACGCTGTCGGCGCGTACGGCCTGGCGGGTGAAGAACCAGTCGGTGTGCGGGTCGAGGAAGTAGGAGGCCTCGGTGATGGTGCAGCCCCGCTCGGCGAGGAACTCCGCGAGGCGGGCGACGATGCCGACCCGGTCGGGGCAGCCGAAGGTCAGGACGTACTGGTGCTCGTTCATTCCCCCGATCCTAGCGGGGCGCCCGGCCTGCAATACTGGGGCCCATGAACGCCTCCGATCCCGCCCGCACCCCGGACTCGCCCCTGCTCGTCGTCGGGCTGGGCAACCCGGGCCCGCGCTACGAGGGCACCCGCCACAACCTGGGGTTCGCCGTCGTCGACGAGCTGGCCTCGCGCCTGCCGCAGGCGCACTTCGCCGCGCACAAGCGCTCCGGGGCGCTGGTGGCCGAGGCCCGCGCGCTGGGCCCCGGCGGGCGCCCCGGCCGCAAGGTGGTGCTGGCCAAGCCGGGCAGCTACATGAACCTCTCGGGCAGGCCGGTGCGCCAGCTCGCGGACTTCTTCCACGTCGCCCCGGCCGACGTCGTGATCGCCCACGACGAGCTCGAGCTCGACCTGGGCGAGGTGCGCATGCGCCGCGGCGGCGGCGACCACGGCCACAACGGGCTGCGCTCGGTGACCAAGGCGCTGGGCACCAAGGACTACACACGGCTGTCCTGCGGCATCGGCCGCCCGCCGGGCCGGATGGACCCGGCCGACTTTGTGCTGCGCCCCTTCGCCAAGAAGGAGCGCGACGAGGTGCCGATCATCGCCGCCGACGCCGCCGACCTCGTCGAGAAGCTCCTCTGAGGCACCCTCTCCTGCGGTAACGTGGCCCCCGTCACCCCGCCGCCGACCGAGGAGCCCTGATGACCTGCGAGACGCCCGACGGCTGGACCGCCGACGTCCTGCTCGCGGACGGCCGCCTGGCCACCCTGCGCACCACCCGCCCCGCCGACCGCGCCCTCCTGGTCGACTTCTACGCCGGGGTCTCCGAGCGCTCCCGCTACCTGCGCTTCTTCGCCTCGCACCCCGAGCTGACCGAGGCGGACCTCGACGCCTGGACCGCACCCGCGACCGCGGACCGGGTCACGCTGGTGGCCACGGTGCGCGGCGCGGTCGTCGCCGTGGCCGGCTACGCCGTCGTCGACGCACTTCCCGGGCGCACGGCGGACGTCTCCTTCCTCGTGCGCGACGACCAGCAGGGCCGCGGCCTGGCGGCGATCCTGCTCGAGCACCTCGCCGACCACGGCCGCGAGGCCGGGGTGGACCGCTTCTTCGCCGAGATGCTCGCCGAGAACCGCGCGATGATCCAGGTCTTCGTCCGCGCCGGCTACGACGTCCACCCGCGCCTCGAGTCCGGCGAGGTCGTCGTCGACTTCCCGCTGACCCCCACCGGCGACTCCCGCGAGGTCATGGCCCGGCGCGCCCACCGCGCCGAGGCCGCCGCCGTGCGCCGTCTGCTGCACCCGGACTCCATCGCCGTCGTCGGCACCGAGGCCGCACTCGGCCCCATCGCCCGCGCGATCGCCGAGGGCGGCTTCGCCGGTTCCCTGCAGTGCGCACTGACCAGCCCAGAGACGATTGACGACGCCCCGGTGCCCGCCGCCGGGCGCACCGCGCACGCGGTGCGCGGGTTGGACTCACCGGTGGATCTGGTGGTCGCCGAGTTCCTGCCCGATGAGCTCGAGGCGGTCTTCGACGCGGCCGCCGAGCTGGGTGCGACCGGGGTGCTCATGCTCGCCCGCGGCCGCAGCCCGCGCCTGGCCGGCGACGAGGCGCAGCGCTTCGTGGCCGCCGCCCGGCGCCGCGGCCTGCGCGCGCTGGGGCCGGCCTCCCTGGGGCTGATCGCCGCCGACGAGCACGTCCGGCTCAACGCCTCGCCGGCGCCGACGCCGCGGGCCGGGCGCGTCGGCCTCTTCGCGCAGTCGGCCGGGGTGGCCGCGCTCGTGCTCTCCCGGGTGCTCGAGCGCGGCGTGGGCCTGGCCAGCGCGATGGCCACCGGCGCCTTCGCCGACGTCACCGCCAACGACGTCATGCAGTACTGGCTCGACGACCCGGCCACCGAGGTCTGCCTGCTCTCCCTGGACACCGCCGGCAACCCGCGCACCTTCTTCCGGGTGCTGCGCCGCCTGGCCGCCGCCAAGCCCACCGCGGTCTTCCTGCCCTCCCGGGCGCTGTCCTCGGCGCGCCACCACGAGGTCGACGGGCTGCCCGCCGCCCCGCCGGCGGCCGTCGACGCGGTCATCCGGCACGCCGGGGCCATGGTGGTCCCCCACCGCGAGATGCTGGTGGACATCGCCCAGATCCTCGCCCGCCACCCCGCCCCGGCGGGGCCGAACGTGGCCGTGATCGCCAACTCCGCCGGGCTGACCGGGCAGATGGCCCAGGCCGCGCGCCGCTACGGGCTCGTCCCCACCGCGCACACCGCCGAGGGCGACCCGGTGCCCGCCCTCCTTTCTGCCACCCGCGATGCGCTGGACTCGGGTGCCGACGCCGTGGTGGTCGCCGTCGTCGAGCTCGGCGAGCCCGTGCTGCAAAGCGCCCACAAGGGGCTCACGCGGCTCGCGGCGGACGCGCGGGTGCCACTGGTGGCCGCCTACACCGGCTTCGGCGAGCTGCCCGGCGCCGTGACCGGGGACGCCGGTCCGGAGGCCCGCGGCGAGCTGCCGGTGACGCTTACCTACGCCGGGGCACTCGAGGCGCTCGCCCACATCGCGCTGCGCCGCAGCGCGCCGGCGTCGGGGACGGCGGACGCCGCCGGGGAGGCGGACGTGGACGTCGCGCGCGGCGTCGTCAATTCCGTGCTCGTGGACGCGCCCGCCGGCCGTGAGCTCACCGACGACGAGTGCCGAGAGGTGCTCGCCGCCTACGGGGTGGACGTGCTCGACTTCCGGCGCGTCGCGGGCCTCGACGAGGCCGTCGCCGCGGCGGAGGAGTTCGGCTGGGACGTGGTGCTCAAGGCGACGCACCCGGCGCTGCGCTCGCGGGCGGACCTGGGTTCGGCGATCCGCAACATCGGCGATGTCGGGCAGATGCGCGCGGCGTGGGTGGCGCTCTCCCGCCTGGCGAAGGCCGCGGGGGCGGATCCGGCCGGGCTGACGGTGCAGGCGACGGTCGGGCCCGGGACCTCGCTGCGGGTGCGCGGCATCGAGGATCCGGCGCTGGGGCCGATGGTCTCGGTGGCGGTCTCGGGGCCTACCGCGGAGCTGGCCGGCGACGTCTCCTGGCGCGTGGCTCCCGTCTCGCCCCGCGATGCGCGGGTCATGCTCGAGGAGCTGGCCGCGGCCGACCTGCTGCGCGGCTGGTCGGGAACCCCGGCGGCCGCCCTGGAGCCGGTCGCGGAGGCGATCGCCGCGGTCAGCCGGCTGGGCGACGGCCACCCGGCGCTCGTCGACGTGGAGCTGGTGCCCCTCATCGCGGGCTCCCGGCGGTACTGGGTCGCCGGGGCCCGTGCCCGCGTCGCGCCGCTCGCCCCGGAGCGCGACCCGCTCGCGCGGACGCTGTGAGCACCTCACGCCGGCCCTTTTAGTTACCCTGGCCACATGAGCGACTCCGCCACCGAGTTCCACCGGTCCTTCCGAAACAACGCGGACGACTACCTCGCCGAAGCGCTCGGCGGGCTCGTCGCCGCCCACCCCGACGCCGAGTGGCACGAGGAGGGGTTCATCGCCCGCGCCACCGGGCGCGACGCCAACCGCATCGCGGTGCTCTCCGGCGGCGGCTCCGGCCACGAGCCGCTGCACGCCGGCTTCGTCGGGGCGGGCATGCTCGACGCCGCCGTGCCCGGGCGCCTGTTCACCTCCCCGAACGCGGTGCAGATCGCGGCGGCGACCCGCTGGGCCGACCGCGGCGCCGGGGTGCTGCACGTGGTCAAGAACTACACCGGCGACATCATGAACTTCGCCGCCGCCCGCCGCGCCTGCGCCGACACCGCGACCCGGGAGGTCGTCGTCGCCGACGACGTGGCCACCGACTCCCCCGACTCCGACGCCACCCCCGAGCAGAACGACGGGCCCGGGCGGCGCGGCACGGGCGCCACGGTGCTCGTCGAGAAGATCGCCGGGGCGGCCGCCGCCCGCGGCGACGACCTCGACACCGTCGCCGAGCTCGCCCAGCGCGCCGCCGACTCCTCCCGCTCCATGGCCGCCGCCCTGGCCCCGGGCCATCTGCCCACCACGGGCCGGGCGACCTTCGACCTGGGCCCCGGCGAGATGGAGCTCGGCGTCGGCATCCACGGCGAGCCCGGCAGGTCGCGTGAACGCGCGGAGGACGCCTCGAGCATCACGGCCAGGCTGCTCTCCCCAGTGGCCAAGGCCCTCTCCCTCGACTCCGGGGACGAGGTCTACCTGCTGGTCAACGGCCTGGGCGGCACCTCGCGCCTCGAGCTGGACCTGATGTACGGCCAGGCCGTCTCCTGGCTCGACGACCACGGCGTCACCGTCTCCCGCGGCATCGTCGGCTCCCTGGTGACCTCGGTGTCGATGGCCGGGGTCTCGGTGACGCTCATGAAGGCCTCCGCCGAGTTCACCGAGCTGCTCGACGCCCCCACCGGCGCGCCCGCCTGGCCGCACCGCATCGCCGGAGCCCCGGACGCCGGCGCCGCCCGCGGCGCCGGGGAGTACCGCCCGGCCCGCCTCGACTCGGGGATCGGACAGCCCGGCGACGGGGACGCCCCGGCCAACGAGTGGCTGAGCGCCTTCATCGAGCGCGTCCAGGGCGCGGTCGAACCGCTCGGCGAGCTCGACCGGATAGCCGGCGACGGCGACTTCGGCGCCAACATGTCGGCCGCCTTCGGCGATCTCGAGCTGCCCCTGCGCGGCGACGACGCCACCGTGCTCGAGAACCTCTCCCGGCGGATGTTCGTGCGCGCCGGCGGCACCTCCGGCGCCGTGCTCGGCACGCTGTTCAGCCAGCTCGCCGGCGCCGACGGACTCGCCGAGGGCCTGCGCCGCGGCCTGACCGAGGTCCAGGCCCTGGGCGGCGCCCGGGTCGGCGACCGCACCCTCGTCGACGCCCTCGCCCCCGCAGCCGACGCCGCTGAGACTGCGGAGACCGCGGAGGCGTTGCCGGAGATCTTCGCGGCCGCCCGCGACGGGGCCACCGGCACCGCGGGCCTGGCCGCGCGCAAGGGACGCGCCAGCTACATCGGCGCGGGCACCGACGGCGTGCTCGACCCCGGAGCCGTCGTCGTGGCCTGGCTGTTCGGCGGCACCGGACAGCTCAGCGACTTCGACGCCGACTGACAAGGCCCCTCCCCCTCCCTCCCGAAAGGAACGACAATGCGTCTCGCCACCCTCCGAACCCCCACCGGCACCCGCGCCGTGCGCGTCGAGTCCGACACCACCGCGGTGCCGGTCCCCGGCCACGCGGACGTCGGCTCCCTGCTGCGGGAGGAGGACTGGGCTCAGATCGCCGCGGACGCCCCGGGCGCCCCGGTCGAGTTCGAGCCGAAGGACCTGGCTCCGGTGGTCCCCGCGCCGCGGAAGATCATCTGCGTCGGGCTGAACTACGCCAACCACATCAGGGAGATGGGGCGCACGCCCGCCGAGTACCCCACGCTCTTCATCAAGTTCGCCGACGCGCTGACCGGCCCGGCCGACGACGTCGTCGTGCCCGAGTGGGCCAACAAGGCGCTGGACTGGGAGGGCGAGCTGGCCGTGGTCATCGGCAAACGCGCCCGCCGCGTCACCGCGGCCGAGGCCGGCGCGCACATCGCCGGCTACGCGGTGATGAACGACTACTCGCTGCGCGACTTCCAGAACCGCACGCTGCAGTGGCACCAGGGCAAGTCCCTCGAGGGTTCAGCAGGCTTCGGTCCCTGGCTGACCACGGCCGACTCCTGGCAGCGCGGCGGGGAGCTGGCGACCTGGCTCAACGGTGAAAAGGTCCAGTCCACCCCCACCGACGACCTCGTCTTCACCCCGGAGGACCTGATCGCCTACATCACGCACCTCTACCCGCTGGACCCGGGCGACGTCATCGTGACCGGCACCCCGGGCGGGGTGGGCCACGCCCGCGACCCGCGCCGTTACCTCACCGACGGCGACGTCGTGGCCGTGGAGATCGCCGGGCTCGGCCGCATCGAGAACCGGACCGTCTTCGAGCGCTGAGCCCCGCGCTGGCTCTAGCGCCCGCCTACCAGCGCCGGGCGCGCTGCACCGCCGCCGCCGAGTAGTCTCCCTCGGCGCGCAGGCGGCGGTGCACCACCGGGCATGCGATGCACCGCGGGTGCGAGCGGCAGCACTTCGACTTCACGTGGACGCCCAGCGGGTTGTCCGGGCTCGGCGGCGCGAACGGGTTGCGCGCCTGGTGCCAGTCGTCGGGGGCGGCCGCGGCCAGGTCCGTCACCGACAGCCCGCGGCGGTAGAGCGCCCGCAGGCCGACGCGCTTCCTACGCCCCATCGTCGACCGCCCCACGGTCCGCCCCGTCGGCACCCGAGAGATACGCCACGATCTGGCCGGCCGGGGCGGCCTTCGCGTCCCGGTAGTTCTCTCCCGCCAGGCAGTAGGCGAACTCCGGCTCGCCGCGCAGCGGCTTCTGCATCATGTTCAGCTGCGGGTAGCTCGGCGGCAGCTCGCGGTGGGCACGCGTGAACGCCGTCTCCAGGCCGCGCGCGTGCCGCCCCGAGAACGCCCGCGTCGTCTCCGTGTCCGCCTCGCCTGCGGCCAGCAGCTGACGGTTCGCCGCCGAGGTGCCGGCCTCCTCAGACAGCAGGAACGCCGAGCCGCAGGCCACGGCGGCGACGCCGGGCCAGGTCAGCGCACGGGCGACGCGGCGCGGCGTCGTCAATCCGCCGGCGGCGACCAACGGCAGGTCGGTGACCTCGGCGACGGCGGCGACCAGCGCCGACAGCGGCCGCAGGTCCGGCAGCGTCTCCACCGTCCAGGTGCCGCGGTGCCCGCCGGCCTCGGGGCCCTGGACCACCAGCGCGTCCGCCCCGGCGCGCGCGGCGGCCACCGCGTCGCGCTCGTGGGTGACGGTCACCCAGGCCTCGATCCCGGCCTCGTGCAGCGCCGCGGTCTCCTCGAGGGTGAAGCGGCCGAAGGTGCAGCTGACCACGGCGGGCCCGCGCCCGGCGCGCGCGGCGTCGAGCACGGCGGCGAACTTGCCGTCCCAGCCGTAGTCGTAGTCGACCTCGGGCACCCGGGGCCGCTCCAGGCCGCGCTCGGCGAAGTACGGCTCGAGCAGGCGGGCGACCTCGCGGACCTGGCCCAGCGAGTGGTACGGGTTCTGGCGGGCGAAGAGGTTCACGCCCCACGCACCCGCGGCCGGGTCCACCTCCCCGAGCTGCGGGGTGAACTTCTCCGCCGGCAGTGTGCCTCCGGCGAGAAAGCCCAGGCCACCGGCCCGCGCCACGGCCTCGACCAGGCGCGGAGTCGAGGGCCCGCCGGCCATGGGCGCGGCGATGACGGGGACGGCCAGCTGGGAGAGGATGCTCATGCCCCCAGCGTATGTGAAACGATGCTCTACCGTGAACGTCCTGCAGAATCTCCTCGCCCGCCTCCGCCCCGCCGAGCCCGCCGAGCCCGCCCCGGAGCCGGCCGCCCCGGAGCGCGCCGACTGGCTCGTCGTCGGCCTGGGCAACCCCGGCGCACAGTACGGGGCCACCCGCCACAACGCCGGGCACATGGTCCTCGACGAACTCGCGGACACCGACCTCTCCGAGGCCGCCGGTGCGACGGTGGTGACCCTGCGCCCGCGCACCTACATGAACCTCTCCGGCGAGGCCGTCGCTCCCCTGGCCCGCCGCCTGGGCGTGCCGGCCGAGCGGGTCATCGTCGTCCACGACGAGCTCGACCTCGCCCCGGGCGTGGTGCGCGTGCGCGCCGGCGGCTCCGAGAACGGCCACCGGGGGCTCAAATCCCTGACCGGGCACCTGGACACCCGCGACTACCTGCGCGTGCGCGTGGGCGTGGGTCGCCCTCCGCAGGGCATGTCCGTGCCGGACTGGGTGCTCGCCCCGATTGACGACGCCGCGTCGGCCGACCTGGGTGCCGGAGTCGCCCTCGCCGCGCGCGCCGTGGAGCTCATCGTCTCCGAGGGGCTCACCGCCGCGCAGAACCGGATCCACCGGCGACTAGGCTAGATCCCCATGACCGACACCGCCGCGCAAGCCAGCCGCCGCCGCACCTTCGCCGTGATCGCCCACCCGGACGCGGGTAAGTCCACGCTGACGGAGGCGCTGGCCCTGCACGCGCACATGATCGCCGAGGCGGGCGCCGTCCACGGCAAGGCCGGCCGCAAGTCCACCGTCTCCGACTGGATGGACATGGAGAAGGACCGCGGCATCTCGATCGCCTCCTCGGCCCTGCAGTTCGAGTACGCCCCGGAGGGCGACGCGGCCGCCGCCGAGGACCCTTACGTGATCAATCTCGTGGACACCCCCGGCCACGCGGACTTCTCCGAGGACACCTACCGCGTGCTCATGGCCGTCGACGCCGCGGTGATGCTCATCGACGCCGCCAAGGGCCTCGAGCCGCAGACCCTGCAGCTGTTCCGCGTGTGCAAGGCGCGCGGCCTGCCGATCGTCACCGTGATCAACAAGTGGGACCGCCCGGGCCGCGAGCCGCTCGAGCTCGTCGACGAGATCGTCACCGAGATCGGCCTGCAGCCCACCCCGCTGTACTGGCCGGTCGGCGAGGCCGGCGACTTCCGCGGCCTGGCCCGGGTCAGCGCCGACGGCGAGGTCGACGAGTACGTCCACTTCCTGCGCACCGCCGGCGGCGCCCACATCAGCCCCGAGGAGCACTACTCCCCCGACGCCGCCCTCGAGCGCGAGGACGGCGCCTGGGAGCGCGCGGTCGAGGAGGCCGAGCTGCTCGCCGCCGACGGCGCCGTGCACGACCAGGACCTCTTCGAGGCCTGCGAGACCTCCCCGCTCATCTTCGCCTCGGCGATGCTCAACTTCGGCGTCCACCAGATCCTGGACACGCTGTGCGCGCTGGCCCCGGCGCCCTCGGCCCGCGAGTCCGACCCGGAGGCCGTGGCCGCGTCGACCACCGCGATGGACTCCGGGCGCTCCGTCGACGACGACTTCTCCGGCGTGGTCTTCAAGGTGCAGGCGGGCATGGACCGCCGCCACCGCGACACCCTGGCCTTCATGCGCGTCGTCTCCGGCGAGTTCGACCGCGGCATGCAGGTCACCCACGCCCAGTCGGGCCGCTCCTTCTCCACCAAGTACGCGCTGACCGTCTTCGGGCGCACCCGCGAGACCGTCGAGACGGCCTACCCGGGCGACATCGTCGGCCTGGTCAACGCCGGCGCGCTCGCCCCGGGCGACACGATCTACGCCGGCCGTGCCGTGCAGTACCCGCCGATGCCGCAGTTCGCCCCGGAGCACTTCCGCACCCTGCGCGCGAAGTCGCTGGGCAAGTACAAGCAGTTCCGCAAGGCGCTCGAGCAGCTCGACGCCGAGGGCGTGGTCCAGATCCTGCGCAACGACGCCCGCGGCGAGGCCGCCCCGGTCATGGCCGCGGTCGGCCCGATGCAGTTCGAGGTCATGCAGGCGCGCATGGAGAACGAGTACAACGTCGAGACGGTCACCGACCCGATCCCCTACTCGGTGGCCCGCCGCACCGACGCCGAGAGCGTCGAGGGGCTCAACCGCCAGCGCGGCGTGGAGTGCTTCACCCGCACCGACGGCGAGCTGATCGCCCTGTTCGGCGACAAGTGGAAGCTCGCCTTCATCGAGCGCGAGCACCCCGAGTTCACCCTCGAGCCCCTGGTGGCCGACTGATGGGCCTGCGCGAGTGGTGGCGCAAAAGACGCCCGGCGCCGCTTGTCGACGCCCCGTCGGCCCCCGTCGAGCTGCCCGCGCGCACCGTCGCCGTGCACACGGCCGAGTCCATGGTGGTGGTCACCGTCGACGCCGACGCCGCCGCCGGGCTGCTGCCGGCGCTTGCCGACGCGTCCGCGCCCGTGCGCCTGACGGCGCCCGGGGCGCGGCCGGTCAGCTTTCTGCCCGCTCTCGACCCGCGCCAGGCGCCCACCCTCGACCCCGACGAGGGCTGGCTGATCCCGCTGACCGACCAGGTTCGCGCGGACCTGATCTCCCTGGTGCGCCCGGAGCCGGGCGCCTGGGAGATCCCGGGGATCAACCTCGGCGTCGTCGTCGAGGCCTAGACCAGGGCGAGAACTCCCATGCCCGTGAGCAGCACGGCGACCAGGTAGCCGGCGCAGCGGGCCATCAGGGTCGGCCGCGCGCGCATCCAGGCGAAGGCCCGGCCCGCGGACGAGTCCGGCCGGGCGCGCACGAGGCCGACGAAGACGGCCGAGAGCGCCGGCAGGCTCAGCGCCAGCGAGGCGTAGCCGACAAGCCCCAGGTAGCGCTCGACGACCCCGAAGCCGCCGGCGCTGATCGCGGCGAGGCCGGCGTAGAAGGGCGCCGAGGTCGCCGACTGGATCGCGCCGAGCACCACGCCGACGAGCACCGTGGCCCGCGAGGGGCTCAGCAGCGGCTTCAGCACCCGGTCGACCATCGCGGAGTTGCCGCCGGGCTTCGCCCGCCAGGTCGCCACGAGCGAGGCCAGGCCGACGGCTATGAGCACGATGCCGAAGGCCGGCGACTCGAGGAAGCGGGCGACCACGTCGCCGAGACCGTCGAAGACGAGCAGCACGACCAGCGAGAGGCCGAAGACACCCAGCCAGTCGCCGGCGATGAGCAGTCCGGCGGTGCCCCGGTAGCGCCCCTCGCGCGGCAGCATGACGCCGAGCGCGACGACGACGCCGATCAACAGCACGTTGACGGAGTCGAGCAGGGCGAAGGAGACGGCGTGGAACAAGGCGATCCTCTCGGAGCGGGAGTGACCCGCCCAGCCTAGCCACCGGCGTCGTCAATCCGCACCTGCGGACACCACGCAAATGCTCGACATTTTCCCGCGAGTTAACCCGAATTCAACTTCGAATTCTTTTCCAGGCCCCGGAGTGGACATTCACCCCTCCCCCGACCTGCGGGAAGTCCACCGGAACGCTTAGAATGTGCAAATAGCCCAAAAGGTTGCGCAGAAGCCCCCACAGGGCTCCCGCGCGTCATTTTGTCCGCTTAATTGTAGGGAGAAGCATCGTGAAGATTGTCGTACTCGGCGGCGACGGATTCTGCGGGTGGCCGACGGCCCTCCACCTGTCGGACGCGGGACACGACGTGACGATCGTGGACAACTTCTCCCGGCGCGCCATCGACGAGGAACTCGGCGCGAGCTCGCTGACCCCCATCCGTCCGCTCGCCGAGCGCCTCGACGCCTGGGAGGAAGTCTCGGGCAAGCGCATCGGCTTCGCCCAGATCGACGTCGCCCGCGACTACGACGCCCTGCTCGCGCTCATCGGGGACGAGGAGAACGGCCCGGACGCGGTGGTGCACTTCGCCGAGCAGCGCGCCGCGCCGTACTCGATGAAGAACTCGCGCACCAAGCGCTACACGGTGGACAACAACACCAACGCCACCCACAACCTGCTGTGCGCCGTCGTCGAGTCCGGCCGCGACGTCCACGTCGTCCACCTGGGCACCATGGGTGTGTACGGCTACGGCACCGCGGGCATGAAGATCCCGGAGGGCTACCTGACCGTCCAGGTCACCGCCGACGAGGACGCCGAGGGCAACCCCGCCGAGCCGCACCAGGTCAGCCAGGAGATCCTCTACCCGTCCAACCCCGGCAGCGTCTACCACATGACGAAGGTGCTCGACCAGCACCTCTTCGCCTACTACGCCAAGAACGACCGGCTGCGCATCACCGACCTGCACCAGGGCATCATCTGGGGCACGCACACCCCGCAGACCGAGCGCGACGAGCGGCTGATCAACCGCTTCGACTACGACGGCGACTACGGCACCGTGCTCAACCGCTTCCTCGTGCAGGCCGCGCTCGGCTACCCGCTGACCGTCCACGGCACCGGCGGACAGACCCGCGCGTTCATCCACATCCGCGACATGGTCCGCTGCATCGAGTTGGCCCTGGCCAACCCGCCGGAGCGCGGCGACCGGGTCAAGATCTTCAACCAGATGACCGAGACGCACCGCGTGCGCGACCTCGCCGAGCTGCTCGCGCGCATCTCCGACGCGCACGTCGCCCACGTGCCCAACCCGCGCAACGAGTCCGCCGAGAACGAGCTGCACGTGGTCAACGACGCCTTCCTCAAGCTGGGGCTCAAGCCCACGACGCTGTCCGACGGCCTGCTCCACGAGGTCGAGGAGACCGCCCGCCGCTACGCCGACCGCGTGGACCTGGACAAGATCCCGGCGCGCTCGCTGTGGACGCGCGGCAACCAGGCCGGCGTGCCCGAGGGCGCCCCGACCCGGCAGGCCTGATGCGCGTCACCCTGTTCACGGAGGTCTTCCTCCCCAAGGTCGACGGCGTGGTCACCCGGGTGACCCGCACCGTCGAGCAGCTGACCGCACTCGGCCACGAGGTGCAGGTCGTGGCACCGGGCACCCCGCCGCGCGAGTTCGCCGGCGCCCGGGTGGTGCGCGTGCCCTCGCTGCCGCTGTGGCCGGTCTACCCCGAGCTGAGCTTCGGGCTACCCACCCCGGCCCCGTTGGCCGCCGTGCACCGCTTCGACCCCGACGTCGTGCACGCCGTCAACCCGGTGTGGACCGCGGCCGCGGGCGTCCTCTACGCCCGGGCCACGGGGCGCCCGCTGCTGGCCAGCTACCACACGAACGTGCCCGACTACACGGCCGCGCTCGGCATCGGTTTCGCCCGCAGGCCCGCGGAGTGGGTCATCCGCGCCCTGCACAACCGCGCGCAGGTCAACCTGTGCACCTCCGCGCCGATGGTCGAGCAGGCCCGCGAGTCCGGCATCGAGCGCGTCAACCTGTGGCCCAAGGCCGTCGACACCGTCACCTTCACCCCCGCCGCCGCCGAGCCGGCCGTGCGCGTCCGGCTCACCGACGGCCACCCCGAGGCCCCGCTGGTCGCCTACGTCGGCCGGATGAGCCGGGAGAAGAGCCTCGACCGCCTGCCCGGTGTCATGGCCGAGCTGCGCCGGCGCGTCCCCGGCGCACGGCTGGCCATGGTCGGCGACGGCCCGCACCTCGAGCGCCTGCGCGCCGGCTTCGACCCGGACTCCACCGTGTTCACCGGGTACCTCACCGGCGCCGACCTGGCCGCCGCCTACGCCGCCGCCGACGTCTTCGTCTTCCCCTCGACCACGGAGACCCTCGGGCTCGTGGCCCTCGAGGCCATGGCCTCCGGGGTGCCCGTGGTCGGCGCGCGCGCCGGCGGCATCCCCTTCGTCGTCGACGACCCGGCCACCGGACGCCTGGTGGACCCGGAGGCCGGCGACGCCCGCTGGGCCGAGGTCATCGCCGGACTGCTCGACGACGCCGCGTCGCGTGAGCGCCTGGCGCGCGCCGCCCGCGCCGAGGCCGGGCGCCACTCCTGGCGTGCGGCCACCGGGCGCCTCGTCGGCTTCTACCGCCTCGCCGCCCGGCGCCGCGGCTCAAGTTAGCGTGCCCCCGCCACCCCCGGGGTTGGCGTTCCCCCCTCCCCCCCCGGGGCGGGCGGCATAATGACGACGCCGGGGAAGCTTTTCGTTCGGCACTACTATCGTTGTCGGACCGATGAGCGGGACGGAGTCGAAGATGGGTCTGCGGGAGACGAAGAAGGCCGCCATGCGCGCGGCGATGTCCGAGGCGGCGGCCCCGAGGGCATGGCCGCGATCTTCCGCATCGCCGACTTCCTCGAGACCACCTCGGGTGCCGACCTGAGCGCCACCGTCGACGCCGAGCTGCTGCCGATCATCGACGAGTTCCGCACCCGCCACCCCCAGCTGAGCCGCTTCGAGGCCGGCGTGGGCCTGGACCTGCTGGCGACCACGGCCGCCAACGCGCTGGAGGCCTACTACGCCTCCGAGGCCCCGCGGGACCCGGAGCACGGGGTGGAGCTGCTCCACCAGGCCTTCCGCATCCCGCGCGCGCTCAACTGAGCGCCGCGGCGAAGTCCGCCGCGTCCACCTCCGCGACCTCCGCCGGATTGAAGGCGGGCTCGCGGTCCTTGTCCACGAGCACCGCGCGCACGCCCTCGGCGAAGTCCGGCCGGGCGCGCAGCACCGCGGCCAGGCGCCGCTCCCGCTCGAGGGCGTCGGCGAGGTCCGCCTCCGCGTTCGCGGTGAACACCAGCGTTGTGGCCACCAGCGACGAGGGGCTGGCCTGCGCGGTCAGCTCCGCGACCCGCTCCCCCAGCTCCGCGTTCGCGGGACGCTCCAGCCGCTCGAGCACCTCCGGCCAGGTCTCGGCCGCGAAGGCGTCCCCGATCTGATCGGCCAGCCCCACCAGGCGGTTCTCCCCCGCGGGCTCGGTGGCCAGCCGCCGCACGGCGCCGTCCACGCCCTCGGCGATGACGGCCCGACGCACCTCATCGGCGTCGGCCTCCCCGAGCGAGGCGGTCGACAGCCCCGTCCAGGCCATCTCCGCGGCGTTGAGCCGGAAGCCGGTCAGCGCGAGGAAGGCGCCCATCGCGCGCCCGCCGCGCAACTGCTGGAAGCGCCGGCTCATCCCGACGTCGGTGCAGAAGCCGATGGCCATCTCCGGCATTGAGGCGCTGGCCCGGTCGGTGGCCAGCACATGCGAGCCGTGCGCCGAGACGCCGAGTC
The DNA here is from genome assembly GCF_030232385.1 of Corynebacterium sp. MSK006. Lineage (NCBI taxonomy): Bacteria > Bacillati > Actinomycetota > Actinomycetes > Mycobacteriales > Corynebacteriaceae > Corynebacterium > Corynebacterium sp. MSK006. Next base: position 137,486 of record NZ_JASPJZ010000005.1, read on the forward strand.
CGCCGCCCATGGTCACCCCGTCGAGCAGCGCGACGTACGGCTTGGGGTACTCCGAGATCGCGAGGTTCATCGCGTACTCCTCGGCGAAGAAGGCCTCGATCTCCCCGTCGCGCCCGGCGAGCACGCCCTCGCGGGCGGCGCGCACGTCCCCGCCGGCGCAGAAGGCCTTGGGGCTGGCGGAGACCACGAGCACCTGGTCCACGGCGTCGTCGTCGCGCCAGGCGTCGAGCGCGGCGGTGATCTCCCGGACCATCCCGAGGTTCAGGCTGTTGAGCGCGCGCGGGCGGGTCAGCTCGATCAGGCCGGTAGACTCGACCCGGCTGCACCGCACCGGGGCATCGGAGGCGTTCGTCGTGTCCGTCATGCGACCAGTGTCGCACATCACCACTTCTGCCACGGGCGGCCCAGCGAAATTCTTCCCCGATCCCCCAGGAGGACACCCGGTGGCACCCCGCCTCGTCGCAGTCGACATGGACGGAACCTTCCTCGACCCGGACGGGCGCGTGCCCGCCGGCTTCGCCGAGCTGTATCCCCGCCTCACCGCCGCGGGCGTCGTCTTCACGCCCGCCTCGGGCCGCCAGCTGCGCACGCTGGCCGACATGTTCGGCGAGCTCGGCGCGCAGATGAGCTACATCGCGGAGAACGGCGCCGTCGTCGTCCACCACGGCGAGGTCACCTCCACCACCGCGATGCCGGCCGAACCCGTGCACGCCGTCATCGACGCCGTCGCGGCCTTCAACGCCGCAGGCGGCCACGCCCCGCTGTGGCTGCTGGTGTGCCGCCCCGAGGTCGCCTACCTCACCGACCCCGCAGCCGCCGGGGACCCGGAGGTGGTCAAGTACTACCACTCCGTCGAGGTCACCGCCGACCTGCACGCGGTCGCCGACGCCGGGGACGTCGTCAAGCTCGCGGTGTTCACCCCCGAGGACGCCGAGACCGTCGCCGCGCCCGCGCTGCGCGAGGCCGCCGGCGGGATGAGCGTCGTGGTCTCCGGCGCGCACTGGATCGACGTGATGAGCCCCGAGGCCGACAAGGGCCGCGCCCTGCGCGAGCTCGCCGGCTACCTCGGCTGCCCGCGCGAGGAGACGGTCGCCTTCGGCGACTACCTCAACGACTACGAGCTGCTGCGCGCCGCCGGCACCGCCTACGCGATGGCGAACGCGCACCCGAGACTCAAGGAGATCGCGGACCACATCGCGCCCTCGAACGCCGAGCACGGCGTGATCACCGTGCTCGAGGGGTACGTCTAGTGCCCCGGGGCCACGTCTAGTCCGCCAGCACGGCGAGCAGCGTGACCAGGCCCACGGGCACGAGCAGCGCGGCCAGGATCCCCCAGGCGGCGGGCCGGGCGAAGTTGAGCGTCACCCCGGTGCCGTCGGAGCTCTCGACGAGCACGCGCCCGTCGTCGCCGTCGAAGTAGACCACCCCGGAGCCCCGGAAGCCGAGGACCAGCCAGGCGAGCAGCGCCACCGTGCCGGCCAGGAAGAACCAGACGGAGGAGAACACCTGCCACACCGCCGCGTCGTCTCCGGCGGCGGTGCGCGTCAGCCCGTGCACGAAGAGCGCGCACACCAGGCTCATGCCCGCCATGAAGGACCCGATCGCGTGCTGGCGCCCCCGCACGCGGATCACCGCCGCACAGCCGGCCTGGACGACCAACAGGATCCCCGGGACCAGGGCGTGCAGCCCGAGGAAGCCCGCCAGGGTCTTCGCCTGGAAGCCGTCGGGGCCGTCCGCGCCCCAGTGCACGGGCATGGGATCGGGCACGGCGTCGAAGTAGGAGGCGGCGAAGGCGACGGTGGCCACGAGGACCAGGGCCGTCGCCGCGAGCCAGCCGGCGGCCGCACGCACCATGTCAGTCCTTCTTGTGCTTCTTGGCCTTCTTCTTGCCGGACTTCTCCGACTTGACCCTGCCCTTCTCCAGCTTCGTGGCCACGTCGGGCACGTAGCGGAACTCCTTGCGGGGCGGGCGCTCGTAGTCGTTGTCGGAGACGGGCCGCGAGGGGATCTCCGGCAGCGGCCGGTCGATCTTCTCGTAGGGCACGGTGGACAAAAGGTGCGAGATGACGTTGATGCGTGAGCGCTTCTTGTCCTCGCTCTCGACGGTGTACCAGGGCGCGGCCGGGATGTCGGTGTGGATGAACATCTCGTCCTTGGCCCGCGAGTAGTCCTCCCAGCGGGTGATGGACTGCAGGTCCATCGGGGAGAGCTTCCAGCGGCGCAGCGGGTCGTTGCGCCGGGAGCGGAAGCGGGCGATCTGCTCCTCGTCGGAGACGGAGAACCAGTACTTGCGCAGCATGATGCCGTCCTCGACGAGCAGGCGCTCGAAGATCGGCGCCTGGTGCAGGAAGCGGCGGTACTCCTCGGAGGTGCAGAAGCCCATCACGCGCTCGACGCCGGCGCGGTTGTACCAGGAGCGGTCGAAGATGACGATCTCGCCGGCGGTGGGCAGGCGCTCGACGTAGCGCTGGAAGTACCACTGCCCCTTCTCCCGCGAGTTCGGGGCGGGCAGCGCCTCGATGCGGCAGGTGCGCGGGTTGAGGTACTGGGTGATGCGCTTGATCGCCGAGCCCTTGCCGGCGGCGTCGCGGCCCTCCATGATGATCACGAGCCGCGCGCCCGTCTCGACGACCCACTGCTGCATGTCGACCAGCTCGGCCTGGAGCCGCTTGAGCTCCTTCTCGTAGGCCTTCTTGTTCAGCTTGGGCGGGTCAGTGGGCTCGTCGACGGTGCCGTGCTCGCCGGTGGTGGCTTGTGCGCTCATGTCACATAACCCTACCGCCCCGCCCGGAGGGGGTGAAACGTCAGTCGACCTTGAACTCGGCCATCGCGTCCCACTCGGTCTTGCCCTCGATCAGGGTGTTGATGATCTCCGGGGTACGGGTCAGGAGCTGCGGGAACAGCTCCTGGGCGGCCTTGAAGTGGTCGCTGCCCACGTGCGCCTCGGCGGCGTCGTCGTGGAAGGCCTCGATGAGGATGTACTCCTCCGGGTCGTCGGTGTTGCGGAACCAGTCGAAGAAGATGTTGCCCTCCTCGGCGCGCGAGGCGTCGGTGAAGTCGGCGACCTTCTCGCGGAAGTTCTCCACGTACTCGGGCTTCGGACGGAACTTGACGTTGATGAGGATCATGGGCCCGATGCTAATCCCTTCAGCTTGACGACGTCGCGTCCACGACCGCGCCGAGCGTGCGCTCGGCGTCGGCGACGCGCGCGGCGTCGTCAATCCCGCCGACGGCGGCGAAGCCGGCGACGAGGGCGTCGCCGTAGTTGTGGCCGTGGCCCTGCGGGACGTTCTGGCTGACCGGCAGGTCCGCCGAGACCTGCAGGAAGGTGACCACGGGCAACCAGGTCATGCCGGGCAGCCGGTCCACCCCGGCCGGTTCCTTGAGCCAGTCCGGCTCGGTGAACAGCAGCTGCGGCGACCACCAGACCACCGGGTCGGAGGGATGCTGGATGTAGAGCATGCGCGTCGGGCCCCACTCGACGTCGTCGTCGCTCAAAGCCCCCACCTCTGCGGCGTCCTGGGCGAAGCGGACGACGAGGCCGGCGGAGTACTCGGGGTCGACCTCGCGGGTGCCCGGGTCACGGCGGTCGACGAAGGTGCGCCACAGCGGGTTGAAGTTCGGCGGGCCGGTCAGGAGGATCCCGTCGACGGAGTTGGCGATGTCGCGCATGCCGGAGAAGGCGGACTCGACCGCCGAGGAGCCCAGCGACTCGCCGTAGAGGTAGAGGCGCGGGCGGTCGTCCTCGGGCAGCCTGTTCCACCAGTCGACGACGGGCGTGATCATCTCGCGGCCGGCCTCCTGGACGCGCTGGCCGCCGGCGAGGAAGTGGAAGGCCGAGGGCAGGTAGGAGTACTGCGCCGCGGCGACGGCGGTGTCGCCGCCGTAGAGCGCCTCGAAGGCCTGCGCGGCGTGCGGGTTGACCCACCCGGTGCCCGTGGTCATCACCAGCAGCAGCGCCTCGCGGTCGCGCGCGCCGGTGCGCTCGAGCTCGTCGATGAGCAGCCCCGCGCGCTCGCGCACGTCGACGGCACTGCGCAGGCCCGCGTAGACGCGCACCGGCTCGCGGGCGGGACGCCCGGAGACGTCCTCGAGCTCTCCGGCGCGCAGGCCCCCGTCGACGAAGCTCATGCCCTGGGTGCCCAGGGTGTCGAAGGCGATCTCGGAGTCCGGGGAGCCGGAGCGCTCGGGTTCCTCCGGGGCGTGCACTCCGGGCTCGGGTTCCGCGTCGCGGCCGGCGAAGACGGCCTCGCCGACGCGCACCGCCGTGCCCGGGATGACGCGTTCGACGGCGAAGACGCACAGCAGCACCACGGCCGTCCAGCCGACCAGGCGCCGGCCGAGCCCGCGGCGGTCGCGTTCGGAGACCGGCAGCCGCGCGGTGATCGCGTGCGCCAGGCGGCGCAGCAGCCGGCCGAGGGCGACCATGGCCAAAAAGACCGCGAAGCCGACGGGCACGACCAGGAAGAAGGTCCACACCGAGTAGGCCTCCGCACCGGTCAGCTCGGCGATGGCGTGCTGCCAGCGCACGGCGAAGAGCACCCAGCCGATGACGACGGCGACCACGAGGACCGTCTCGGCGACCTCGAGGCGCATGCGGGTGTGCTCGGAGAGCCGGTCAAGGCGCTCGAAGGCGCCGCCCAGGCGCGGGTGGATCCACCGCAGCCACACCTGGTGCACGCCGAGGGCGGTGACGTAGCCGATGCCCGCGGCGATGCCGGAGACCACGCCCTGGTAGAAGAAGTCGCGCGGCAGCAGCGAGGGCGTGAGCCCCAGCATGAACATCAGGCCCGCGCCGACGAGTCCCCACGGGTCCAGCCGGAAGCTGAACCAGAGCCGGGAGATCCGGCCCACCTAGCTCTCCATCTCCTCGGCGGTGGCCAGCCACTCGGTCTCGGCCTCCGAGTGCTTCTCGCGCACCGCGCGCAGCTCGCCGTCGAGCTCGGTCAGCCGCGCGGTGTCCGGGCCCTCGGGGTCCTGGGCCACCCGCGCCATCTCGGCCTCGAGCTCCTCGATGCGCGTGGAGTGCTTGGTCATCTCGCGCTCGAGGCGGCCGAGCTTCTTGGACAGCTCGTGGTACTCCTTGCCGCTCAGCTTCGGCGCGGGCTTCTCCTGCTCCTCCTGCTGGGCCGCACCACCAGCGCCACCGGCGCCACCGGCGCCGGAGAGGTCCACCGGGCCGTTTGTTCCGGCCCCGGCCGCACGGCGGGCGGCGAGGTACTGGTCGATGCCGCCGGGCAGGTTGGTCAGCTTGCCGTCACCGAAGAGCGCCCAGGTCGAGTCCGCGATGCGCTCGATGAGGTAGCGGTCGTGGGAGACGACGACGAGCGTGCCCGCCCAGCCGTCGAGGAGGTCCTCGAGCTCCTGGAGGGTGTCGATGTCCAGGTCGTTGGTCGGCTCATCGAGCAGCAGCACGTTCGGCTCGGCCATGAGCACGCGGGTCAGCTGCAGGCGGCGGCGCTCGCCGCCGGAGAGGTCGCGGATGAAGGTGCGCTGCCGCTTGGCGGAGAAGCCGAGTCGCTCAGCCAACTGCGAGGCCGAGAGCTCCTTCTTGCCCAGCTGCACGTAGGTGGCCACGTCCTCGACGGCGTCGATGAGGCGGCGGTCGCCGTCGAGGTCGTCGAGCTCCTGGCGCAGCCAGCCCAGCCGCACCGTCTGGCCCTCGACGCGCTTGCCCGCGGCCAGCGGGTACGCTCCGGCGAGCACGCGCAAAAGCGTCGTCTTGCCGGAGCCGTTGACGCCGACCAGGCCGATGCGCTCGCCCGGGCCCAGCCGCCAGGTCAGGTCGTCGACCAGCGTGCGCCCGTCCGGGGTCTCCACGCGGGCGTCCTCGAGGTCGATGACGCGCTTGCCCAGCCGGCGTCTCGAGAACGCGGTCAGCTCGACGGTGTCGCGCGGGGCGGGCACGTCGGCGATGAGCGCCTCGGCGGCCTCGATACGGTAGCGCGGCTTCGAGGTGCGCGCCGGCGCGCCGCGGCGCAGCCAGGCCAGCTCCTTGCGGGCCAGGTTGCGGCGGCGCTGCTCGGCGGCGTCGGCCTGCCGCGCGCGCTCGGCGCGCGCGAAGGTCCAGTCGTTGTAGCCGCCCTCGTAGACGTCGACGGTACCGTCGTGGACCTCCCAGGTGTGGTTGGCCACTGTGTCGAGGAACCAGCGGTCGTGGGTGACCACGACCACGGCGATCCGGCGGGCAAGCAGGTGGTCGGCCAGCCACTGCACGCCCTCGACGTCGAGGTGGTTGGTCGGCTCGTCGAGCAGCACCAGGTCCAGGTCGCGCACCAGCGCCGCGGCGAGGCTCACGCGCCGGCGCTCACCGCCGGAGAGCGAGCCGACGGGGGTCTCCAGACCGAGCTCGGCCACGCCGAGCCCGCCGAGGACCTCGCGCACCCGCGCGTTCGAGGCCCACTCGAAGGTGGCCACGCCCAGCGGGGCGAGCACGACGTCGGCGACGGTGGCCTCCGGGTCGAGCTCGGCGCGCTGGGTCACCACGGCCATGTCCAGGCCGCGGTTGTGGCTCACGCGCCCGGAGTCCGGCTCGATGATGCCGGCCAGGATCTCCAGCAGGGTGGTCTTGCCGCCGCCGTTGAGGCCGACCACGCCGATGCGGTCGCCGGTCTGCACGCCGAGGCTGACGCCGTCGAGCAGGGTCTTGAGCCCGTAGGACTGGGAGACGTTCTCCAGGTTGATCAGGTTCGCCATAACGGCTCACCAGTCTAGGCCAACCACCCCGGGCTGCGGCCCCTCGGCCACGAACGCCGCGCGGCACAGGTTCGCGCCGGTCAGTTCGTCGGCCACGGCCTCCGCGTCCGTCCCCGAGGCGCACAGGAACGCCATCGTCGGGCCCGAGCCCGAGAGCATCGTGCGTAGCGCCCCGGCCCCGCGGGCGGCCTCGCGCATCCGGCGCAGGTCCGGGCGCAGCGAGAAGGCCGCGGCCTCGAGGTCGTTGTGCATCGCCTCGGCCAGCGCGCGGGCGTCGCCGGCGGCCACGGCGGAGAGCACCGCGGTGGCGTCCGTGCGCGGGCCCGGGAGCTTGCCGGCGTCGCGCAGCTCGTCGAGCTTGGCGAAGACCTCCGGGGTCGACAGCCCCTGCGCCGAGACCGCGAAGACCCAGTGGAAGGTGCCGCGGGCGAGCACGGGCACGAGCTTCTCGCCGCGCCCGGTGCCCAGCGCCGTGCCGCCGCGCAGGGTGAAGGGCACGTCCGAGCCCAGCTGCGCGGCCATCTCGAGCAGCGCGGCCTCGCCGAGCCCCGCGCCCAGCAGCCGGTCGGCGGCCACGAGCGCGCCCGCGGCGTCCGCCGAGCCGCCGGCCATGCCGCCGGCGGTCGGGATGCCCTTGTCGATGTGCACGCCCAGGTCCACCTCGCGCCCGGTGCGCTCGACGACGGCGCGCGCCGCGCGCGCGGCGAGGTTGGTCGGGTCGGCCGGCACGCGCTCGGCGTCGAGACCCGCGACGGTGACCTCCTCACGCCCGGCGGTGACCGTCACGTCGTCGTGAAGCGAGACGGCCTGGAAGATGGTGGACAGCTCGTGGAAGCCGTCGGCGCGCCGCTCCCCCACCCCGAGGAAGAGGTTGACCTTGGCGTGCGCGCGCACGCTCACCGCGGACGTCACTTGACCCCCGCGAGGCGCACGAAGTCGGCCACGCCGAGCTTCTCGCCGCGCTGGCGCGGGTCGATGCCGGCGGCGACCAGGGCCTCCTCGGCCGCGGCGGCCGAGCCGAAGTGGCCGGAAAGTGCCGCGCGCAGGGTCTTGCGGCGCTGGGCGAAGGCGGCGTCGACGAGGGGGAAGACGCGCGCCCGGGTGGCCTCGTCGGGCTCCCAGTCCACCGCGCCCGGGGTATGACAGGTCACGGCGACGAGCCCGGAGGCGACGTTGGGCGCCGGCCAGAAGACGTTCTTGCCGATCGCCCCGGCGCGGCGCACCTCGCCGTAGAAGGCGGCCTTGACGCTGGGCACGCCGTAGATCCGGGAGCCGGGCGCGGCGGCGAGCCGGTCGGCGACCTCCGCCTGGACCATCACGAGCACGCGCCGGATCGTCGGGAAGGTCGCCAGCATGTGCAGCAGCACCGGCACGGCGACGTTGTAGGGCAGGTTGGCCACCAGCGCGTCCGGGGCGTCGAGCTCACCGGCGCCGATGCGCAGCGCGTCGCGGTTCAGCACCTCGAGGTGCTCGGCTGCCTCGGGCGCGCGCCGGGCGACGGTGGCGGGCAACTCGGCGGCCAGGCGCGGGTCGATCTCGACGGCGGTGACGCGCGCGGCGGCGTCGAGCAGGCCGAGGGTCAGCGAGCCCAGCCCGGGGCCGACCTCGACGACGTGGTCGTCCGCACGCACGTCGGCGGCCGCGACAATGCGGCGCACCGTGTTCGGGTCGACGACGAAGTTCTGGCCGAGTTTCTTGGTGGGGGTCACGTCGAGACGCTCGGCGAGCGAGCGGATCTCGGCGGGCCCGAGCAACTGCGCGGGCACGCGCTAGCGCAGCCCGAGCTTGGCGGTGCAGGCGGGCCAGGCGCCCCAGCCCTGCGCGGCCTGGGTCTTCTCCGCGATGGCGATCTGCTGCTCGCGGGTGGCCTGGTCGGCGGTCGGCGCGTACTGGGTGCCGCCGTAGGCCGCCCAGGTGCCCTGGTTGAACTGCAGGCCGCCCTGGTAGCCGTTGCCGGTGTTGATCGACCAGTTGCCGCCGGACTCGCACTGCGCGATGGCGTCCCACACGGAGCCGTCGGCGACGGCCGGGGCGTCGTCGGACTTGGTGCCGCGCTTGATCGTGGCCGGGGTGGCCGGGGCGATCTCCTTCTCGCGGAGGATGATGTTCTCGGTCTCGTGGCCGTCGACGGTGATGATCTTGCGGGTCACGGTGCGCTTGCCGGGGGTGCCCTCCTCGACGACGGTCTCCTCGCCCTCGGGGGCCTCCGGGTCGTCGACGTAGTTCGCCGGGACGTCGAACTCCTCGTCGCCGGTGACCTCGTTCTCCTCGACGCGGTCGATCTTGACGGTCATGCCCGCGGTGACGGCCTCGCCGGCGCCAGGCAGGACGCGGTCGTGCTCGCCGAGCTCGACGCCGCGGTCCTCGAGCACGTCGCCGACGGTCTTGCCAGCGGTGGAGAGGTAGGAGACGGTGCCGCCGTCGTTGAAGGCGATGATCTTCGGGCTGGTGACCTCGAGCTTCATGCCCTCGGTGACCTTGCCGTCGGTGTCGCCGGAGACCGAGGAGCCGGGGCGGATGCCCGGGACCTCACGCAGCAGGTCCTCGACGGTCGCGGCGGTGGAGGTCAGCTCGTGCTCCTGGCCGTCGACGACCACGGCGACCGGCTTGGCGGTGCGCACGGTGACAGTCTCACCGTTGCTCAGCTTCTCCGAGGGCGCCGGGTAGACCAGGTCCTCCGTGCCGACCTCGATGTCGGCCTGCTCGAGTACGCCGGCGACGTCGCCGGACATGCTGGTCAGCTCCATGGCCTCGCCGTTGACGTCGAGGGTGACGCTCTTCTGCGCGGCAGCGACGCCCACGCCACCAACCACGAGGGTGGCGAGCACGCCACCGGTGGCGAGCCGCAGCGGCACGCTGCGGCTGGCGTTGATCCGGGAGATCGGGGACTGGTGCTGTGCGGTCATTCGGTGCGGCATCCCTTGTCTGCGTCTGTGTGGTCTGTGGCGGCTGCGGGCCCGCCGTCCGCGAGCCCGTAAAACGTAGGTAACAGTACGGTAACGGTCCCGCAGTGTCCAGTCACCGTCCCGGCCGCGTCACACCCCCGTGGCAAGGATCACAGGGACACCCACCCCAGCAATCACAGCCACCTCACCTGCACCTCCGCCCCCCTGGGCTGCCTCAGATCCCGTAGACGCGGTCGAAGGTCGCCGAGACCTCCGCCGCCAGCTCCGCCGGCTCCTGCCCGCGTGCCTCGGCCACACAGTAGGCCGTGTGCCCGACGAAGGCGGGCTCGTTGCGCGTGCCCCGGTAGGGCTCCGGGGTCATAAAGGGCGCGTCGGTCTCGATGAGCAGCTGGCCCGCCGGCGCCGCGGCCGCCGCCGCGCGCAGCTCGTCGTTGCGCTTAAAGGTCACATTGCCCGCGAAGCTGAGCACGTAGCCGCGCTCGATGGCCTCGTGGGCGACGTCCAGCGGCGAGGAGAAGCAGTGCAGCACGACCTCGCGCGGCTCCGGCGCGTCGGCAAGGATGCGCATCAGGTCCGCGTCGCCCTCCCGGTTGTGGATCATCAGGGCCTTGCCCGTGGCCACCGCGAGGTCGATGTGCCAGCGCAGCGCGTCCTCCTGCACCTCCAGCGGCGCGGTCTCCTCCGGCTTGTGCCGGATCCAGTAGGTGTCCAGGCCCGTCTCCCCGACCGCCACGCAACGCGGGTCGCGCGCCATCTCCGCCAACCTGGCACGCGCGGCGTCGTCAAGCTCCCGCGCCCGGGTGGGGTGGATCGCGCACGCCGCCCACACGCGCGGGTTGTGCTGCGCCGCGACCAGCGCGTCCTCGGCCTCGGCGAGCCCGTCGCCGACGGTGCAGATCTTGCCGACGCCGGCGGCCACGGCTCGTTCGACGAAGGCGTCGACCTCGGCGCCGGTGCGCGCCCCGCAGCTGGCCAGGTGCGTGTGGGCGTCGACGATACCGGGCAGGGCCTCGGCGGGCAGCGGCGTGGGCTTGGGCTTCTTCTTCGACATGCTCCCGATTCTAAGCGGCTAGCCTTGGCGCCATGAGAGCCGTCGCCGTATTCGATTCCCTGCCCGTCGACGCCCCGGACGCCTTCCGCGACGTCGAGATCCCCGAGCCCACGCCCGGACCGCACGACGTGGTCGTGCGCGTGGCCGCCGCCTCGCTCAACCCCATCGACACGAAGATGCGGATGCGCGCCGGCAGGCGCGAGGAACCGCTCGTGCTCGGCTACGACGCCGTCGGCACCGTCACCGCGCTCGGCGCCGAGGCCTCCCGCTTCGCCGTCGGCGACCGCGTCTTCTACGCCGGCACCAACAACCGCCCCGGCTCCAACGCCGAGCTCCAGGCCGTCGACGAGCGCATCATCGCCCACGCGCCCGCCACGCTCTCCGACGCCGACGCCGCCGCACTCCCCCTGGTCTCCCTGACCGCCTGGGAGGCGCTCTTCGACCGGCTCGCCGTCTCCACGCTCAGCCACGGCCGCCTGCTCGTGCTCGGCGGCGCGGGCGGGGTGCCCACCCAGGTCATCCAGCTCGCCCGCGCGCTCACCGGCCTCGAGGTCGTGGCCACCGCCTCGCGCGAGGCCTCCCGCGACTGGGTCCGCGGCCTCGGCGCACACCGGGTCGTCGACCACTCGCGCGACCTGGTCGAGCAGCTCGGCGAGAATTCGGTGAACTTCGTCTTCTCCTCGCGCACCGACGCACGCGAGGCCGAGCTCGCCCAGGTGATGAAGGCGCAGTCGAAGCTGGTGCTCATCGACGACCCCCGCGACTTCACCATCGCCCCCTTCAAGTCGAAGGCGATCCAGGTCGGCTGGGAGTCCATGTTCGCCCGGCCCGTGCACGCCACGGCCGACATCGCCGCCCAGGGCGAGGCGCTGCGTCGCGTGGCCGACCTCGTCGACACCGGCCGCATCCGCGCGGTCACCGGAGAGGTGCTCCACGGCCTCGACGCCGCCACCGTGCGCCGCGGCCACGAGCTGATGGAGGCCGCGCGCGCCGTCGGCAAGGTGGCGCTCGTCTACTGAGGTTCTGCGGGGTCGCGGCGGGGGTCCCGGCGGGGGACGCAACGGGAGTGTGACGCCTGCGCGGCGGGGGCGTGACCCCCGTCGCACAGGACGTCTGACCTGCGGAGGTGACACTTTTCTGACCAGGGGTAAGGCGTTGCCCAGAAAACAGTACGCATACACGGTTAAGGGTGCTCTAGCTTTGGAGTTGCCTGGCAACTCACTGGGTTGATCATCACTTCTCAGAGAAAGAGTCGTATGTCTGCCAGTGACACTCGCGGCGACGCGACACCGTTGGAGATTGACGCGAAGATGGCCAAGTGGGCCGATCTCTGCGCGAAGCTCTCGCTGGTCGTCATCGCCCTCGGCGCCGTGTCGGCGCGATCATCTAGGTGGCCGTCGACGGCGCACTCGGCGAAGACCTCGGCGCACTGATCTGGGTCGCCGGCGGCTCCGGCGCCATCGCCCTGATCTCCATTCGCCAGGCCCTGCTCGCGGAAAGGATCTGACGCACCATGGAGCTGCAAGGAATCACCTACAACACCACGATGGGTCTCGTCGTCGGTGTCATCATGATCCTGGTGCCGATCTTCCTGCGCACCGCCCTGGCCCGCACGGGCCGCACCCTGTCCGGCTTCGGCTACGCCTTCGTCATCCTGGGCCTCTACCTGGGGGCCACCGGCCTGCACATGACGCTGACCTGGCCGCTCGAGCAGATCGACGGCGCCTTCTGCTGTGCCGTCGACAACGTGACCTTCGGTGAGCCGGCCGCGTTCTACGGCATCATCCCCCTCATCGCCGGCCTGCACTTCGGCCAGCGGCGTCCGCCGGCAGTCGAGCCGATCGCGCGCATGCTCGAGGGCAGCCTGCTTGAGCCGCTGACCGTGTTCACCATGAACTTCGGTACCGGTGTCGCGCCGATGCTCTCGCCGTTCGCGCTGACCAACAAGAAGGTACGCACCATCTTCATCTGCATCACCTGGTTCATCGGCATGACGTGGACGTTCCTGGGACTCACCCTCTTCTACGGGCACGTGGGCTTCTTCCCGTTCCCGTTCAACGAGCCGGTCCCGCCCCCGACGCTCTAGCCGTCGCGCCGTGACGCCCCCTCCCGGGAGGGCGTTTTCGCATCTTCAGGGACTTTTTGTTCTTGTGGTTTCCGGTCCAGGCGCGCCGTTCCCCGTATTCAATTGCCGACGTCCCCGTGGTCACTGTCGGTGGAGTTGCTGCGGGTAGGTGCGGGTTGGCGCGGGAGCGCCTTCGTTGCAGCAATCTGCTGCGCCCATCCCCCGGCGCCCCTCTCTATCTCTCACTCCCCTGTGCCAGCCCCGACCGCAGTGATCTACTGCAAGCCCATCCGGTCCCGCCAATGCCGGCTTCGGGGCGTAGGCGCAGTGATCCATTGCAAGGCCCTCGACGTCAGGTTCTCGATGACCCCGATGAGGCTATGCAGTAACCCACTGCAAGCTCGCCTACCCCAGAGCTCTACCGACCGTTGGCCACCCGATGCAGTGACTCGCTGCAAACCCCGATAGCCCCGAGGGGCCGGCTGCCCCGATCCCGGGTCGCAGTGACTTACTTCAAGCCTCGGCATGAGGAACCACTGAGTAGCGGTGCAGTGACCTACTGCAAGCCTCGGCAGTCCCCAGGATCCGTCGCCCGCCCAGCACCGATGCAGTGACCTACCGCAAGACCCACCCAGCCCCGCAGCAGCCGACTTCGGGAAGGCGGTGCAGTAATCCACTGCAAGGCCCTCGAGGTCAGGTTCTCAGCAACCCGATGAGGCGATGCAGTAACCCACTGCAAGGCCGCCCACCCCAGCGCCCTGCGACCGTTAGTCACCCGATGCAGTGACTCACTGCAAGGTTCCTTCGCGCCCCGGGCCCCGGACCGGGGATCGCGATGCAGTGACTTACTGCAACCCCACCCGAGACCACCACAGCTTGGACACGAGGCGGTGGCTCGTCTGAAACTCACAGCCCACGTTCGAACACACAGGCTACCCATGTCCCACCCCTGCGCTACACTGAAACCCGAACACACAAGGCACCACAAAGTGCCAGTACACGCCACATAGCCAGGGGGTAGAAAGGACCATGCGACACCACCGCGGACGACCCAAAGGCCACCACACACCATCGAACACCCGCATGAGAAGGAAGCTCGGCCGGCGCCAGGCCCGCCGCAGGATCATCCGCCAGGCGACCACCAGGTGCCAACGTGTCACCGCCAAGAAGATCACGACCACCCTGCGCGCACGCCAAACCGCCCGCGACCAACGCGAAGCCGACCTACGCCTGACGCGGGCAAACCGTTGGCGCAACAACCAGGTCCCCGGCGGCCACATCCCACCTGCCGACGGCACCAACCCACCCAACTACTTCTCGAACACCGACCAGACCGACCCCGTGGCCGTGAAAAGCCGGCTCAAGCGCCGGCTGGACTACGAGATCTGGATGGACAACCAACCCCGCCGAGATGAGACCATCACCTCCTACTCGACACGCATGGCAGCCAGTACCGCTGTCAGCCGGTACACCATCAAAGACTCCTATGTGGCCTCACTGGGTGCCTTCATCGACAAACTGCCGCGTTTGAAGGCCCTGCAGGAGATGCTCTTCCACATCGAGGTCGCATCTCTTCGCACCATCGGCGCGGCCGTCATGGCCGTGGGGGACCCCGAGATACTGGCGAGGATCGATGAGGCCATCACCGACTTTCTCACCCCTACCGCACCCAGGCAGGCGTTTCCGACGACGGCGAAGATCAGCGACACGATCAACGAACTGGTCAACCTCTACGACCCTAAGGTCCGCCTGCCCCGCGACTTCGACGAAGAAGGCAAACCGGCACCTGTTCCCGGGATCTTCGAGTCGAACGACTCGATTCCCGGGCTGACCGAGTACTACCTGACCTTGCCTGATGATCAGGCGAGCATCCTCAACAGTGCCCTGCGGACAAGGGTGCTCTCGGAGGGGATCAGTCTGACTGAGGCGTTCTACAGGCTTTTAATGGACAACATCACCATCGCGGTGACCAAATGGGTCTACCAGGCAGGCGATCTGATCAAGGCACCCATGTGGATGCCGGGTGTCGGCTGGTTGTCACCTGCCGCGCAGGCCAGGTGGGAGGCGATGATCACCTCGGTCAAGGACGCCACCGAAGGCCGGCGGGAGGAGACCGCCGCGCATGATCCGACGATGGGTCTTAATGCCTGGCTGACCGGTGTGCACGCGGATTGTTCGGG
>NZ_JASPJZ010000006.1:0-135469 GCF_030232385.1 Corynebacterium sp. MSK006
ACGCCGCCCAGGCCACCGCCCTGCGCGCGGGCCTGCGCGCCGCACTCAAGGCCGCCGGCGCCCACTACACGCTGGCCGCCGCCCGCGCCGAGGACCTCGCCGAGGTCTGCTGCGCCCACATGGCCGACGCCGACCTCGCCGACGCCCGCGCCGGCGTGCCCGCCGCCTCGGCCGGGCAGGTCATCTCGGTCGAGCGGCCCGCCCGCCGCATCGCCGTGATCTCCGTGGACACCGGCCTGCCCGTGGCCTACACGCCCGGCCAGCGCCTGCCCACCACGGCCACCTACACCCCCGGGGTGTGGGTGCCGCTCGCCCCGGCGCTGCCCGCGGACGCGATGGGCCAGCTGCGCTTCCACCTCGACCTCTCCGCCGACTGCCCGGTCCACGACCTGGGCCGGGCCCGAGTGGGCGACCAGTGGGTCTTCGGACGCCCCGAGGGCGGGCTGCGCCTCAACCCCGCCGACCCGCGCCCGGTGACGATGATCGCCCACGGCACCGGCTGGGCCCCGCTGCGCGCCCTGGTCACTGCGCTGCTCAGCGCGCGGACCCGCCCCGAAGTCCACGTGGTCCTGCACGCCGAGTACCCCGGCGAGCTCTACGACCTGCCCGCGCTCGCCGCGCTCGCCGCGGCGACCTCGTGGCTGACGGTCACCGCCACGGCCGCACACCACACCGACGCGTGGTGGGTGCACTCGGCGGTCGCGCTGCCTGCCAACGGTTCCGGGGTCGGGGCCGTCACCACCGTCGCCGAGCCCGTCGAGGCCGCGGGCGACCTCACCGGCCACCGCGTCATCGTCGCGGGGCTGCCGGAGGCCGCCGCGGCCAGCGCGGCCGCCGCCCGCGCCGCCGGCGCCGCCGACGTGCAGGTCGAGGACTTCTCGCCCGCCTTCAGCTGGGACTAGTCCTTCGGCTGGGCGCCCGCGCTCAGCGCGGCAGCACCGGCAGCACGCGGCGCTGCTCCGCCACCGCCTCGGTGTCGATGTCGGCGTAGATGATCCCGGGCCGGTCGCCGGCCTCCTCGATGATCCCCGCGTCCGGGCCCACGACCACCGAGTGGCCCACGCCCGTCGGCCCGTCAGTCTCCCCCTCGGGCAGCGCCTGGTCCGCGCCGACGATGTAGCAGCCCGTGTCCATCGCGCGCGCCCGGGTCACCAGCAGCCACTGCTCGAGCTTGCCCGGCCCGTCCGCCCAGCTCGTGGGCACCACCACGGCGTGCGCGCCGCGGCAGGCCAGCTCGCGGAAGAGCTCCGGGAAGCGCAGGTCGAAGCAGATCGCCACGCCCAGGCGCACCCCGTCGACGTCGAAGGTGACCACGCGCCCGCCGGGCTTGACGGTGGCGGACTCCTCGTAGTCGAAGGCGTCGTAGGTGTGGACCTTGTCGTAGTGCTCGTCGACGCCGTCCCCGACGATCAGCGCGGTGTTGAACACACGGTTGACCGTCCTGCCGTCGTGGAAGGCCTGGTCGGCCGGGCGGAACATGCCCACGACCACCACGGTGCCCGTCTCCTCGGCCACCGCGCGCACCCCCTCCGCGAAGGGCCCGTCGAGCTCTTCGGCCCGCTCGTCGAGGCGCCCGGTGCCGAAGGCCTGAGAGCTCGCCTCGGGCAGCACGACCACGCGCGCGCCCCCGGCCGCCGCCTCCCGG
Organism: Corynebacterium sp. MSK006; assembly: GCF_030232385.1. Taxonomy (NCBI): domain Bacteria; kingdom Bacillati; phylum Actinomycetota; class Actinomycetes; order Mycobacteriales; family Corynebacteriaceae; genus Corynebacterium; species Corynebacterium sp. MSK006. The sequence goes on from NZ_JASPJZ010000006.1 coordinate 1,646, forward strand.
ACCGCCTCGGTGACCGTGACCAGGTTCTTCTCCGGGTCGCCCGTGGACAGGATCTGTGCCGCCGCAATTCGCATGGTCCCAGGGTATGTGGATGGGCCAGAGTTATCCACAGGTTCGCCCCTCGCCCCTCGCCCCGCGCGCGCCGGCACGCTGCAATGGGGCCATGACCGAGAACCTGATCCTCACCGACGCCTTCCGCTCCCGCGTCCGCGCCGCGCTGGCCGCCGTCAACGCCCCCACGATCGCCGTCCCGCTCACCGACCCGCCCCGCACCGCCGCCGCCCTGACCCGCGCCCTCGCAGCCTGGAACGGCACGCTCTCCGAGCGCGCCCGCCGCCGCGCCGAGGTGCTGGCCGACCTCGGTTCGCTTTCCGACGTCGCGTTCGCCGCCGACGCCGAGACCGCCGCATGGCTCCGGCGGTGACGGCGCAGTACCTGCGCGCCGCGGCCGCCGCTCTGCGGGCGGCCGCCGCCGGCGCCCGCGCCACCGGCCGGGACTGGGCCGCCGAGGAGTCCGCCCTCGCCGTCGGCGTGGCCGGCGGCCCGGCGGCCGGGGTCGCGCGCCTGGCCGAGACCTCCCCGGCCGTCAACGAGACGGCCGCGCAGATGACGGCGGTCGCCTCCGTCCTCGACGTCTCCGCCTCGCTGCACGAGCGGCTCATCGGCTGGGAGGGCCCGCTGGCACACCTCGCCGACGCCTTCGGCGAGGTCCTCGACCGGCGCTGCGCCGAGGAGGTCACCGCCCTGTGCACCCCGCCGGCCGGCCCGCCCGGGCGCAGGCTCGGCGACCTCGGCGGCCTCTCCCCCGACGCCGTCCACGAACTGCAGCTGACCGAGAACCCGCGGCTCGCCCCGCTCTTCGACGGCGGCGAGGCCCGGCTGCTCGAGGCCGGCCCCGACGGCGTCGTCGCCGTGGTCGGTGACCTCGACTCGGCCGAGACCACGCTCACCTTCGTCGCCGGGGTCGGCTCCTCGAAACCGGAGTCCTGGCCCGGCTACCTCGTCCGGGCCCGCGAGCTCAACCAGGCCACGGGGGCGGCGACCGTCATGTGGCTCGGCTACCGCGCACCGGCGACACTGACCGGCGCGCTGGCCCGCGAACCCGCGGCCAACGGCGCGGCGGACCTGCGCACCTTCCAGGCCGCGCTGGCCGCCCGCAACCCCGGGCAGCGCCGCGTGGTCCTCGGCCACAGCTACGGCTCCGTCGTCGCCTCCCGGGCCGCCCGCGATCCGCACCCGCCGCTCGAGGCCGACGCCCTGGTGCTCGTCGGCAGCCCCGGTGTGGACGCGAAGAACGCCGGCGAGCTCTCGCTCGCCGGCGCAGGTGGGGTGCACGCGATCACCTCGAAGGCGGACCCCATCGGCCTGACGGTCGACGACCGCGCCGGGGTGCACGGCCGGGACCCGACCTCCCCCGGCTTCGGGGCGCGCGTGTGGCACGCCGGCCGGGGCGTGGACCACAGCGGCTACTGGGAGGACCCGGTCACGCTCGCCGCGCTGGCGGCGATCACGCGTGGTCCGGGCGATTCGACCGGCGTCTACGCGCCCCGGGGCTCCACATGACCACGGCCGTCGACCGCGGCACGGGCACGAGCTCGCCGCCGCGGGCGCGGGCGGTGTGCGCCTCGCGCAGGGCCTCGTTCTCGGCCTCGAGGTCGTCGACGCGGCGCCGCAGCTCCGCGTTCTCGCGGTCGAGGTCCAGGATCGCCTTGATCCCGGCGAGGTTCACGCCGTCGACCTGGCTGAGTTTCTGCACCCGGCGCAGCAGCACGACGTCCTCACGCGAGTAGCGTCGTCCGCCGCCGCGGGTGCGCGCGGGGGTCACCAGGCCGAGGCGGTCGTAGGTGCGCAGCGTCTGGGCGTGCATGCCGGAGAGCTGCGCGGCCACGGAGATCACGAAGACCTCCTCGGTGACCTTCTCGTCCTTGTCGCTCATCGCCGCGCCCCCTCCCAGTCGGCCCGTGGGTCGAAGCCGGACTCACGCTCGGCCTGCGCGTAGGTGCGCAGCGCGGAGGTCGCGGCCGCGTCCAGGTGGGTCGGCACGCTTACCTCAACGGTGACCAGCAGGTCGCCGCCGTTGATGCCACGCCCGCGCACCCTGAGGGTGCGCCCGTCGCGGGTGCCGGCGGGGATCTTCACGCGCACCGGCGAGTCCAGCGTCGGCACGGTGACCGTGTCGCCGAGCGCCAGCTCGGCGAAGGACACGGGCACGGTGACCTCCAGGTCGTCGCCCTTGCGGGTGAACACGGCGTCGTCACGCACGTGGACGGTGACGAACAGGTCGCCGGACGGCCGCCCGTTCGGGCCGGCCTCGCCCTGGCCCGCCAGGCGCACCTTCTGCCCGTCGATGACGCCGGCGGGGATGCGCACGGTGATCGAGCGAGTGCGGTGCACGGTGCCGGTGCCCGAGCAGGTGGTGCACGGATCCTCGATGACCTCGCCGGTGCCCTGGCACTTCGAGCACGGCGCGGAGAACCCGAAGGCGCCGCGCTGCTCGTTGGTGAAGCCGGAGCCCTCGCACTCGGGGCAGGTCGCCTTCTCGCCCGAGCGGGAGCCCGAGCCGTGGCAGGTCGCGCAGGGTGCCTCGCCGGAGATCTGCAGCGGCAGGGTCGTGCCCTTGGCGGCCTCGCGGAACTCGAGGGTTATCTGCGTCTCGACGTCGGCCCCCCGCGACGCCCGCCGCGACCGCGACGAAGCACGCTGGCGACCGCCACCCCGATTGCCAAAGATGTCACCGAAGAGGTCACCCAGACCGCCTTCTGCAGAAAATCCTCCACCTTGTCCGAAGATGTCGTTGACGTTGAATCCGTCCGCGCCCCGCGTCGACGTGCGAAACCCACCGGGCGGGAACCCGGTACCTCCGAATCCGCCGTGGGCGATCATCGCCCGGAACTCGTCGTACTCCTTGCGCTTCTTCTCGTCGCCGACGACGTCGTAGGCTTCCGCGGCGCGCTTGAACCGGGCCTCGGCTGCCTTGTCGCCCGGCTTCTTGTCCGGGTGGTTCTCGCGTGCGATCTTGCGGTAGGCGCGCTTGATCTCGTCGTGGCCCGCGGACGAGGAGACACCCAGGTCCACGTAATAGTCTTTGTCTGCCCATTCACGTTCAGCCACTGGGCATCTCCTCCTTCCGCCATCGTCTTCATCGGTGGGCGGGCTAACTGAATACGGTGCTAAATCTGTCTAAGTAAAAGGTGCTAAATGTCCGGTCCGGGCCGCCGGCTCGCGCCGACGGCCCGGGAGGCGGGTCAGGCCTCCTCAGTGTTCTCCGAGTCGCCGTCGTCCGCCGGGGCGTCGCCCTGCGGGTCGCCGATGATCACCATCGCGGTGCGCACCGTCTTCCCACCGAGGGAGAAGCCCTGCCGGAGGACGTTGCCGAGGACCTTCTCGTCGCCGGTCGAGGCGTCCTGGACGGCCTCGTGGATCTCCGGGTCGAAGGGCTCGCCCTCGACGCCGAAGGCATCCAGGCCCAGCGAGTCGAGCGTGCCGCGGAACTTGTCCGCGAAGGACTTCAGCGGTCCGTCCTCGAGGTCGCCGTGGCGGCGGGCCAGCTCGAGATCGTCGAGGATCGGCAGCAGCTGGCCGACCACGCCGGCGCGGGCGTGCTCGACGGCCGCCTGGCGTTCCCGCTCGGTGCGCCGCCGGTAGTTGGTGTACTCGGCGGTGACCCGCTGCAGGTCCTCCGTGCGCTCGGCGAGCTCAGCCGCGAGGCCGTCCTCGGCCACAGGCTCAGCGGCCTCAGCAGCCTCGGCCTCGGCCGCGGCGTCGTCCACCACGGCCTCCGCCTCCTCGACGGCGGCCTCAGCGGACTCGGGGCTGGTGGCCTCCGGGTCGGTCGCCTCGGGGGCGCCGGGGTCGTCGCTCATCGGGTTGGTCACTTATCGCCACCGTCCTTGTTCTCGTCTTCGTCCACGACCTCGGCGTCGACGACGTCGTCGTCAGCGGCGGCGCCGGCACCGGCGGCACCGGCCTCGGTCGTGCCCTGGTTCTGGCTGGCCTCATAGATGGCCTTGCCCATCTCCTGGGACTCGGTGGACAGCTTCTCGACGGCCGACTTGATGGCCTCGAGGTCGTCGCCCTTGAGCGCCTCCTCGACACCCTTGGCGGCGTCCTCGACCTTGCCCTTGACGTCGTCGGAGAGCTTGTCCTCGTTCTCCTTCACGAAGTTGCGGGTCTGGTAGACCATCGACTCCGCGGAGTTGCGGGTCTCCTGGTCCTCGCGACGCTTCTTGTCCTCCTCGGCGTGGGCCTCGGCGTCCTTGACCATGCGGTCGATCTCCTCCTGGGACAGGCCGGAGCCGTCCTGGATGGTGATCGTGTTCTCCTTGCCGGTGCCCTTGTCCTTTGCGGTGACGTGGACGATGCCGTTGGCGTCGATGTCGAAGGTCACCTCGATCTGGGGCACGCCGCGGGGAGCCGGCGCGATGCCGCCGAGCTCGAAGGAGCCGAGCAGCTTGTTGGCGCTGGCCATCTCGCGCTCGCCCTGGAAGACCTGGATCTGCACGGAGGGCTGGTTGTCCTCGGCGGTGGTGAAGGTCTCGGAGCGCTTGGTCGGGATGGTGGTGTTGCGCTCGATGAGCTTGGTCATCACGCCGCCCTTGGTCTCGATGCCCAGCGACAGCGGGGTCACGTCGAGCAGCAGCACGTCCTTGACCTCACCGCGCAGGACGCCGGCCTGCAGGGCGGCGCCGACGGCGACGACCTCGTCCGGGTTGACGCCCTTGTTCGGCTCCTTGCCGGAGAGCTCCTTGACCAGGTCGGTCACGGCCGGCATACGGGTCGAGCCGCCGACCAGGACGACCTGGTCGATCTCGGAGACCGAGAGTTCGGCGTCGGAGAGCACCTGGTTGAACGGCTTCTTGGTGCGGTCCAGCAGGTCCTGGGTGATGCGCTGGAACTCGGCGCGCGAGAGGGTCTCGTCCAGGAACAGCGGGTTCTTGTCGGCGTCGACGGTGATGTAGGGCAGGTTGATGGAGGTCTGCTGCGAGCTGGACAGCTCGATCTTCGCCTTCTCGGCGGCCTCACGCAGACGCTGCAGGGCCATCTTGTCCTTGGTCAGGTCGATGCCGTGGGCGCCCTTGAACTTCTCGACGAGCCAGTCGACGATGCGCTGGTCCCAGTCGTCGCCGCCGAGCTCGTTGTCGCCGGCGGTGGCGCGGACCTCGACCACGCCGTCGCCGATCTCGAGCAGCGAGACGTCGAAGGTGCCGCCGCCGAGGTCGAAGACCAGGATGGTCTGGTCGTCGTCGTTCTTCTCCAGGCCGTAGGCCAGGGCGGCCGCGGTCGGCTCGTTGACGATGCGCAGGACGTTCAGGCCCGCGATCTGGCCGGCCTCCTTGGTGGCCTGACGCTGGGCGTCCTCGAAGTAGGCCGGGACGGTGATGACGGCGTCGGTGACGTCCTCACCGAGGTAGCTCTCGGCGTCCCTCTTCAGCTTCATCAGCGTGCGCGCGGAGATCTCCTGCGCGGTGTACTTCTTGTCGTCGATGTCGACGTGCCAGCTCGGGTCGCCGATGTGGCGCTTGACCGAGCGGATGGTGCGGTCGACGTTGGTGACCGCCTGGTTCTTGGCGGACTGGCCCACCAGCACCTCGCCGTTCTTGGCGAAGGCGACGACCGACGGGGTGGTACGCGAACCCTCGGAGTTCGCGATGACCTGCGGCTCACCGCCCTCGAGCACGGAGACGACCGAGTTGGTGGTGCCGAGATCGATGCCTACTGCGCGACCCATGGTGTGTGTTCCTCCTGAATTAAGTGTTCGTTCGTTAGCTTCTGGCGGAGTTGACCCGTCGGGGCTCAACGCGGACCACTGTAACAGAATCCCTTGAGCCAGGCTCACTCAACCTCGCACCAGGTACAACGCCCCGGCACCAAAATTGTTCCACACAGGCTCAACTTTCTTCGTCCGCGCAGTTCAACACCCCTAAATTTCCGACCCCGCGCGCCCATCACCCCAGCGCACCCCATCTGTTGCGTGCGCACCATTGCGCTGTCTAACGTGTGTCAGCCGATTATGACACGGCTCACCAGTATCTCTTCGTGCGCTCCGCCGCACCCCTAAGGAAAGGACGCGAAGTGACCGTCGACTCCACCAACACCCCCACCGCGCCGGCGAACTCCGCCGACGTCGACGCCGCCGTGCCGGACGCCATCGCCCGCGCCCACGAGTGGCTGGCCGCCGACTCGGAAACCGGCTCGGAGGCCCGCGCCGCCGAGCAGCTCTCCGCGATCCTGCGCGACCCCGAGGGCATGCGCTTCACCATGGACTTCGTCGACCGCGTCGCCCGTCCCACCGACGACGCCGCCGCAGCCCAGGCCCTGCACAAGGTCACCGACGGCGTCTCCCCGTCCTTCCTGGGCTCCGTCGACTCCGCACTGCTGACCGTCGGTGCGAAGGCCGGCCGGATCGCCCCGCGCCTGGTCATGCCCGCCGCCCGGGCCCGCATGCGCCAGCTGGTCTCCCACCTCGTCCTCGACGTCGAGGGCCGCACCCTGCGCGACCGCCTCGACCGGGCCGCCGAGGCCGGCGAGCAGCTCAACCTCAACCTCCTCGGCGAGCTCGTCCTCGGCGAGAAGGAGGCGCGCGACCGCACGCGCCGCACCATCGAGCTCATCGAGAACCCGCGCGTCACCTACGTATCCGTCAAGGCCTCCAGCCTGTGCGCCCAGCTGCAGCACTGGGACCACGCCGGCAGCCTCGAGCGCCTCAAGGAGCGCCTGCGCCCCGTCTACCGCGCCGCGAAGGCCCACGGGGTCTTCGTCAACCTCGACATGGAGGAGTACCACGACCTCGAGCTGACCGTCGACCTGTTCACCGGGCTGATCGACGAGCCCGAGTTCCGGGACCTGACCGCCGGCATCGTCCTGCAGGCCTACCTGCCCGACTCGCCGGCCGCCCTCGAGCGGATCGCCGACTTCGCCCGCGCCCGCCACGCCGCCGGCGGCGCCCCGCTCAAGGTCCGCCTGGTCAAGGGTGCCAACCTCGCCATGGAGCGCGTCCACGCCGAGGTCCAGGGCTGGCCCCAGGCGCCCTACCTGACCAAGCCCGAGACCGACTCGAACTACTACCGCCTGCTCGACCTGGCCCTGCAGCCCGACCTCGCCGACGCCCTCCGCGTCGGTGTGGCCTCCCACAACCTGTTCACCTCCGCGCTCGCCTGGGAGCTGGCGGACCGCCGCGGGGTGACCCGCCAGCTCGACGCCGAGATGCTGCAGGGCATGGCGCCCGGCCAGGCCCGCGCCGTGCGCGAGGTCTTCGGCACCGTCATCCTCTACACGCCCGTCGTGCGTACCGAGGACTTCGACGTCGCCGTCTCCTACCTCGTGCGCCGCCTCGAGGAGAACGCCGACCCGGAGAACTTCCTCCACTCGCTGTTCGCCCCGGAGGGCGAGGGCGCGATGGACGGCCAGGAGGAGGTCTTCGCCCGTGCCGTGCGCTCCCGCTGGGAGACCCCGGCCGGCCCGCGCCGCCGCCAGGACCGCACCGCCGAGTCCGGTCGGCAGGCCCCGCGCACCGGCCGCTTCGCCAACGAGCCCGACACCGACCCGGCGCTGCCCGCCAACCGCTCCTGGGCGCTCGAGGCGCTCACCGCCGAGCTGCCCGACGCCCCCGAGCCGGTCACCGACACAGAGATTGTCGACGCCGCGCTCGCCCACGGCCGCACGTTGGGCGCGGCGTGGGGCACACGCGACGTCGGCAAGCGCGCCTACGTGCTGGAGGCCGTCGGTGACGCCGTCGCCGACGCGCGCGGACGGCTGATCGCGGCGATGACGCAGGAGGCCGGCAAGACCGTCGACCAGGCCGACCCCGAGGTCTCCGAGGCCGTCGACTTCTGCTCCTACTACGCGCACTCCGCGCGCCGGCTCGCCGGGCCGCAGGCCGAGTTCCACCCGCGCACGCTCACCCTCGTCGTGCCGCCGTGGAACTTCCCGGTGGCCATCCCGGTCGGCGGCATCACCGCCGCGCTGGCCGCCGGTTCCGCCGTCGTGGTCAAGCCCGCCCCGCAGGTCACCCGGTGCGCCGCGGTGCTCGTGGAGGCGGTCCGCACCGGGCTCGCCGCCGCCGGCGAGGACCCGGACCTGGTGCAGCTGGTCATGGTCCCCGAGGACGAGACCGGCCGGCACCTGATCAGCCACGCGGACATCGACCAGGTGATCCTCACCGGTGCCAGCGACACCGCCGCGCTGTTCCGCTCCTGGCGGCCCGAGGTGGTGCTGCAGGCCGAGACGTCCGGCAAGAACGCGCTGGTCATCACACCGTTCGCCGACCCGGACCTCGCCGTCGACGACCTCGTGCACTCGGCCTTCGGCCACTCCGGGCAGAAGTGCTCCGCGGCCTCCCTGGCCATCGTCGTCGGCTCGGACGGGCCCTCGGAGCGCCTGATCGGCCAGCTCGTCGACGCCACCGAGACCCTCGTCGTGGGGCCGGGCACCGACCCGGCGACCACGATGAACGGGCTGATCGAGGCGCCCGGCGAGAAACTCGAGCGCGGTCTGACCCAGCTCGAGGAGGGCGAGCGCTGGCTCGTCGAGCCGGAACAGCTCGACGAGGAGGGACTGTTCTGGCGCCCCGGCATCCGCGACAACGTGCGTCCCGGTTCCTGGTTCCACACCCACGAGTGCTTCGGCCCGGTCCTCGGCATCATGCGGGCGAAGGACCTCGACGAGGCCATCGACTGGCAGAACGCGACCGGCTTCGGGCTCACCGGCGGCATCCACTCGCTCGACGACGACGAGGTCGCGCACTGGATGGAGCGCGTCGAGGTGGGCAACGCCTACGTCAACCGCGGCATCACCGGCGCGATCGTCGAGCGTCAGCCCTTCGGCGGCTGGAAGAACTCCTCGGTCGGCCCCGGCGCCAAGGCCGGCGGCCCGAACTACGTCGCCCAGCTCGGCGACTGGACCGACCCGGCCGGCGAGCTGCCCGTCCACGAGGTCGACCTGCAGCCGGCGGTCGCCGCGGAGCTGCGCCGCGCCGCCGAGCTGGTCGGTGACGAGCTCACGGAGGCCGACCTGAACTGGCTGTGGCGCGCCGCGGAGCTCGACGAGCTGGCCTGGCGCTCCGAGTTCGGCCGCGCGCACGACCCGGCCGCCCTGGCCGGCGAGGCCAACGTCTTCCGCTACCGTCCGGTGCTTGAGCCGGTGCTCGTCCACGTCGGCTCCGGTGCCGCCCGCCGCGACGTCATCCGCCAGCGCCTCGCCGCCGCGCGGGCGCAGGCCCCGGTCGTCTTGGCCGACGACTCGCAGGTCGAGCGCCTCGCCGGCGCGGTGGCCTCCCAGGACTCCGCCCGCGTGCGCTGCCTGGGCGAGGTACCGGAGCTGCTGCGCACCACCGCCGCCGAGCACGGCGCCGTCGTCCTCGACGGTCCCGTCCTCGCCGACGGCCGCCGCGAGCTGCTGCCCTACCTCCTCGAGCAGGCCGTCTCGGTGACCACGCACCGCTTCGGGCTCCACACGGACACGGGGCGGGTGCGCGCCGACGTCCTGGGCGCGGGGCGTCGTTAATCTCCCGGGCTGTCTCCCCGGCGGGCCGGGCGGACCCGGCGGGCCCGGTCCGCGGTGGCCGTCCGGGTGTCCCTCGGCGGCTTGCTCGGATACGCTCGCCGTATGACGAACTCCGAGAACTCCGGTGAGCAGCCCGCGGGCTCGCGCACCGAGGAGCAGATCGAACGCTCCGAGCAGGTCGATCCGCCGACCCCGCCGAAGAAGGACGCCCAGCGCCGCATGACGGAGGACTTCCCCGCCACGGTCCACGCGCACGTGGAGGGCACCTTCCCCGGCGCGGTCGAGCGTGACGAGGGCGTGACCGACCGCGGTGTCATCATCGGCCGCGACGGCCGCTGGGCCGCCGGGTGGGCGCTGCGCTTCATCATCATGGTCGCCGCCGGCTGGATCCTCTGGCAGGGTCTCGGCATGGTCTGGACCGGCCTGCTGCCGGTGCTGCTCGCACTCATCGTCTGCACCGTGCTGTGGCCGCCGGTCAAGTGGCTGCGCGAGCACAAGGTGCCGGCGGCGCTGGCCGTGGTGATCACGCTGCTCGGCGCGGTCGCGGTCATCTTCGGCGTCGGCGCGATGATCGCGCCGTCGATCCGCAAGCAGATCCCCCAGCTCGTGGAGCAGGCGCAGGACGGCGGCCAGAAGCTGCTGGACTGGGTGCAGGACCCGCCGCTCAACCTGGAGCTCGGCGAATTCGAGAACCTTCTCAACGACGTCATGGGCTTCCTGCAGGAGCGTGCCTCGCAGATCGCGACCGGTGTCTTCGCCGGCCTGTCGGGGGCGACCTCGGCGGCGGTGACGCTGCTGGTCATGGTCGTCATGACGTTCTTCTTCCTCAAGGACGGCCCACGCTTCCTGCCCTGGATGCGCCAGTACACCGGCGGCAACGCGGGCTGGCACCTGACCGAGGTGCTCTCGCGGTCCTGGAACACGCTGGCGGGCTTCATCCGCGCGCAGGCGCTGGTCTCCGCGGTCGACGCCGTCTTCATCGGCCTGGGCCTGGTCGTGCTGCAGGTGCCGCTGGCGCTCGCGCTGGCCGTGATCACGTTCTTCGCGGGCTTCATCCCGATCATCGGTGCGTTCACCGCCGGCGCCCTGGCCGTCGTCATCGCACTGGTGACCAACGGCCTGACCAACGCGCTGCTCGTGCTCTTGCTCATCGTCCTGGTCCAGCAGATCGAGGGCAACGTGCTCTCGCCGATCATCCAGTCGAAGGCGATGAACCTGCACGCCGCGATCGTACTGCTCTCGGTCACGGTCGGTTCCACGCTCTTCGGCATCATGGGTGCCTTCCTCGCGGTGCCGGTCGCGGCCGTGGTTGCCGTCTGGTTCCGCTACCACTCGGAGATGGTGGCGCTGCGTGCCGGCGAGATCACGATCGACGACATCCAGATCGCGACCGCCCGCGGCGAGGCGCTCACCGCCTCGGAGGGCTTCACCAAGGTGCGCGAGCACCTGCGTGACATCACGCCCTTCAAGAAGCCGAGCGGCTCCGCCGTCGCGATCGGCAAGCCGGAGGACTGAGTCCACTCTCCTTCACCTCCTCTCCTTGCTTTCCGACGCCCACGCCCCGCGCGTGGGCGTCATTTTTTGTGGTTTGCGGGGGTTTGGGTTGTCGGGCTCAGAAGGGCACGGGTGCGGCCGGGTCGTAACCGATCTCCTCGTCATAGGCCGCCCGATTCGCCTCACCACGCACCCTCGCCCGCTCCTCAGCCTCCCGGCGATGCTCCGAGACCGTCATCGCCAACCGCGCACCACCCGGAGTGCATCGCGATCGCAAGGCCGGCAGCCGGAGACCCGGGCGAAGCCATGGTTCGGAGACTTGTCATTCTCCGACAGCCCTCGCAGTAAGTCACTGCACCAGCACGCCCAAACCCCTCGACAGGGTCTTGCAGTGGATCACTGCACGATCCCCATTCAACGCACCCAGCCTCTCCCCCAACTGACCCCGACGAGCTTGCAGTGGATCACTGCACCGCCGTACAGAAACCAGCATCGACGAGACAGGATGAGGCTGCAGTACATCACTGCACACCCCCGGGCCGGCCCGACCCCCCAGAAAAGCCCCCGAACAAAACCCGACCTAACCAGCAACAACCAAACCAGGACAACCCCCATCGCGGGCATTGCCCATAATCAAAGCCACCCACGAGCATCGTCAAACAACAGCATCAAGGAACGCCGCCAAAGCAACAACCCCGCACCGTCACACGAAGCCGAGGGCGTGCGCGACGTCAGCAAGCTCGACGGCGGCACGCGGGAGGGCGCCGAGCCAGCGCGCCTCGGACTCGTCGTCGGCGTTGTCACTGACCCGCTTGAGCAGGGTGACGTCGAAGTCGTGCTGGGTGACGGTCTCAACCTCGTAGGCGCCGCCCATGCCGTCGTGGAGCGCGCCTGCGGTGCCGATGTTGACCACCCGCGAGTACCCGCACTGCGCCAGCCGACGCGCCACCGCGGCGGCCGCGCACACGAGACCCACGCCCGTGACCAGCAGGTCCGCCTCGGGCGGGAGGCCGGCAGCCTCGCCACGGTCGGCGGCGACGAAGAGCACGGGTGCGGACATGCGGGACTCCCCTGACAAGAAGACGACACAGATATGACCGAAACAGGCACCGGGACCACCGCTGCGCAGGAAACCTTGAATAGTGCGCGCCGATGGTTACCCTCGGTGCCGTAAACGTTACCGATCAATCAGGAGGAAGAGTCATGGGCCAGTTGGACAACGTCAAGGTCGCCGTCGTCGCCACCAACGACTTCGAGGACTCCGAGCTGACCAGCCCGGTCGAGGCCGTCAAGTCCGAGGGCGCCGAGGTCAAGGTCGTCTCCACCGAGTCGGGCACCATCACCGGCAAGAAGGGCGCCGAGGTCACCGTCGACCTGACCACCGCGGACGCGAAGGCCGAGGACTTCGACGCGCTGATCCTGCCCGGCGGCACCAACAACGCCGACATCATCCGCACCGACGAGAACGCCGTCGCCCTGGTGCGCGGCATCGCCGAGGCCGGCAAGCCGATCGGCGCGATCTGCCACGGCCCCTGGATCCTGGCCGACGCCGACGCTCTGCGCGGCCGCACCGTGACCTCGTTCAAGTCGCTCAAGACCGACCTGACCAACGCGGGCGCGACCTGGGTCGACTCCGAGTGCGAGTGCGACCAGGGCCTGGTCACCTCCCGCACCCCGGACGACCTGCCGGCGTTCAACGCCAAGATCGTCGAGGAGTTCGCCGAGGGCATCCACTAAGAGAGATTGACGACGGCCCCGCCGACCTTGCGGTCGGCGGGGCTTGCGCGTACGGGGGCGTCAGACCAGCACGTAGACGCCGGCGGTGGCAATGAATCCGATCAGGGAGAAAGCCGTGGACAGCAGGGTCCAGCTCTGCAGACCCTGCTTGACGCTCAATCCGAGGTAGCGGGTGACGATCCAGAACCCGGAGTCGTTGATGTGCGAGACGCCCAACGCGCCGAACCCGATGGCGATGGCAATCAGGGCGGTGTGCAGCGGGTCCAGCCCCGCGCCTGCGATCGGGGTGACCAGCAGACCCGCGGTGGTCAGCATCGCGACCGTCGCCGAACCCTGCGCCGCGCGCAACGCCAGGGAGAGCAGGTAGGCCATCAGGATCAGCGGCATCGCGGTGGCCACCAGAAGATCCGAGAGCACCTGGCCGATGCCGGACTCCGTGAGCACGGCCGCGAAGCCGCCGCCGCCTCCCGTGACGAAGATGATCACGGCGACCGCCGGCAGCGAGGAGTCGAGCACGCTCGAGCCCCTGTCCAGGCTCCACCCGCGCTGGTGCCCGATCACCGCCCACGCGACGAGCACCGCCGTCAGCAGCGCCACCGGCGCGGAGCCGACGAAGCTGACCAGCGAATGGGCGGTGGTCCCCTCGTCGGTGGCCAGGACACCGGCGGTGCCGACCAGGATCTGGACGATCGGCAGGAGGATCAGGCCGATGACCGTCCACGCGCTCGGCGGGTTCTCCACCGGGGGCGGGGTCTCGGTGGCCGGCGAGTCGAGCAGGTCGAACCTCCCCACCGGCACAAGCTTCGAGCAGAAGTACCCGCCGACGACCGCGATGACGGACAGCGGCAGGCCGACCGCGAGCACGGTGCCGAGCTCGGCGCCGAGAATCTCCGCGGTGGCGACAGGCCCCGGGTGCGGGGGTAGCACCACGTGCACGGTGAGCATCGTCGCGGCCACCGGCAGACCGATCTTGAGGGGGTGGTATCCGGCCGTGCGCGCGAAGCCGAAGACGATGGGCGCGAGGATGATGAACCCGACGTCGAAGAACACCGGGATGCCGAGGATGAACGCGGCCGCGGTGACGGCGGCGACCACCCGGGCCTTGCCGAAGCGCACCGTGAAGTAGAGCGCCAGTGCGTCGGCGCCGCCGGACACCTCAATGAGCCGACCGAGCATCGCGCCGAGGCCGACGACCACGATCACCGAACCGAGCGTGTCGCCGATTCCTCCGGTGACCACCCCCACGGACTCGGTCAGGGGCACGCCGGAGGCGACCGCGGTGGCGAGGGCGACGACGATCAGCGCCACGAAGGCGGGCATCTTCACCCAGATGACCAGGACGAGCAGCAGCGCGACGGCCGCCAGCCCCAGCCCGAGGAGCGCCCCGCCGGTCATCCGTCGCTCCTCTCGGAGTTCCCCTCCCCGGCGGGATCCTCAGGGGTGACGGTCCGGATGACCGAGGAGTCGTCCGCGGCCCCCAGCCCGAGGGTCAGCCCGTGAAGGTAGGTCTGCTCCGCCGCCGCGGCCAGCGGTACGCCGATCCCGGCGCGGCGGGCGGCGTTGACGACGATGCCCATGTCCTTGACGAAGATGTCCAGGCGGCTCTTGACCTCCGCCGGAGTCTCGTCGTAGGCCTGCAGCATCCGCGGGCCACGGTCGCCGAGCATGAAGGACGAGGCGGCACCCGACATCAGGGCCTCGAGGGCCTCGTTCTGGTTCAGGCCCATCTTCCCGGCCAACGCCATGGCCTCGCCTGCGGCGGCGATGTGAATCCCGCAGAGCAGCTGGTTGACGGTCTTCATGGCCTGGCCCTTACCGGCCTCGTCGCCGACGCGGTAGAGGGTGGAGGCCATCTCGTCGAGGACCGGGTGTCCGGCCTCCCAGGCGGCGTCGTCCGCGCCGACGGTGACCAGGAGGTCGCCCTCGCCGGCGCGGGCGGGCCCACCGGACACCGGGGCGTCGACCAGGTGGATGCCGCGCTCGGCCAGGCCGGGCCGGACCGCGGCGATCGCGTCGATGCCCACGGTCGAGGTCAGGATCACGGTCGCGCCCGCGGCCAGCTCGTCGGCGACGCCCTTCTCCCCGAAGAGCGCGGCCTCGAGCTGATGTTGGTTGCGGACGGCCAGCAGGACGACGTCCGCGCCCCGCGCGGCCTCGGGGGCGTCGGTGTGGACCTCGAGGCCGGCCTCGCGGCCGAGTTCGAGGCGCGCCTCCTGGACGTCGACGCCCCGCACATGGAAGGTGCGTGCGAGGTTGGTGGCCATGGGCAGGCCCATCGCGCCGAGGCCGACGACGGTGACGGTCACATTGGTCATGGGGTTCTCCTTAGATCGCGGTTGGATGACGGGGTGTTCAGTTGCCTGAGAGGGTGGCGGTGACCTCGGCCAGGGAATCGTCGGTGCCGACGTTGCCGGCGAAGACGACGTAGGGCACTCCGGCGGCGGGGCCGTCGACGGGGCGCCACATCGAGATGATCCCCGGCTGCATGGGGCCGACTACCTGCGCACGGGTCATCTCCAGGCCGCGGGACGCGACGTCGGAGGAGGTGATCCCGCCCTTGGCGATGACGAACCGGGGCGAGACGCGGTGGACCGTGGAGTTGACCACCTCCACCACGGCATCGGACACGCGGCGGGCGACCGCCAGCGAATCCTGGGCGTCCTTGCCGGTGACCAGTCGGCGGGAGGTGTGCAGCACGACATTGCCGCACCCCAACCCGGCGACGACGCGGCCGACGAGCCCGGCCAGATACGCCGCCCCGCCCTCGCCGAGGGCTTCGGTCACGTCGAGCTCGACGACGGTCGCGGAGTCGGCCTCGAGGAGACGGGCGAGCTGGCGGGTCGTCGTCGGGACGTGGGAGCCGACGACAATGAGGCCACCGACCGCGCCGTCGGAACGCCGAGCCGCGGCCACGGCAGCGGGGTCGAGCGGGGCGGGGACGTCCTGGCCGATGCGTGCACGCAGGAACGGCGGGCCGACGCGGTAGATGAACCGCCGGCCTGCGCGCTCCGCCGCGATGAGCCCCAGGGACAGGTGGCGCAGGTCGTCCTCCGTGACGATGTCGACGGCGACGGGGCGGCGGCCACGCACGTCGGCGAGCGCCGCGGCGACCGCGTCGGCGCCGGCGCGGACGGTGTCGAGCCGGATCTCGAGCACGTCGTCGGCGGGCACGGCCTTGCCGGTCTTCTCCTTGACCCAACCGGCAAGGTCGCTGCGTGTGTAGCCGAAGGTCTCGTCCCGGGCGAACTCGGTCTCAGCGACAGGGACGTAGCCCTCCGCGTCGCCGGCGAAGTGGACGCCGCCGACGGTGACGCGTCCGGCGTCGCCGAAGGCCGGGACGAGCACGACGCCGTCGACCTGCTCGCCGTGCTCGGCGGCGATGTCGGCGAGGGTGTCCGGTTCCAGCGGGAAGTGCCCGCGCAGCGTCGAGTCGCTGCGGGAGACGAAGGCGACGCGGATGCCACGGTCGGCGGCCGCGGCCAGCGCGGCGCGCGCGACGTCGACGTTGACGGCCCGGGCGTCCTCCGGGGCCAGCGACCGGGAGTTGGTCATCACGTAGACGGCCGGGGCGTCCTGGGCGAAGGCCCAGTCCAGGTCCTCGCGCTCCCAGCGGGTCAGCACGGGCAGGTCCGCGACGGACTGGGTGCCCGTCGGGTCGTCGTCGAGCACGACGAAGACGGGCTCGTCGGGGTTGGCGGCCGCGGCGGCGCGGACGTCGGCGGCCGGGATCGGTGCGTTCGCGGGGTAGCCCTCGATGAGCTCCGCGAGTGTCTTCCGGGGCATGTCACTCCTTTGTCGTTAGACCTCTGAGGTCTGGCGCCGAATTTACTCGACGGAAATGACGCTGACAAGGGCCCCTTTGAGGGAGCCGGCGGGACTATTCAGCCTCAGTCGAGGTGCGCGACGATGTCCGCACGCGTCTGGCACATGTGCGCACGCATGGCGTTCTTCGCCCCCTCCTCGTCGCCGGCGACCATCGCCTCGTAGATGCGCCGATGATGCCGGATGGCACGCTCGCGGATCTCCGGCACCGCGCTGGTCTTTTCCCGGGACTCGGCGAGCGCCTCGTCGAGGGGCCGCATGATGGCGGTCAGGAAGGGGTTGGACGTCGCCCGGAAGATCTGCCAGTGGAAGGCGAGGTCGGCCTCGGTGCATGTCTCCGCTTCACCGGCCGCGCTCGCCTTTTCGTAGCGCTCCAGCTGGCGCTTCATCTCGGCGAGATCCTCCGCGGTCGCGCGTCGGGTGGCGTGCCCGCAAGACCCCACCTCGATCATCCGGCGGATCTCCACCAGGTACTCCCCCACCTCGCGCGGACTCATGCTGCGCGAGACGACCTGCACCAGGGTGGCCATGTCATTCCACTCCCCCCGGTCCGCCAGGTAGGTGCCCCGGCCGTGGACGACGCGGACGACGCCCCGGTCGGCGAGCACGCGGATCACCTCGCGCATGGTCGGACGCGAGACGTCGAGATAGGCGGCCAACTCCGCCTCGGGCGGCAGCGCCTCCCCGTAGGTGAAGTCCCCGGAGGAGATGCCGTCGAGCATGCGGTCTATCCCCTGTTCGACCAGGCCCTTGCGCATACGGTTCCTCCTCTGCGGCACGCGCGGACACCCGCCACCGCGGGGCGCTCATCACGACCAAGCATAGGACCTCAGAGCACCGGCCCGCCGCCGGAGGCCGGAGGGTCCGGAATTAGCGGGCCGCTGACCGGCCTGAAAACAAAAGGTTGAGGGTCCCGGAATAAACCTTGGCCGCTAAGAGTTGAGTAGGGTGTAAGCAAGTTTGAGAGACGCAGAGGAGAACATCATGGCACTCGTCCAGTACGACCCCTTCACCCAGCTCGACAACCTGGCCCGCCAGGTCTTCGGCAGCGGCGCCGGCGCCACCTCGCGCACCCCGCGCTTCATGCCGCTGGACCTCTACAAGGAGGCCAACAACTACGTCCTGAACGCCGACCTGCCGGGTGTCGACCCTGAGAGCATCGACATCGACATCGACAACGGTGTGCTGACGATCTCGGCCGAGCGCTCCACCGGCCCGACGGTGCGTGAGGGCACCGACGAGGACGGCACCTCGTGGGTGACCAACGAGCGCTTCACGGGCACCTACCGCCGCCAGGTCACCGTCGGCGACTCCGTGGACAACGAGAACGTCACCGCGGACTACTCCGGCGGCGTGCTGACGGTCACCCTCCCGCTGGCCGAGCGCGCGAAGAGCCGCAAGATCTCGGTGACCCACTCGGAGCCGAAGAAGACGATCGAGGGCTAGTCCAGCTTCTCGTGGGAGTAGCTGTCGTGGGAGAACCCCACGTGGTGGAGCACGTCGTGGATGCGTGAGTTGTCCAGCGTGTACCGGACCTCGCGGCCGACGCGCTCCCCGCTGACCACACCGGCGGCCTCCATCGCGCGCAGCGCGGCGGAGGCCGTCGCCACGCGTACCCCGGTGGCCTCGGCGAGGTCGGTGACGGTGGCGGTGCCGGGCGCGCGGTGGTGCATCACCGCCAGCAGGCGCAGGCGGGTCGGGTCCCCGAGCAGCTTGAACAGGCCAGCCCACCGGCCGGCCAGGTCAAGGAGTTCCTCGCGCCCGCTCATGGGCCCCATCCTATCGCGTGCCGGGGCGCCCCCACCGCGACCTGCACCGATCTGACCCTGCACCGCCTCAACGCGCCCCGCAGCCCTAACGCGGATCGCCGAGCAGCGTGCCCGTTGGCTCGGCGTTGACGGTGGTCCGCCGCTCGGGCTCGGCGGCCAGCGCCGCCCGCGCCCGCAGCCAGCCGCGCAGGGCGAGCGAGCCGCCGACGACGAGGACCACCAGGCGCAGGCCCCAGAGCACGCCGGGGGTGACGTCGAAGGGGGCGAGCACCACGGGCAGGTTAAGCAGCACGAGCAGCGTGCCCACCACCCCGCCGAGCGCTGCGGGGTTCATCCGGGAGACGAGCCAGGCCGCGACCGGCGCGGCGATGCAGCCGCCGACCAGCAGCGCGAGCACGGCTGCGAGGTTGGCCACCAGGTCCTCCCACAGGCCGACGACGAAGCCGGCGACGGCGGCGGTGGTCACGAGGAACTCGGCGGTGTTGACGGTGCCCACCACGCGCCGCGGCTCGGTCTTGCCGAGTGTGAGCAGCGTCGAGGTGGTCACCGGGCCCCAGCCCCCGCCGCCGGTGGCGTCGATGAAGCCGCCGAAGGCACCGAGGGTGCCGAGGAAGCCCGTGGAGTGCCCGCGCCCGGAGTAGGTGCGCCGCACGCGCCCGCGCGAGAAGCGCCAGACGAGGTTGACGCCGATGGCCGTGAGCACGGTCGCGGTGATCGGCCGGGCGGCGTCGGCGTGCAGGTTGGACAGCACCGTCGCGCCGAGGAAGGCGCCGACGGCCCCGGGCACCGCGAGGCGCAGCACGACGCGCCAGTCGACGTTGCCGAAGCGCCAGTGGCTCACGCCGCTGACCAGGGTGGTGCCCATCTCCGCGGTGTGCACCACGGCGCTGGCCTGGGCCGGGCCGAGGCCGGCGAGGGCGATGAGGATCGTCGTCGAGGTGGCGCCGAAGCCCATGCCCAGGCCCCCGTCGACGAGTTGCGCCGCCAGCCCGGCGAGGGCGATGAGGATGAGGGTGGTCATGGTCGGGTCTCCTTCAGGGAGTCATGCGTAGATGAGCGCCGAGCGGAATCGGGCGGCGACGACGTCGGCGAGCCGGGTGGCCAGCGGGCCGGATCGGGTGACGGTCACCCCGGTGGCGTCCTGCACGCGCGGCAGCGCGCGCACGAGCCGGTCGAGCAGCAGGCCCGAGGTGACGAAGAGCGGCACAAGGTGCAGCCCGCGCGGGCCGGCCGCGGCGGCCAGCTCGGCCAGCCGCCCGGCGGGGTCGGGGCCGTTGGTGGCGGTGACCAACGACGCGGTGCGCCCGGTGAGCTCCCCGAGCTCGGCGGCGAGCTCCTGGACTTGAGCGTTGGCGTCGGCGTGCGAGGACCCGACCGAGTAGAGGGCCAGGTCGGCGCCTGCCGGCGCCTCGGAATTGACGACGTCGCGCAGCACCCCCGCGGTCTCGGAACCGAATCCGAGGCCGTGGGTGGCGCGGGCCTTAAGGCCCGCGTCGCGGGCTGCGGCGACGGCGGCGGGGACGTCGACGTTGGCGTGGTGGGCCGCGCTGAACAGCAGGGGCACGACGACGGCCGGGGTGCCGGCGGGCAGGACCCGGGCGACCTCGGGCAGCGAGGGGGTGGCCAGCTCGAGGAAGGCGGAGACCCCGGTGGTGGCGCAGCGCGCGGCGGCCGCGGAGGTCAGCGCGCGGCTGCCCCGGTCGGCGCCGGGGCAGCGCGAGCCGTGCGAGAGTGTGATCAGCAGCGG
Source organism: Corynebacterium sp. MSK006 (assembly GCF_030232385.1). Taxonomy (NCBI): domain Bacteria; kingdom Bacillati; phylum Actinomycetota; class Actinomycetes; order Mycobacteriales; family Corynebacteriaceae; genus Corynebacterium; species Corynebacterium sp. MSK006. The sequence goes on from NZ_JASPJZ010000006.1 coordinate 21,716, forward strand.
TTCCACGGTCTCACCCCAGCCTGGTCCCGACGAGTCCGGCGGCCAGCGTGTCGCCGTCGGCCTGGTCGACGACGAGGAAGGAGCCGACCGCGCCGCGGGCGGCGTAGTCCTCGACGGGCAACGCCTCGGCGACGTCGACGGTGACGTGCGCGATGTCGTTGAGCCCGACGGTGAGGTCGGCGCCCTCGGCGACGGGCGCGGCGTCGTCAATGGAGACGAGGCTGTCGACGGAGGTGACGCGCCCGCGGGTGAGCTTGGTGCCGTAGCGGATCTTCACGCGCTTGCCGCGGGTGAGCTCCTTGTCGCTCAAGCCCACGACAGTCGCGGCGAAGCGGCGGGTGTCCGCTGGGCGCCCGGGGCCGGCGATGAGGTCGCCGCGCACGATGTCGATCTCGCGGTCGAGGCGCAGCACGACGGAATCGCCGGCGGTGGCGGAGTCGACCTCGCCGTCGGGGGTGTCGATGTGGGCGACCACGGCCTCGCGGCCCTCGGGCAGCGTGACGGTGTCGCCGACATGCACGGTGCCGGCCTTCACGCGGCCGGCGTAGCCGCGGTAGTCGGAGGCGTGCTCGCGGATGACGTACTGGACCGGGAAGCGGAAGTCCAGGTCGTTGGCGCGGCCGCGGGCGACCTCGACGCCCTCGAGGATCTCGAGGACGGTCGGGCCGGTGTACCAGTCCATGTTCTCCCCGCGCTCGACGACGTTGTCGCCGAGCAGGGCGGAGATGGGCACGACCTTGAGGTCGTCGATGCCGAGGTCGTCGGCGACGGCGCGGGCGTCGGACTCGATGTCGCGGAAGACCTGCTCGTCGAAGTCGACGAGGTCGATCTTGTTGACGGCGAGCACGACGGTGCGCACGCCGAGCAGCGCGGCGACGGTCAGGTGGCGGCGGGTCTGTTCGACCACGCCGTGGCGGGCGTCGATGAGCAGCACGACGACCTGGCTGGTGGACACGCCGGTGACCGTGTTGCGGGTGTACTGCACATGCCCCGGGGTGTCGGCGAGGATGAAGGTGCGCCGGTCGGTGGCGAAGTAGCGGTAGGCGACGTCGATGGTGATGCCCTGCTCGCGCTCGGCGCGCAGGCCGTCGACGAGCAGCGAGAGGTCGAGGCCGTCGAAGCCGCGGTCGGCGCTGGTGCGCTCGACGCTGGCGAGCTGGTCGGCGAGCACGGAGCGGGTGTCGTGCAGGAGGCGGCCGACGAAGGTCGACTTGCCGTCGTCGACGGAGCCGGCGGTGCACAGGCGCAGGGTCTCGCGGTCCGCGAGGGCGTCGCTGGCGTGCGCGGGGGCGGTGGCGGTCGTCATCAGAAGTAGCCTTCCTTCTTACGGTCTTCCATGGCCGACTCGCTGAGCCGGTCGTCCGCGCGGGTCGCGCCGCGCTCGGTGAGGGTGGAGGTGGCGATCTCGGCGAGGATCTCGTCGACGGTGGACGCCTCGGAGAGCACCGCGCCGGTGCAGGACATGTCGCCGACGGTGCGGTAGCGCACCCGGCGGGTGACCAGCTCCTCGCCCTCGCGCGGCCCGCCCCACTCGCCCGGGGTCAGCCACATGCCGTCGCGCTCGAAGACCTCGCGGTTGTGGGCGAAGTAGATCTCCGGCAGGTCGATGTTCCGGGCGCCCAGGTACTCCCAGACGTCCAATTCGGTCCAGTTGGAGATCGGGAAGACACGGATGTTCTCGCCCGGCAGGTGCCCGCCGTTGTAGAGGTCCCACAGCTCGGGGCGCTGGCGGCGCGGGTCCCAGCCACCGAAGGAGTCGCGCACGGAGAAGACGCGCTCCTTGGCGCGCGCCCGTTCCTCGTCGCGCCGGGCGCCACCCAGCACGGCGTCGTAACCCTGCTCCTCGATCGTCTCGACGAGCGGGACCGTCTGCAGGGGTTGCGGGTGCCGTCGGGGCGCTCGACGAGGTCGCCGCGGTCGATCCAGTCCTGGACGCGGGCGACGCGCAGGCGCACGCCGGTGCGCTCGACGAGCTCGTCGCGGAAGCGCAGGACCTCCGGGAAGTTGTGGCCGGTGTCGACGTGCAGCAGTTCGAAGGGCACGGCCGCCGGGGCGAAGGCGCGGCGGGCCAGCTCGAAGACGGTCACGGAGTCCTTGCCGCCGGAGAACAGCAGCGCGGTGCGGTCGAACTGTCCGGCGACCTCGCGCAGGATGTGGATCGACTCGTCCTCGAGTTCCTTCAGGTGCGGGGAGAGCGGGGTAATCGTCGTGGTGGTGGTCATGAGTGCAGTCCGCATTCTGTCTTGGTGGAGTTGGCCCAGCGCCCGGCGCGCGGGTCCTTGCCCTCGGCGACGGGCAGGGTGCAGGTGGCGCAGCCGATGGACGGGTAGCCCTGGTGCGTCAGCGGGTTCTCCACGAGGTGGTTGGCGTCGATGAACTTCTGGGTCTCCTCGAGGGTCCAGGTGATGATCGGGGAGATCTTCAGCCGGCCGGTGTGGTCGAGCGAGAGGGCCGGGGCGTGCGCGCGGGTCGGGCCGTCGGCGCGGCGCAGGCCGGTGACCCAGCCGACGTAGCCGGAGAGCTGGCGGGCCAGCGGCTCGACCTTGCGCATGCGGCAGCAGGCCGTCGGGTTCGAGCGGTAGAGGTCCGGGCCGTAGGTGGCGTCCTGCTCGGCGCGGGTGAGGATCGGCCGGGCGGTGACCAGGGGCAGCTCGTAGCGCTCGTCGACGGCGCGGGCGGTGGCGAGGGTCTCCTCGAAGTGGTAGCCGGTGTCCAGGAAGAGCAGGTCCGCCTCGGGCAGGTGCCGAGCGGCGAGCTCCGCGAGCACCGTGTTCTCCATGGACATCGTCACCGCGATCGCGCCCGGGGCGTGCTCGTGGGTCCACTCCATGATCTTGTCGGCGGGGGCGTCGTGGAGGCGGTCGGCCCACTCGTCGACCAGCTGCTCGTTGGCGGCGGCCGTCTCGGGGCTCAGCGGCTCGGTCTCGCGGGGCCCCTCGGGCGAGACCTCGGGGTCGCGGTAGTGCGCGCCGCGGGAGCTGTTGCCCAGCAGGTTCACGCTCGTCACGGTGGCATCCTTTCTCTTCTTCTCTCGGGTCGGGGTGCGTCGGTCAGTGTGTCAGCGTTCGGGGGTACCCGCAGCGCCACCGAGAACGGAGTTCCCCGCGTGCCGACGCAAGGAGTCCACCAGGGCGGCGGAGGTGGAGCGCGCCGGAGCCGGCCGGTGCGGCGGGTCGTCCTGGCCGAAGTAGCGGACCTCGAAGACGCGGGTGCAGTCGGAGCACTTCCAGGCGAACTCGCTCTCCTCGGCCGGGAAGAGCTGCTCGCCGGCGCACCACGGGCAGTACAGCGGGTGGTTGCGGTTCGGGTTCGGCGTGCGGCGCAGGCTCACTTGAGGTCCTCCTCGTCGGCGCGCACGACCCACTCGCGGAACTGCTCGCCCTCGTGGCGCTGCTCCTTGAAGTGGCCGACGACGCGGGTGACGTAGTCGGCGAGCTCGTCGGCGATGACCTTGTGGCCCTTGAGCTTGCGGCCGAAGTTCGGGTCGAGGTTCATCGAGCCACCGAGGTGGACCTGGAAGCCCTCGACGCGGTTGCCGTCGGCGTCGGTGACGGTCTGGCCCTTGAGCCCGATGTCGGAGACCTGCGTGCGGGCGCAGGAGTTCGGGCAGCCGTTGAGCGAGATCTTCAACGGGACGTCGAGGTCGCCGAGGCGCTCCTCGAGCTCGTCGACGAGCTCGATGGCGCGGGCCTTGGTGGTCACGTGGGCGAGCTTGCAGAACTCCAGGCCGGTGCAGGAGATGATGCCGCGGCGGAACTCGGAGGGGTGGGCGTAGAGGCCCACCTCGTCGAGGGCCGCGGAGAGCTCCGCCAGGTCCTCGCGCTCGACGTCGAGGAAGAGCAGCTCCTTTTCCGGGGTGGTACGGATGCGGGTGACGCCGAAGCGCTCGGCGACGTCCGCGATCTGGATGAGCTGCTCGCCGCTGGTGTGGCCGACGGTGGGCTTGGTCCCCAGGTAGAACCTGCCGTCCTTCTGCGGGTAGGCGCCGATGTGGTCGCGGTAGCCGGGGTGGGTGCCCACCTCGGGGCCGTCGATGAGCCGGCGGTGCAGGTACTCGTCCTCGAGGACCCGGCGGAACTTCTCGATTCCCCACTGGGCGACGAGGAACTTCAGGCGCGCGCGGTTGCGCAGGCGGCGGAAGCCGTAGTCGCGGAAGAGACCGGCCACGCCGGCCCAGACCTCGGCGACCTCCTCGAGCGGGACCCAGACGCCGAGCGACTTCGAGAGCATCGGGTTGGTGGACAGCCCCCCACCGACGAAGCAGGCGAAGCCGGGGCCGTGCTCGGGATGCACGGAGGCGACGAAGGAGATGTCCTGGATCTCGTGGGTGACGTCCTGGCGGGCGTGGCCGGAGATGGCGGTCTTGAACTTGCGCGGCAGGTTGTCGAACTCGCCGCTGTGCAGGTACTTCTCCTGGATCTCGCGGATGGCGGGGGTGGCGTCGATGATCTCCTCGGCGGCCACGCCGGCCACGGGCGAGCCGAGGATGACGCGCGGGACGTCGCCGCAGCCCATCATCGTCGACAGGCCGACGCCCTCGAGCTTCTCCCAGATGGCGGGGACGTTCTCGATCTCGATCCAGTGCAGCTGGATGTTCTGCCGGTCGGTGAAGTCGGCGGTCGAGCGGGCGTAGTCGCGCGAGATCTCGCCGACGGCGCGCAGCTTCTCCGGGCTGGCCAGGCCGCCGTCGAAGCGCACGCGCATCATGAAGTAGCGGTCCTGCAGCTCGGAGTTCTCCAGCTTGCTCGTGTACTCGCCGCCGAGGTCCTGGCGGCGCTGGGTGTAGATGCCGAGCCACTTGAAGCGCGGGGCGATGTCCTCCGGGTCGATGGAGTCGAAGCCCTGCTTGGAGTAGACGTCGATGACGCGCTGGCGCACGGCGAAGGCCGGGTCGGCCTGCTTGATCCGCTCGTCGTCGTTGAGCGGCTCGCGGCCGTCGATCTTCCACTGGCCCTCGGGCTTCTTCTTGCGCGGGGTGCGCGTGCGCTCTCGGACCTTGGTGGTGGTGGGTGCCATGGGTGCCGCTCCTCAGGGTGCGGAGACGTGTTCAGTGGGATGCGACACACCCTAGGAATACCGCTCGGTCTATTCAACCGTGGACCACATGGCCTATAGTCGGTTACAGACGTTGCGCTGGCCTTTTAGGTGACGCTAACAGAGTGAATGAAACATCCCACAGTCGCATCCTGAATGAAAACGCGCGGTTTTTGCGTCCGCGGTGCTAAATTAACAGACAACCCAGTCTAGGAAAGGACCCCACGATGACCGACGTCGCAGTACCCCGCGTCGCGGTCGTCGGTGCCGGACCGGCCGGCATCGTCGCCGCGGACAGGATCGCCCGAGCCCTGCCGCCGCTGTGTGTGGACCTCATCGACGCCCGCCCCGCCCCCGCCGGCCTGCTGCGCTGGTTCCGCACCGACCGCGTGCGCCTGCTGGGCAACGTCACCGTGGGCCGCGACGTCACCGCCGCCGAGTTGGCCTCGATTTACGACGCCGTGCTGAGCACCGTCCCGGGCATCTCCGGCACCCACGCCGACACCGCCGCCCTCCTGGACTCGCTCGGGCGCGTGGAACCGGCGGGCGCCGGCGACCTGGCCGCCCTGCTCGACGAGCGCGGGCTGGCCCACACCACCTGGACCGCCGGGCCCGGCGAGGCCGTCGGCGGGCTCGAGGAGTGGCGCGAGCTGACGCGCCGCGCCACCGGCGTGCCCGTCTGCGTCTAGGGCGGGCCTAGTCCGGGCGGGTGGCCTCGTCGAGCAGGTAGAGCACGTGCTCGAAGTCGCGGCCGGTGACCTGCTCCATACCCACCTCGCAGGTGCGGTTGGCCGAGACGTAGGCGTCGACGGCCATGTCAGCCTCCGCGGTCTTCAGGCCGGCGCGCTCGTCGCGGGTGGCCGCCTCGAGCAGCTCAGGGTGCAGCAGGCCGCGGTCGCCGGCCGCGCCGCAGCACGCCGCGCCGTGCGGGACGAACGCATCCGTGGCCGCGAAGCGCGCGACGTCGACAAGCTCGTCGGCCAACCCCATGTGCTGCAGCGAGCAGTTCGGGTGCACGGCCACGCGCCCGGCGCGGTGGGTGACCTCGAGGGCGGGCACGAGCTCGTCGTGGGCCCACTCGACGGCGTCGAGGACGCGGACCTTGCCGAACTGCTCGGCGAGTTCGCCGTCGAGCTGGCCGGGGATCTCGTCGAGGATGTTGTGTGTGCAGCTGGCGGCGTCGACGACGACGGGCAGGCGGCCGTGGTCCGACCAGCGGATCAGGTCGCGGGCGAGCTGCTCGGACATGTACTTCTTCGCGGGCTTGTAGCCCTTCGACGAGAACGGGGTCGCGCAGCAGGAGCCGGCGACGTCGTCGGGGATGACGACGGGGCGCCCGGCGCGCGCGGAGAGGTCCACGAGCGTCTGGGCCAGTGACTTCTCCCCGATCGAGCGGCCGAACATGCGGTTGATGCAGGCCGGGAAGTAGACGGCGGCCGCGCCTTGGGCGGTCGTCTCGGGCAGTGTCGCGTTCGCGGCGGGCGGCAGGCCGTTCTCCGCCGAGGGCATCAGGTCGGTGGCCACGACCTTGCGGGCCAGCGAGGTGATCCCGGAGACGAGCGCGGTGCCGGCGGGCTTGCCGAGCACCCGGGTGACGATGTCGGCGGTGCCGAGCCCGGTGCGCGCGGCGGCCTCGACGGTCTCCCAGCGCTTGGCCAGCGCCAGGGCGATGCGGTCGGCGGTCTCGGTGGCCTCGAGGGCGCGGAACTGCTTCATCATCGCGCCGGTGTCGATGGAGATCGGGCAGGCGATCGCGCAGGTGCCGTCGGCGGCGCACATGTCCACCGCGTCGTAGCCGTAGTCGGCGTGCAGCGCGTCGAGGACCGGGGAGCCCTCGGGCTGGCGGGCCATCTCGCGGCGCAGGGCGATGCGCTGGCGCGGGGTGACGGTGACGTGGCGCGAGGGGCAGACGGACTCGCAGAAGCCGCACTCGATGCAGGCGTTGGCCACCTCCTCGATGCGCGGGTAGCTCTTGAAGTCGCGCATGGCGATCTCGTCGTCGAGGCTGAGCTTGGTGCCCGGGTTGAGCACGCCTTGCGGGTCGAGCAGCTTCTTGACGCGCCAGAACAGCTCGTAGATGTGGTCGCCCCACTCGCGGCGCACGAAGGGGGCCATGTTGCGGCCGGTGCCGTGCTCGGCCTTCATCGAGCCGTCGTACTTGTCCAGGATCAGCTCGGCGAAGGCCTGCATGAAGCGGGCGTACTCGTCGCGGGCGTTCTCGTCCTCGAAGTTGGGGGTCAGGAAGAAGTGCAGGTTGCCGTAGGCGGCGTGGCCCATGACCATCGGCGGGTAGCCGAAGGAGGTCAAAAGGTCCATCAGGTCCTTCGAGGCGGCGCCGACCTCGGCCGGCGGGCAGCAGGCGTCCTCGGTGAGCAGGGCGGAGCCGTCGGGGCGGGTCGTGGAGAAGAGCGGCATGAGCCCGCCGCGGATCTCCCAGGCCTGGTCCATGGAGACCTTGTCGTACATGAACTCCAGGGGGCTGGTTAGTTCCGCCTCGGCGAGCACCTCGCGCACCGCGGCGATCTTCTCCTCGAGCTCCCGCTCGTCGCGGCCGGCGACCTCGACGAGCAGCGCGGAGTCGTCGTCGGAGAGGTCGGCCCAGGACTCCTCGGCGCCGGCGAAGTTGCCCACGGACTCGCGCAGCACCGGGGAGACGAGCAGCTCGCAGGCGGCGGCGCCGGCGGCGACGATGTCGGCGACGTAGCCGGCGGCCAGGTCGAGGCGCGGCAGCATCACCCAGGTCACGGCGCGTTTGGTGGGCAGCTCGAGGGTGCGCAGGCGGGCCTCGTCGATGCAGCCGAGGATGCCCTCGGAGCCGACCATGAGGCGGCCGAGGATCTTGACCGGCTGGTCCTCGTCGAGGAAGGCGTCCAGGCGCAGGCCGTTGGTGTTGCGGATGGTGAACTTGCGGCGCAGGCGGGCCACCAGCTTCTCGTCGGCGCGGATCTCGTCGCGCAGGGCGGCCAGGCCGGCGTGGATCTCCGGCTCCGCGGCGGCCAGCTTCGCGTCCGCGTCCGGCGCGCCGGTGTCGACGACGGTGCCGGAGGCGAGCACGAGGCGCACGGACTCGAGGCTGTGGTAGCTGTCCTGCTCCGGCGGGCAGCGCATGCCGCCGGAGTTGTTGGAGAGGATGCCGCCGATGGTGGCCACGGACTCGCTGGCCGGGTCGGGGGCGAAGCGGCGCCCGGAGCGGGCGAGGACGGCCTGCACGTTGCGCAGGACCTCGCCGGGGCGCACGCGCAGCACGGTGCCCTCGAGGACCATGCCGCGGAAGTGGTGGCGCATGTCGACGAGGATCTCGTCGGTCTGCACCTGGCCGTTGAGCGAGGAGCCGCCGCCGCGGAAGGTGAGGTGGCGGCCGGTGCCGCGCGTGTAGTTGATCAGCTTGACCAGGTCGTCGGTGGTCTCCGGGGTGACCACCACCTGGGGCAGGATGCGGTAGGGCGAGGCGTCGGTGGCGTAGCGGACCAGGTCGATGGCCCGGTGGAGGACCTTGTCCTCGCCGAGCAGGCGGATCAGGTCGCTCTTGAGAGGCTCAGGCGTGCCTGCGGCCATGTGGTCGGGCACGCGGTCGGGGAACTCGGTCCTGCCGTCCAGCTGCCGGACGTCGGGGCGCGCGATCCTGCGGGGGTTCTTCGCGGCGATGGGGCTCATATACCGAGGGTAGAATCGCGGGGGGTGGCCACGTGTAGTGTGCTGAGGCTCGCCTCTCCGTAAGACGGGGGTGGTGCGGAGGGTGTGGGCGGGGCGGCGCGGGGGTGCGGGCGGGGCGCCGGTGACGGCGCGGAAGAGGTGGCGCGGTGGGTCGCCGGATCAGGGTTTTCCCCGATGACCGGTGGCGCGGGACCCGGTAGACTCGCTGACGTGACCCCTCAGAACCCCAGGACCCCGGAGGTCCGGCTCTCCGACGCCGACCGCTCAGCCGCCATGTCCGCGCTCGGCCGCGCGATGGCCGAGGGGCGTCTGGACCTGACCGAGTACGACTCCCGCTGCCAGGCGGCCGCCGCCGCGCAGGTACGCCGCGAGCTCGACGTGCTCTTCACCGACCTGCCGCGCAGCGTCTTCCGCGCCGGCGAGGCCGGCGAGGCGGTCTACTCGGCCAGCGAGATCGCCGCGGCCCGCAAGCGCGGCCAGCACCCCCGGGCCGCGGCACTGCTGCTCAGCGCCGTCGCGGGGATCGCCGGCACGGTCGTCGGCGCCACCGTCCCGGGCGTGGCCGGCGCGACGATCCTCACGGTCGCGCTCGCGCTGGTGCCCGTGGTCTTCATCCTGCTCTACGTGGCCAAGGTCGGCCCGGACTCCTGGTACGCCCCCTCCCCGGCGCAGCTGGAGCGGGCGCGTCTGCGGGAGATCTACTCCGCCGAACGGTTGCGGGTCGCGGAGAAGCGTGCCGAGCAGCGCCGCCGGCGCGAGGAGCTGACGGACCAGGCGATGGGGATCGCCCAGAACTTCCTCGGCGACCGGGGGAAGCGGTAGCCGGGGAAGGCTGCTGAGGGGGAAGTGACGCGAACCGCAAGAAATGCCGCGACCGGCTCCCGCGCGGGCGTCGTCACGTGGCACGATAGGTTCCGTGACTAACAAGAAGCAGAAGAACACGACCGCCGAGAGCACGCAGCCCACCCAGGCCGCGAAGCCCACCCGGCGGCGTCGGCCGCGGCGCGAGTTCGACCAGTCGGAGAAGCTCAAGGACGTCCTCTACGAGATCCGCGGGCCGATCGCCGCCGAGGCCGAGCGGCTCGAGCAGGAGGGCCACCGCATCCTCAAGCTCAACACCGGCAACCCGGCGCTCTTCGGCTTCGAGGCCCCGGACGTCATCGTGCGCGACATGATCGCCGCGCTGCCGACCTCCCAGGGCTACTCCAACTCCAAGGGCATCATCCCGGCGCGCCGCGCCATCGTGACCCGCTACGAGGTCATCGACGGCTTCCCGCACTTCGACGTCGACGACGTCTTCCTGGGCAACGGCGTCTCCGAGCTGATCACCATGGTCACCCAGGCGCTGCTCAACGACGGCGACGAGGTACTGATCCCGATGCCGGACTACCCGCTGTGGACCGCGGCGACCACGCTGGCCGGCGGCAAGGCCGTCCACTACCTCTGCGACGAGGAGGACGACTGGAACCCCTCCATCGAGGACATCCGCGCCAAGGTCAACGAGAAGACCAAGGCCATCGTGGTGATCAACCCGAACAACCCGACCGGCGCGGTCTACTCGAAGGAGATCCTGGAGAAGATCGTCCAGGTCGCCCGCGAGTACGACCTGCTCATCCTCGCCGACGAGATCTACGACCGCATCCTCTACGACGACGCGCAGCACATCTCGATCGCCACGCTGGCCCCGGACCTTCTGACCATCACCTTCAACGGCCTGTCCAAGGCCTACCGCGTGGCCGGCTACCGCTCCGGCTGGATGGTGCTCACCGGCCCGAAGGACCACGCGGCCGGCTTCATCGAGGGCCTCGAGCTGCTCGCCGGCACCCGCCTGTGCCCGAACGTGCCGGCCCAGCACGCCATCCAGGTCGCCCTCGGCGGGCGCCAGTCCATCTACGACCTGACCAGCGAGATGGGCCGGCTGACCCGCCAGCGCGACGTGACCTACGAGAAGCTCAACGCGATCCCGGGCGTCAGCTGCGTCAAGCCGCGCGGCGCGCTCTACGCCTTCCCGAAGCTGGACCTCGAGGTCTACGACATCCACGATGACACCCAGCTGATGCTGGACCTGCTGCGCCGCGAGAAGATCCTGCTGGTCCAGGGCACCGGCTTCAACTGGCCGACCCCGGACCACTTCCGCGTGGTCATGCTGCCGTGGGTCTCCGAGCTCGACGCCGCCATCGAGCGGCTGGGCAACTTCCTGGCGAGCTACAAACAGTAGCCGCGGGGCGGCCCGGGCCCGCCGCCCGGCCCGCGACGGCTGCGCGGCGGCGCGGGCGGGGTTATCGTGACCGCGGAACCTCCCGTCGCCGAGCGCGGCCACCCCGCACCCCCGAAAGGCCAGAGAATGTCCCGCTTCCTGCCCCGCGTCACCCGCGCCACGAGCACCACGAGCACCACCCGCGCCGTGCGTACCACCGCCGCCGTCCTGGCGGCCTGCTCCTTGGCCCTGTCCGGCTGCTCGGGCGACGGCGAGGACGCCGAGTCGACCACCGGCTCGCAGGAGGCGAGCCTGGTCGGCGCCGGCGAGATGCTCGGCGACACCTTCGACCTGCAGGCCCACCGCGGCGGGCGCGGCGAGTGGACGGAGAACTCCTCAGGCGCCTTCTCCGAGGCGCTCATGGCCGGGGTGACCACCCTGGAGCTCGACGTGGTCGTCTCCGCCGACGGGGTGCCCGTCGTCTGGCACGACCCGGAGATCGACCCCGAGAAGTGCGAGGACACCCAGCCGGTCACCGAGGGCGACGAGCAGTTCCCCTACGTGGGCAAGCTCGTCCACGAGCTGACCTACGAGCAGCTGCAGACCCTCAACTGCAACAAGCAGCTCGAGGACTTCCCCGACGCCGAGCACCCGCACGCCAACTCCCTGATCCGCCTCGAGGACGTCTTCGACGTCGCCGCCGGCGAGCCCGAGGTCCGCTTCAACATCGAGACCAAGATCGAGGCCGAGGAGCCGGAGAAGTCCGCCAGCCCGCAGGAGTTCGTCGACGCGATCGTGCCGGTACTCCAGGAGCGTGACGTGGTCGACCGCGCGACCGTCCAGTCCTTCGACTGGCGCTCCCTGCCGCTGGTCCACGAGGCCGAGCCGAAGCTGATGACCGTCGTGCTCTGGGACGACACCACCTGGAAGCCGGACTCCGTGTGGACCGGCGACGTCGACTACGACGCCGTCGACGGCGACATCACCCAGGCCGCCGCCCAGCTCAACGCCGGGGTTCTCTCCCCTGACTACGAGCTCGTCGACGAGGACCTCATCGCCCGCGCCCACGCCTCCGGCCTGCCGGTGATCCCCTGGACGGTCAACGAGGCCTCCGACATGCAGAAGATGATCGACCTCGGCGTCGACGGCATCATCACCGACTACCCGACGCGCCTGAAGGGCATCCTCGACGAGCGCGGCATCACCTACCTGCCGGGCGAGGCCCGGCAGTAGCCGGCGGTCCAGCAGCTCAGCGCCGCCACCACAGCCACCACCGGCGCCTGCGTCGGCTTCGATTGACGACGTCGCGCCCCTCGCCGTCGGCGCGCACCCGCGGCGCGGGCGGGTGCGCCGCGCGCCACTCGGCGAGCAGTTCGTCGACGTCGACCGTGTGCACGGGCAGGTTGGGCCCGTCGCCGATGCCCTGCCGGATCACCTCGGCGACCTGACGGTTGAAGCCGGAGGCCAGCTCGCGGACCTCGGCCTCGGTGGCACAGGAGCGGGCCTTGCCCGCCAGGCGCTCGCGCTCCTTGCGCAGCCGCAGCGCCGGCGGCAGCAGCGCCTCGCGGTCGACGTCCTCGGCGGCCAGGCGCCGGCTCAGCCAGGTGTCCGGCCCGCGGCGCACGGGCAACGGCTTGCCCGCGCCGGGCAGGTCGTCGAAGTCACCGCGCTCCTGCGCCTCCCGGATGCGTCGCTCCACGAACGTCTCGAAGCTCATCCCGGCCGGCTTGCGCGGGGGCGTCGTCAATTCAACGCACGACCCAGGGCGGCGACGGTCCAGCCCTCGGCACGCCACGCGTCGGCGTCGAGCACGTTGCGGGCGTCGATGATCACGCGCTCGTCGACGAGCTCGCCGGTGGTCGCGGGGTCGAGGTCGCGGAACTGGCGCCACTCGGTGGCCAGCACGACGACCTCGGCGCCCTGCAGGGCTTCCTCGACGCTGCCGGCGTAGCCGAGTGTGGGGAAGACGCGGGCGGCGTTCGCCATGGCCTGCGGGTCGTAGACGCTCACGGAGGCGCCGGCCAGGGAGAGGGAACCGGCGACGTTGAGCGCCGGGGAGTCGCGCACGTCGTCGGAGTTCGGCTTGAAGGCCGCGCCCAGCACGCACACGCGGCGGCCGATGAGCCGCCCGCCGGTCAGCTCGCGGGTCAGCTCGACGACGCGCTCGCGGCGGCGCTGGTTGATCGCGTCGACCTCGCGCAGGAAGGTCAGGGCCTGGTCCACGCCGAGCTCGCCGGCGCGGGCCATGAAGGCGCGGATGTCCTTGGGCAGGCAGCCGCCGCCGAAGCCGAGACCCGCGCCGAGGAACTTCCGGCCGATGCGGTCGTCGACGCCGATGGCGTCGGCCAGGCGGGTCACGTCGGCGCCGGTGGCCTCGCAGATCTCCGAGACGGCGTTGATGAAGCTGATCTTGGTGGCCAGAAAGGCGTTCGCGGAGACCTTGACCAGCTCGGCGGTCGGCAGGTTCATCTCGAAGAACGGGGTGCCGGCGTCCAGCGGGCGGGCGTAGATCTCGCGGGCGGTCTCCACGGCGGTGCTCGGGCGGTCGGTGCGGTGGCCGACGACGATGCGGTCCGGGGTGATGGTGTCCTTGACGGCGTAGCCCTCGCGGAGGAACTCCGGGTTCCAGGCGATCTCGACCTCGGCGCCCCTGCCGGACTCGGCGGCCAGGGCGTCGACGCGCTCCTGCAGCTCGACGGCGGTGCCCACGGGCACGGTCGACTTGCCGAGCACCAGGTGGCGGCCCTCCAGGCGCGGCACCAGGCCGTCGAGCACCGCGTGGACGTAGGTCAGGTCCGCGGCGTAGCTGCCGCGCTGCTGCGGGGTGCCCACCGCCAGGAAGTGCACGGTGGCGTGCTCGGCGGCCTCGGCGTAGTCCGTGGTGAAGCGCAGCCGACCGGCCGCCATGGTGCGCTCGAGGACCTCGGGCAGGCCAGGCTCGAAGAAGGGGACGCGCCCGGCGCTGAGCGCCTCAATCTTGGCGGGGTCGACGTCGACGCCGAGGACGTCGTGGCCGAGCTCGGCCATGCACGCCGCGTGGGTCGCCCCGAGATAACCGGTACCGATGACAGTCATCTTCATGACAGTCATGTCTACCCCCTCCCCCGCCGGGCCGCAGCGCGAGCGGGGCGCGGGTGGGGCGCGGGTGGGGCCGGGGTCAGTCGAAGTTGAGGTAGTACTTCGAGGGCGTCGGGCCGCGCTGGTTCTGGTACTTCGAGCCCAGCTCGGCGGAGCCGTAGGGCACCTCGGCCGGCGAGGACATCTTGAAGATCGCCAGCTGGCCGACCTTCATGCCCGGGTAGAGCACGATCGGCAGGTTGGCCACGTTGGACAGCTCCAGGGTGATGAAGCCGGAGAAGCCCGGGTCGATGAAGCCGGCCGTGGAGTGGGTCAGCAGGCCGAGGCGGCCCAGCGAGGACTTGCCCTCGAGGCGGCCGGCCAGGTACGGCGGCAGCGTGAAGCACTCGAGGGTGGAGGCGAGCACGAACTCGCCGGGGTGGAGCACGAAGGAGTCGCCCTCGGCCACCTCGACCGGGGTGGTCAGCTCCGACATCCTCCGCTTGGGGTCGATGTGGGTGTAGCGGGAGTTGTTGAATACCCGGAAGAACCTGTCGAGACGCACGTCAACGCTGGACGGCTGGATCAGCTCCGGGTCGAAGGGCTCGATGCCCAGGTCCCCGGACTCGATCGCGGAGCGGATGTCATGGTCGGAGAGAAGCACGTCCCTCATGGTAGCGACCGGGTTTCCCCGAGGGGTCGCCACGGTGTTAAGGTGTACGCCAGTGCCGATGTAGTTCAATGGCAGAACATCAGCTTCCCAAGCTGAATACGCGGGTTCGATTCCCGTCATCGGCTCCAAGAGAAACCGCTGGACCGGGCCTCCGGTTCAGGGGTTTCGTGTGGTTCGGGGGTGGGCGCCGCGGGTCTGCTCACCCGTAGGCTATCTCGCCGATCGCGCCGTCGAAGTAGACCAGCGGGGCGTCCGGGTACTCCCACACCGCCTGCAGGCGCGTGGGCAGCCGCAGCCCGTCCGCGCGGACGGCGTAGCCGGAAGCGCGGGCCGTCCAGGGGACGTACTCCATGGTGCCGTCGGGCCTGGCGACGGCGCGGTCCCGCGTGGTGAACTCGGCCATCTCGAAGTCCCCGGTGAACCTGAACTCGCCCGAGACGTGCGCGCCGCCGTGGCTGACGGAGGCGGCGACGCGGTGGGCGTCGACGTGCTCGAAGGTGATCTTCCCGGTCAGCAGGGAGGCGGGCAGGAAGAGGCTCTCGGCGAGGTAGGTCGCCAGGCAGGCCTGGTCCATCTCGGAGCCGCGCTGGTCGAAGAGCGTGACCGCCTTGCCCAGCACGCCGTGCATGCCGCCCGTGCCCGCCGCGTAGTAGTCGTAGCCCTCGAACGGGACCGAGAACATGCCGGACTCGATCAGCGCCAGCCGCTCGGGCTCCAGGGCGCTGTTGTACTGGGTGTAGTCGATCCGCATCGGCGACGTGGCGGGTCCCCGGGAGAACGCCACGTCCGTGAAGCGGATCCGCATGTGGTTCATCCTCGGGGTACCGGGGAAACCGGCGCGGGCCACGAACTCCCGGACGGCCGGCGGCAGACCGGCGAAGTCGGCCTCGGTGAAGGTGCCTCCCGGTCCGGCCGCGGCGGCGCGCACCTGCATCGCCGCGACGTCGCGGGAGAACCGCGCCCGCAACGGCGACCAGGGCACCCGGAACCAGACCGGGACCCCCAACGCGAGTCCGAGGCCCGCCGCGGCGGCGTACGCCTTCCATCTGCTGCGTGCGGTCCTACCGCGTCCGGTCCTTCTGTGTCCGGTCCTTCTGTATCCAGTCACGGGTAATCCTGGTGCTCGTAAGCGGAAAGGCCGGACCACGTGATCGTGGTCCGGCCTTCATTCATGGGATTCAGTCAGCGGTTCTCAGCGGAGCCCGGGTTCTGCTGGCCCTGCGGCCCCTGCGGGAACTGACCCGGCTGCGGCTGGCCGAATTGCGGGCCCTGCGGGAACTGGCCCTGCTGGGGCTGCTGGAACGGACCCGACTGCGGGAACTGGCCCGGCTGCGGCTGCTGCGGCTGACCGAACGGGCCCGGCTGACCGAACTGCGGCCCCTGCGGGCCCTGCGGGAACTGACCCTGCTGAGGCTGCTGGAACGGACCCGACTGCGGGAACTGGCCCGGCTGCGGCTGCTGGAACTGGTTCGGCTGCGGCTGCTGCGGGCCGAACTGACCCTGCGGAGCCTGGAACTGGTTCTGCGGCTGCTGGAACTGCGGCTGCGGGATCTCCTCGCGGATCTTGCCCTGGAACCAGGCGCGGGTATCGGGCATGGCCAGCATGACGATCAGCGCAATCGCGTAGAGGAGCGCGAAGATGGCCGTCCACGACATCTCAAGGTTGATCGAGAAGATCGCCATCAGGGAACCGAGGACGATGGGGGCCGTCGACGCGATGAGCGCCCAGTTGTTCAGTTCACTGCGTCCACGCATCACCATCAGGATCAGCGCCAGCGCGTGGAGGCAGAGCCCGAAGCAGAGGGCAAAGGAAACGGGAATCGCAGCCAGAACAGCACCCCCGGTGAACGCGTCCGAGATACCGAGGGCGTCCGACTCACCGGAGTCAAAGGCGGCGTAAACGATGACCGGCAGGATAAAGATACCGAGCAGGAAGACCACGAATCCGCCCAGCGCCGTGAAGACGAGGGCCTTCGGCAGCGTGGGCAGCTGGGCCAGCCGCGCCTTGAAGGTGGAGGCGGGCTCGTCGGCGTCGCGGACCTTGTACTGCTTCGGCGGCTTCGGGGGCTGCTGCGGCTGCTGGTTCTGCTGCTGGGGCTGCGGGCCCTGCTGGCCCGGCTGACCGGGCTGCTGGAAGTTCGGGGCCTGCTGGTTCTGCGGGCCCTGCGGGCCGGCCTGACCAGGCTGACCCGGCTGCGCGAACTGCGGGACCTCGTGGTTCTGGTGGCCCTCGTGAGCCTTGTCCTCATCGGCCTTGTGGGCCGCACCCTCGGGCTGCTCGCCCAGGCGCGGGGCCTCGTGGTCCTTGACCTCCGGCTCGGCGTGTGCACCCGGCTTGTCCGCGGGGGCCTCGTCGACGCGCACCTTCGTGGTCTCCGCCTCGGAGACCGGGACGGCCGTGGAACCGGCGGACTCGTCCGACTCGTCCTGGGAGCCGACGCCCGAGGCGGCGAGCTCGTGCAGCGCCGGGATGTCGATGGGCGTGGCCTCCGGGTCGTCCAGGCGGGCGTCGTGGATGTGACGCAGCTGCGGGTCGGAGAAAATGGCGCGGGCCGTGGAGACCTCGTCGACCTGCGGCGAGTCCGGCCCGGCACCCTCCTGGCGGAGGGTCTCCAGGCGCGCGCTGAGCTGGGCGCCGAGCTCCTCGCAGCTGGCCTCCCGGTTCAGCCCGAGAGAGGCGTAGAGGTCGTAGTGCTGAGACATGTTGGTTCCTCGTTGATTCCTACGTCAGTTAAGGCCCGCCCCGTGAGGCGGCGCTGTGCGGTAACGATACCGACCACCATGCACCGACGCAGGTCTCCCCCACCCAACTAAACGGGGAGCACTCCCCGGTGCTCCCCGTTTATCTCCCCGGTGCTCCCCGTTTGTCTCCCCGACGCTCCCCGGCGTCGGGGTCCTGTGTGCGCCCCTTACGCTAGCTGCAGCGAACGATCGGCTGCGGGTCGTAGACCGTCGTCTGGGTCTCGCGCGAGATCTCGTTGCCGAACAGGTCGCGGATGATGCGGGTGTCCGAGGTGGTGAAGCCCGGCGCGCCCGAGGACGGCGAGCAGTCCGAGCCGGAGACCTGCTGCTCGTGCGGACTGGTCTGCGCCCACCGGCCGCCGTTGACCGACTCGACGTCGACCTGCTTGACGCCCTTGAGCCGCACGGTCACGCTGTCGCCGCCGACGGAGGTCTCGATGCGCACCGGGTACTGGCTGGTGTTGCGGAAGACCAGGTCGATCGCGCCCTCGTAGACGGTGGCCTCGCGGCCGGCCGGGTAGCGGGAGATGTAGTAGCTGTGCGGGGTGTGCGCCACGTCCTCCATGCCGGCGAAGTAGGCGGCGTTGTAGAGGGTGGTGGCGAACTGGGAGATGCCGCCGCCGACGGCCTTGCCGGCGCGGCCGTCGATGATGATGCCGCCCTCGACGTAGCCCTGCGCGGTGCCGCGCGGGCCGGTGTAGCCGTTGAGCGAGAAGGTGTCGCCCGGGGCGACGATCGCGCCGTCGACCTGGGCGGCGACCCGGCGGATGTTCTGCCCGGAGGTGTCGGAGAAGCCGCCGGTGGTGAACTCGCCGACGACGTCGTCGAAGGTCGCCTTCTCCGCCATCTCGGTGGTGAAGGTGGCCGGCTCGTCCTTGTAGACCGCGTCGAACTCGCGGTCCTCGTCGCCGGTGATGCGCCCGGGCAGCCCCTCGAGGGTGGCGTCCCAGTCCACCGAGACGCCGTCCGAGTGCGGGGTGATGTCACGACTGTCGCCGACGAAGCGGATCTGCGCGTTGCGCTGCGGTTGCTCGCTCTCGGCCAGGCCCTCGGCGAGGATGCCGCGGGCGGCCTCGACGTTGACGTCCTCGACCAGGCGGTCGCCCTCGGGGCGGAAAGTGACCACCTCGCCCATGCGCTCGACGGGCAGCACGCCGTCGATCTCCTCGCGCCCGTGGGCGGTCACCGGCGCCGAGACGGCCTTGGCCGCCGGGCCGTCGGCGGCGGCGCGCACGGCGTCCTCGCCGATGGCCGGACCGTGCACCTCCGCGGGCACCTCGACGCCCTCGGGGTCGGCCCAGCCGGTGACCATGGCCTCGCGCAGCTGCTCGCGGTCGACCTCCTGGCCGTTGACCGGCTCGTCGACGTTGACCCGGCCCTTGTCCACGTTGACCCGGCCGTCGACCGGCTCGCGGGTCAGTCCGGTGACCGCGCGGCGCAGCGCGGGCTGGAACTTCGCGTCGTCGACCTCGCTGACGATGTCGACCTCGTAGGAGGTGAACAGCCCGCGCAGGCGGGTCAGCGGGTTGGCGGACTGCTCGCCGGCGGCGGCGACGGTGGCGGCCCAGTCGGGGCCCACGCCGGCCTCGGCGGGGGTGAAGCGCTCCTTCATCTCCCCGGCGTGCACCGTCACCGGGCGCACGGCCAGCCCGCCGAGCTCGCTCTCGAGCGTGCGGCGCGCCTCGTCCTGGCTCATGCCGCCGATGGCCACCCCACCGACGGTCGCGCCGCGGGGCACGTTGTCGCGGTTCGCCAGGTAGTCGGCGACGTAGACGATCGCGGCGATGAGGAAGAGACCGACGAGCACGCCGGCGCTGACCTTCATCCAGCGGCCGGAACCGGAGTCGTCGCGGTCGTCGCGCACATGATCGTCCGGGGAATACGAGTCTGCCACGCGCTCAACCCTAGCGACCCGCGTACCCGGAGGTCACACCGTGCACCCGCGGATCTTCAGCCGCGGGCCGCCGCCGCGCGCAGCTGCTCGAGCGGGATCTCGCCGTCGGCGACGGCCGCGGCGACCAGATCGACCGCCTCGTCGAGGCCCTCCCCGGAGGACCACAGCACCCGGTCCGCGCCGGCGGCCAGGGCGCGGGCGGCCGCCTGCGGCGGGGTGGCGCGCTCGGAGACGGCCGCCATGCCGGACAGGTCGTCGGTGTAGATCGGGCCCTCGAAGGGCACCCCGCCCGGGTAGGCGCCCGAGCGCAGCAGCCGGTAGGCCGCCGGGTCGAGGCTGGCGGGGGTCTCCCCCGAGGTCAGCCCCGGCACGCTGAGGTGCCCGACCATGACCCCGGTGCCGGGCGGGGCGGCGGCCACGGCCGGGCCGAAGGCGGCCAGGTCCAGGTGCGCCAGCTCGTCCAGCGGCGGGGTGACCGCGGGTCCCTCGTGGGTGTCGCCGCTGGCCGCGCCGTGGCCGGGGAAGTGCTTGTAGACGGGGCGCACCCCGGCGTCGGTCAGCCCCGCGGCGAACGCCTGCGCACCGGCGGCGGCCGCGGCGGGGTCGGTGCCGAAGGAGCGGTCGCCGATGATGTCCAGCCCGGCGGTGTCGACGTCGACGAGCGGGGCGTAGTCGGTGTCGATGCCGCGGGCGCGCAGCCGGGTGCCCAGCTCGAAGGCGACACGGCGGACCTCGGCCGGCCCGGCGGCGGCCAGCTCGCGCGGGGCGGGGATGCCGCCGAGGACGTCGGAGTGGCGCTGCACGCGCCCGCCCTCGAAGTCGATGGAGACCTCGAAGTCCCCGCCGAACTCGGCGCGCAGGGCGTGGATGTCGCGGCCCGGTTCGGTCAAGAGCCCCGGGTCCGACCAGTTGACCACGAAGATGCCGCCGGCCCCGGCCGAAAGCGCGGCCCGCGCCGACTCGTAGTCGGTCACCCCGACGACCATCAACGAGGCCGCCAGCCGGCGCGCCTCGGCGTCGACCTCCGCGGCCTCCGCGTCAGCGGAGGCCGTCGACGCAGGCGCCGACGTCGTAGAAGTGGCAGACGAGGGGGCGGACGGGACGTCGGAAATCGGGGCGGAGGAACACGCGGTGAGCAGCGTGCACGCCAGGGCGGCGACGACGGCGGGCACGCGGCGGCCGGGCACGGCGGCTCCTCTCGGCGGGGCGGGGACGGGTGGCGGAACGGTCCCGAACCTACCCCGCCGGGACGTAGACTGGCGGCACAAGCGTCCGTGCACGCACACGGGCGGACCCCGGAAAGCTATCCGACCTCGGGAGGATGACCGTGAACCCCGGCCCCGCAGAAACCACCATGCTCATCGCCTTCGACGGCTCGGACGAGTCGCGCCGGGCGCTGACCTACGCCGCGCGACTGCTCGCGCCGCGGCACGTGGAGATCATCACCGCCTGGGAGCCGATGTACCGCCAGGCCGCCCGCGCCAGCTCGATGACCGGCAACCACCAGGGCGACTGGCCGGACACCGCCGAGGCCGACGACCCCGCCTACGGCCACGCCCGCGACACCTGCCGCGCCGGGGTGGCGCTCGCCGAGGAGCTCGGCCTGCACGCCCGGGCCCACCTCGTCGAGTCGGCGACCTCGACGTGGTCGGCGATCCTGGACGCCGCCGCTGAGCTGCGCCCCGACGTCATCGTCGCTGGCGCGCGCGGGATCAGCGGGCTGCGCGCGCTGTGGCAGACCTCCGTGACCGACGCGCTGCTGAAGAACTCCGAGGTGCCGCTGTTTGTCGTCCCGCCCGAGGAGGACGACGCGGACGACGACCAGGCCGAGTAGGCCGAGTACGCCGGGGTGGCCCGCCCGCGCTGCTAAGGTTGCGGGCATGGCCCTCGAATCCGACTCCCTCAACCGCCGCTCCGTCGGTCCCGCGCTGGCGAGCGCGGTCGTCGGCGTCGCCCTCGGGGTGGTCGCCGTGATGGGCGTCGCCATGTTCACCGGCGCCGACTCGGTCCCCCAGGGCGAGGCCGTGACCGCGGACAACGCGCTGCTCGGCGGACCGGAGTACGGCTCGCGCGACTGACGCGATGGCCTCACAGGCCCTGACGCGCCCGCGGCACGCCCTGCCCGGCCCCTGGCGCGCGCATGTGATCGGCTGGCTGGTCCTCGCCGTGCTCGTGGCGCTCCAGCAGCCCGGGCTGACCGCCGCCGACACCAAACACGACCTCACCGTCGACCCCGGCGGCTTCCTCGCCCGCGCGCTGACCGCGTGGACGGACACCTTCACCCTCGGCCAGCTGCAGAACCAGGCCTACGGCTACCTCTTCCCGCAGGGCCTCTTCTTCTGGCTGACCGACCCGTTTCCCGCGTGGCTCGCCCAGCGCGCCTGGTGGCTGCTCGTGCTCGCCGTCGGCTACTCCGGCATGCTCGCCCTGCTGCGCCGCATCGGCGTGCGCGGCACACCCGCCCAGGTCGCCGGCGCCGTGGCCTTCATCGCCGCCCCGCGCGTGCTGACCACGCTGACCGCGATCTCCTCGGAGACCTGGCCGGTCATGCTCGCCCCCTGGGTCGTCTTCGCGCTGCTCGGCCGGCCCGGTTGGCGCGCGGGCGCTGCCGCCGCCGTGCCGGTCGCGCTGATGGGCGCGGTCAACGCCACCGCGACACTGGCCGCCTGCGTGCCCGGCGCGGTGGTGCTGTTGTGGCGCCCTATTGACGACGCCGCGTCGCGTCGCCGTCTGGGCGCCACCGCGGCGACGTGGGCGGCGGGTTCGGTGCTGGTGAGCCTCTGGTGGCTGGTTCCGCTGCTGGTGCTCGGGCGCTACGCGCCGCCGTTCACCGACTTCATCGAGTCGGCCGGGGTGACCACCCGCTGGCTCAACCCGGCGGAGATCCTGCGCGGGACCACCAGCTGGACCCCCTTCGTCGACACCGAACGCCGCGCCGGCTTCGCGCTGGTCAGCGAGCCCGTCTTCGTGGTGGTCACCCTCGCGGTGGCCGCCGCGGGGCTGATCGGGCTGCGCTGCGCGCGCGGGAAGGTGCGCGCCCCGTGGCTGGTGATGCTCGCCTGCGGGCTGGTGATGCTGGGACTCGGCCACGGGCCGCTGGGTGACTGGTGGGTCGGGCTCCTCGACGGGGCGCTGGCCCCGTTGCGCAACCTGCACAAGTTCGACCCCCTGGTGCGCCTGCCGCTGGCCGTGGGCGTGGCTTTCCTGGTCGAGCGGCTCGCCGCCGGGCGGGGGCTGCGCAGTCTGCGGGGGCTCGCTCCGCAGCGCGTCGCCGCACTGGTGCTCATCGCCGGGCTGCTGGCCGCCTCGGCCGCGCCGGCGCTGTCCGGGCGGCTCCTGCCGCGCGGCGCCTACGAAGAGGTGCCCGACTACTGGCCGCAGGCCGCCGCCTTCCTGGACACCCTGGAGACGCGCACGCTGATCTACCCGCCCAGCCCCTTCGCCCGCCAGGAGTGGGGCTGGACGCGCGACGAGCCCGTCCAGCCGCTGGCCGAGAACCCCTGGGCGGTGCGCGACGCGGTCCCGCTGGTCGACCCGGAGGCCATCCGCGGCCTCGACGGGCTTGACGCCGCGCTGCGTGCCGACCCCGGGGCCGCCGCACGGGCGCTGGAGTCCTTCGGGGTCGGTGCGGTGCTGGTGCGCCACGACCTCGACGACCCGCGCGCCCGCGACGACGCCGCCGCCGTCGCCGACCTCCTGCCCGGCGAGGTGCACACCTTCGGTGAGGTCGAGGTGCACGTCCTCGACGCGGGCGCCGGCATGCGGCTGGTCGACGGCGAGCCGGTGCGCGTCGCCGGCGGCGGGGAGGTCCTGCCGCTTCTCGACGCCGCCGCCGGGCCGGCGGTGCGCCGGCTGGTGCCCGGTGACGCCGAGGTGGTCACCGACACCCCGCAGCTGGTCGCGCGCAACTACGGCGAGGTCCGCGACGCGACCTCCGCCGCGCTCGCCGAGCCCGCCGAGGGTTCGGACGTACGCAACCCGGTGTCCGACTACCCCTCGGCCGGCCCGCGCACCCGCGTGGTCGAGCACGGCGGGCACGTGGCCGCCTCCTCGTCTGCGGCGGACGCGACGAGCTTCGGCGGGGCGGACCCGGCGCGCTCGGCGACCGCGGCCGTCGACGGCGACCCGCAGACCGCCTGGTGGCCGGCCCCCGGCCGCGGGGCCGGCGAGTTCCTCGAGGTCACCCCGGAGAACCCGGACGGCCAGCTGACGGTGACTACCACCGGGGACACCACCGTCGAGGTCACCGCGGGTGACCGGCGCCTGGACGTCACGCTGCGCGAAGGCGTGCCGCGCACGGTGCGCGTCGGCGCCGGGGTGCCCGTGCGCGTGGAGTTGACCGAGCGCGTCGGCATCAGCGAACTCACCGCCGGGGTGAGCCGCGAGATCGAGGTGCCGGACACCTCGCCGGGCGTGCGGGCCTTCTTCTTCCAGCGCCTTACCCCCGACCCCGGCGCCGTGCGGCGGGTCTTCACCGCCCCGCGGCAGATGACGGTGACCGTCCGCGCCGCCGGTGGCGCCGAGGTGCTTCTCGACGGCCGGGCGGTCCCCCGCGACGCGACGGTGGACCTCGAGGAGGGAACCCACCGCGTGGAGACCGACGCGGACTGGGTGGAGCTGGCCGAACCGGGCTTCACCGCCTCGCCCGAGCAGCACGTCGAGGCGCTCGGCGGCGGGGCCGGCGGCCCGGTGGAGGTCACGGCAGCCGACCGGGACCGGTGGCTGATGACCGGGCGCTCGGCGAATCCGGGCCTGCGCGCGAGCGTGGCCGGCCGGGAGCTGGAGCCTGCGGTGCTCGACGCGGGCATGCAGGCCTTCCGGGTGCCGGCGGGCGTGGGCGGGAGCGTCGAGTTCTCCTTCGCCGGGCAGCCGGCCTACCGCGCCGGGCTCCTCGGCGGCGGCGCGGTCGCGGTGCTCACTCTGCTGGGGCTCGTCCTCATCCTGGTGCGAGGGGCGGGAGTCCCTCGCACCGCGCCAGCCGTGCGCACGACGGTGACCACCGGGACGTCGTCAATCGGGCGGCGCTGGACCGGCTTCGGGGTCGTGGCGCTCGCGGCGGTGCTCGTGGCAGGTGTCGCCGGCGCGGTCGCGGCCGTGGTCGCGTGGGTGGTGCAGCGCTTCACGCGGATCCGGCCGACGTGGCTGGTCGCGGGCTCACTGGGGGCGGGCGCGGCGTGGCTCGGGCGTGCGCCCTGGCCGCCCGGCGTGCACGGGCTCTACGCCGGCGACTCGGCGCTGCTGGCCGGGGCGGTCCTTGTGGCGGTGCTCGCGGCGGCGCTGCCGATCGAGGACGGGCTGCTCGATGAGCGTGTGCGAGACGCCGGCGACGCCCAACGAGACGACGAGCGTGACGGCCAGCACGGGCCAGAAGCCGCCGGTGAAGGTGCCGATGCCGGTCAGCGGGAAGACGGCGCCGAGCACCGCGACGTGCCAGAGGAACAGTGAGTAGCTCCACCGGCCGGCCAGGCGCAGCGGGGCGGTGGCGATGAGGTCGCTGCGCCGCGGGGCCAGCGCGTAGGGCACGACGATCAGCGCGGCTAAGACGGCGCCAGCGGCGATGCGCGCGCTGAACTGGCCCGGGGAGGGGTGCTCGAGGCCCAGCGGGCCGAACCACTCGCGCCCGGCGGCCCAGGCCACCGCCATCGCCGCGGCCCAGTAGAGCCACCGCGGGGCGGAGAGGCGCGCGACGCGGGCGCGGGCGGCGGGGCGCCCGGCGAGGTGGCCCTCGGCCTCGGCGGCGAGGAGCCCCACGGCGAACCAGGGGGCGTAGCTGGGCGGCCAGATCTGCAGGTTGACGGCGCCTTCGGCGGCGGCGACAAACGGCAGCCAGGGCCACGCCGAGAGCGCCGCGGTGAGCGCGAGGATCCCCGCCACGCGCGCCCGGCGGCTCGTCAGGCGCCCGATCGTGAGCGCGATGAGCGGCAGGACCAGGTAGAAGGCGACCTCCACGCACAGCGACCACATGTGGGTCAGCCCGCCGATCAGGCCATCGGGCACGTAGATCTGGGTCAGTGTCAGCTGGGCGAGGACCTGCAGCGGGGAGGCGCCGAAGGCCTCGGGCAGCCAGAGCAGCACCACCACCGCGCAGACGAGGTAGGCCGGGGCGATGCGGGCGATACGCCGGCGGTAGTAGCGGCCGAAGCGGCGGTCGGTGCGGTGGCGGCGCCACAAGAGGAAGGCCGACAGGGCGTAGAAGACGGCGACGAAGAAGTCGAAGCGGGCGGTCAGCGCGCCGAAGTGGCTCTTAGGGTCCACGCCGGTCTGGAAGGCGACGTGGGTGACCACCACCCCCGCGGCGGCCACGGCGCGCAGGCCCTCGAGGGACTCGACGAAGCGGCGTGCGTAGGATTGGCCCGAGATAACCTCGCTCACCTGCGCCAGGGTACTGGAAGGAGGCGTCCGTGGGACTCGTGGGACAGCCGGGGACCAGGCGGCGCGCCGCCATGGCGACCCTGGCGGCCGTGCTCGTGCTGCTGCTGGTCGGCGACGTCGCCCCGCGCGTGGTGCTCTACCTGATGTACGACCTCGAGGTCGGGGTGACCCGCAGCGTGCGCTCGGTGGACCCGGACGCCCGGGTCGTCGACGCAGGCAGACTCGCCGACTCGGACGAGGCGCCCGGGAAGCTCGCGCGCGCCGTGGAGCTGGCCGTGGACCAGACCGTGGACTACACCGCCGCGCGCACCGACCCCGACGACGAGGAGACGGAGGACGACGGCGCGCTGGCCGACGCGCGCAGCGAGGTCATCGCCGGCGGCGAGCCCATCGCCCGCGTGCACGACCGGGCGGTGCTCGAGCGCGACTCGACCTTTCCCTCGGCCTACCCGACCAGCCGCGTCGGCGTCGAGCTGCCGGCGGCGGGGGTGGACCAGGAAACGGACGGCTTCGTGCGCGAGGGGCTGACTCACCGCTTCCCCGTGGAGACCGAGAAGCGCTCCTACCAGTACTTCGACCCGTGGCTGATGGAGACGACCTACCTCGACTACCGCGGCAAGGCCCCGGCCGACCCGGCCGAGGAGACGATGCTCACCCACGTCTACGGCCAGCGCGTGGCCGGCCACCGGCTCGCCGACACCCTGGCCGCCCTCGGCGAGGACCGCGCCGAGGCCGCCGACAAGCTCGCGGTGCGCGGGCCGGCGCGGCGCTTCTACGACGCCGGGCAGCTCGGCGCCCGCGGGCTGGCCCCGGACGCCGAGGTCACCCTCGAGCCCTACTACGCCGTCGACCGCGAGGTGAAGGTCGAGCCGCAGTCCGGGCGCGTCGTCGACGTCGCCGAGCGCGTGCGCATCTACCTCGCCGCCGCCGAGGACCCCGCCGAGTACGCCGACGCCACCGACGCCGGCGCGGCCCCGGAGGGCTCCGGCGCCGCCGTGCGCGCCCCGGGCGGGCCGGGGGCGGTCGAGCAGATCGGCGACTCCGCCGAGCGCACCGTCGACGCCCGCACCCTGGTGGCCGCCGAGACCCGCTGGGACGACGACTCACGTGCCACCGCCCGCGACGAGGCGCGGCGCACCATCGACACCCGCCGCGCACTCGCAGCGCTGGCCTGGGTGTGCCGCGTGCTCACCCTCGTGGTGGTCGGCCTGGGCGTGGCCGCGTTCACCCGGCGCGGGCGGGCGGCGGATCCGGCGCGGCGATGAGCCGGCGCGACGCGCTCGCCGTGGCGGCCGTGGCCGCCTGGTGCACGCTGCTGGTCGGGGCCGTGCTGCTGCCCTTTGCCGCCCCCGGGGTGCTCGCCCACCGCGACATGCTGGTGCTCGACTCGCCGGCGCTGACGGCCGGCGCCTTCGGCTTCGGGGATCTCCCGGCGCGCAACGCGCCCCAGGACGGGCTGCTCGCCCTGGCCGGGCTCGTGCTGCCGGCGTCCTGGCTGGCCCGCGGCATCCTCGCTCTCGGGGCCGTGGCCGGGGCCGGCGGGGCGGTGGCGCTGGTGCGCCACGTCGGCGGCGGGCCGGTGGCCGCGGCGGCCGGTGCCACGCTGACGCTGCTGAACCCGGCGATGGTCGAGCGCCTGCTGCAGGGACAGTGGTCGCTGGCGGTCGCCGGGTGGCTCTTGCCCGCGATCGCCTGGGCGGGGCTCTCCGGGCGCACGGGGCTCGCGTGGGCGGGCATGGTGCCGGCCGCGCTGACCCCGACGGGCGCGGTGCTCGGCGGGCTGGTCGGCGGGCTGACCGTGCGCCGCGGCGGCGCTAAGGCAGCCGGCGCGAAGACGTCCGGCGACGCACCGCTGACCTGGGCGCTGGCGGGCGCGCTGTGCCTGCCGTGGCTGGTGCCGGCCGCCTGGGCCGCGCTGAGCGGGGCGGGTACGGGCACGGCCACGGCGGCCTCGGCCGCCGCCTTCGCCCCGCGCGCCGAGGCGCACCTGGGCACCGGCGGCACGCTCTTGAGCCTCGGCGGGATCTGGAACGCCGGGGCCGCCCCAGACTCGCGCGCCGCGGGCTTCGGGCTCTTCGGCCTGGCGCTGACGCTGCTCTGCCTGCTCGGCCGGCGCGCGGTGGCCCGCCCCCTGTGGGCGGCCGCGGCGGTGGGCCTTGTCATTCCGCTGGCCGCGTGGCTGGTGCCCGGCTGGTTCGCCTGGGCGGTGGCCACCGTGCCCGGGGCGGGACTGGTGCGCGACGCCCACAAGTTCGTGCTGCTGGCCGTGCCCGCGCTCGTCGCCGCCCTCGGCGGGCTCAGCCGCCTGGGCACGAAGGAGCGCTGGGCGTGGCTGGCACTGGTGCTCGCCGTCGTCCAGGCCCTCGACTTCCCCGCCGCGCTGCGCAGGCTGGCCCCCGTGCCGGACCCGACGCCGGCGGCGGTAAAAGAGATTTCCGACGGTCGCGACGTGCTGGTGGCCGGTTCCACCGGCCTGGTCGAGGTGGACGGCGTGCCCACTGTCGACCACCTCGACAAGGCCCTGCCCACGGTCGCCTCCGGGCAGCTGGTGGTCGACGGGGTGGTAGTCGACGCGCCCTCGGCGCGCTGGTCGGCGGCCGATCAGGCGTGGCGGGCCGGGGATCTCGACGCGCTGGCGGACCTCGGCGTCGGCTGGGTCATCGACTCAGACGGCGAGGTGCTGGCACAGACTACGGCGCCCGCCGCCCCGGCGTGGCCGAAGGTGGCGGGCGTCGTGCTGCTTGTGCTGTGGGCCGCGGCGGCGCCGGCGGCGTTAGCCGCCCGGCGCCCGCGGGTCACAGGGCGTTCTTGAGCTGCTCGATGAAGGGGGCGGCCTGCGGGAACTGCTCGGCCAGGCGGTCGAGCGCACCCGGCAGGACACCCGGGACGGCCGGCATCAGGAAGGCCAGCACGGCGGTGACCAGGGCGCCCAGGCCCAGCAGGCCGCCGAGCACGCCGCCGACGATCTTGCCGGTCTCAGAGGAGCCGGAGGAGCCGTCGGCGCCGGGCTTGCCGGGCTCATCGGGATCGTCGTCGCCGGAGCCGGCGACCTCGGTGAGCGCACCCAGCGGGGCGGAGACCTCGGTGCCGGCGTCGGTGGTGACGGTCAGCTCGGTCTCAGCGGTGGCGTCCTCGGGCAGGGTCAGGGTGACGGAGGCCTTGCCGGCCTCACCGTGGCCGGGCTCACCCAGGTCCGGGTCGATGTCGGCCTCGACCTCGGTGTCGCCGACGCGGACGGTGACCTTCTTGACCGGGTCGTCGACGGAGTAGATCAGGCTGGACAGCTCGACGGTGATCTCCTCGCCGGCGGCGACCTTCTCCGGCAGGTGCACGGAGACGTTGGACTGGCCGGCGCGCGGGGCGGCGTCCTCGTTGTCACGCAGGTAGGAGACGAAGGCCTCGATGTCCATCAGGCCGGTGGCGGCCAGCTCGGAGCCCTCGGCCAGCGCGGAGAAGGAGTCGCCGCCCTCGAGCAGGAAGGTGGAGCCGGCGACGACGTACTCGCGCCCGGGGTCGAGCGGCTCGCCGTCGACGGTCACGGACTTGATGCGCTCGCCGGCCGGGGCCTCGACGTCGTAGACGTAGGAGACGTTGTCGGAGACGCCCAGGGAGAGCACGGGGCGCTCGCCGCCGTCCTTCCACTGCTGCTCCAGGGCCTTCTTGAACTGCTCACCGGTCAGGCGGGTGTAGGTGATCTCGTTGCCGAAGGGCTGCACGGCGAAGGCCTCGGCGTAGGTGACCTCGCCGGAGTCCAGGTCGTCGCGCACGCCGCCGGCATTCATCACGCCGATGTCGGCGGTCACCGAGGTCTTGTTGGAGATGGCCCAGCGCGCGGCGTCGGCCAGGAAGTTGTTGGCGGTGGACTCCACGCCACGGTTGGAGCCCGGGTCGCCGCCGGCGTTGACGCCGCGGGTCAGCGGGGCGTCGATCTCGGCGACGACCTTGGCGCCCTCCTCCTCGGCGGCCTCCTCGGCGGCCTTGACGGTGGCCTCGATCTCCGGGTCGGGGTTGCCGCAGGCGTTGATGGCCTCGGCGTCGAGCAGCTCGGCGGAGTCGACGGTCAGGGTGTCGGACTCGCGGTCGTAGCTGAAGTCGACGGAGTTGAGGTACTGCGAGTAGCTGCCGGCCTGCATGAGCAGCGGCACGCCCTCGGCGCGGTCGAGGTTCGGCTCGACCGGCTGGTGGGTGTGGCCGGCGAAGACGACGTCGACGTTCTCGGAGAACTCGGCCGGGTCGGTCACGCCCTCGTGGAAGAGGCCGACGACGACGTCGGCCTCGCCGGACTCGGTCAGCTCGTCGGCGACCTTGTTGGTCGCGGCGATCGGGTCGGTGAACTCGATGCCCTCGATGCCGCTGGGCGAGACCAGGTTCGGCATGTCGTCGGTGACGGTGCCCACGTAGGCGACCTTCACGCCGTCGAGCTCGACGATCTTGTAGGGGGCCAGCTCGGTGCCCTCGGCGTTGGCGCCCAGGTAGTCCCAGTCGGCGGCCGGCTCGATGCGGTCCTTCAGGTCCGCGTAGCCCTTGTCGAACTCGTGGTTGCCCACCGCGGAGACCTCGAGGCCCATCTGGTTGAGGGTCTCGATGGCAGGCTCGTCCTCGAGCAGCGCGGAGGCGTAGGGCGAGCCGCCCACCAGGTCGCCGGAGGCGACGAAAGAAGAGGGCAGGTCGCCGGCCTCCTTGTCGACGGCGCACTTGAGCATCGCGGCGCCGGGGTCGGACTTGTTGGCGGCGAAGTGACCGTGGAAGTCGGTGATGTTGGAGATGTGGAAGCGGGCGGACCCGTTCTCCTCCTCCTGGGCGCCGGCGGGGACGACCAGCCCGAGCGTGCTCACGGAGAGCGCGGTCAGCACGGCCAGGCCACGGCGCGGAATGCGGTGGGACATGAAGGCTCCTTAGTGTCTGCGGCGGCACCCGGTGAGGGGGCGCCCTCATGCTTTTCATAGCCGCACTTCAGGGCCCTCGCAGCGCGGGACGAGGGAATTCACCGCCGCGTCACGCGCGCGAAACCCGCCGGTCACCGCGCCGAAGTCGACGCAGCGCTCACCGCGCGATCCCGGCGAGCAGCTCCGCGAAGGCCGCGCCGGTGTCCGCCCAGCTGAAGCCGTCCGCCCACGCCCGGGCGCGCTCGCCCATGGCGGCGCGTCCCGCGGCGTCGTCAAGTAACGCGCGCACCGCGGCGGTGAACGCGCGCGGGTCCTCGCGCCCGACGAGCACGCCGGTGCGGCCGTCGGCGACGGAGTCGCGCAGGCCCCCGGAGGCGGCGTAGCCGACGGTGGGCACGCCGTGCTGGGCGGCCTCGACGACGGCCAGGCCCCAGCCCTCGGCGGCCGAGGGCATCAGGTGCAGCGCGGCGCCGGCGAGGATGCGGTGCTTGATCGCCTCGTCGACCTGGCCGTGGAAGACCACGCGGTCCTCCACGCCGAGGTCGCGGGCGTGCTCGCGCAGGCGCGGGCCCCACCACCCGGAGCCGATGACGTCGAGGACCACCCCGGGCAGCGCCGCGACCGCGGCCATGGCGTGCTCGATGCGCTTGTGCGGCACCAGGCGCGACAGCGTCACCACGCGCACGGGCGCACCCGGCGCCGGGGCGGGGGCGGGCGCGGCGTCGGAAATCTCGAGCGGGTCGATCCCGTTGGCGACGATGCTGATGCGCCCCGGGTCCACGCCGAGCTCGACGAGTTGGCCGCGGCTGGAGGCCGAGACGGTCACGTACGGCGCGCCGCGGTAGACGCGCGGGGCCAGCCTGGACTCGAGCCACCAGCCGAGCCGGCCGATGACGGGCCCGGCGACCGGCCACTGCGCACGGTGGCAGTGGTGGGTCAGCAGCACGGTGGGCCGGCCGGCGAAGACGCGGGCGAAGAACGGGATGCCGTTCTGCGTGTCCACCACGGCGTCGACGCCTTTCAGCGGCCCGATACCGAGGCGCCCGGCGAGCATCGCGGCCGCGGCGCGGACGTAGACGGTGTAGCGCCCGCCGGCGCGCGAGAAGGTCATGCCGTCGCGGGCCTCGCGGCGGGCCGCGCCCGGGTAGGCGGCGGTGCGGTAGACGACCTCGTGGCCGTGGCGTGCGAGATACGCCCCGACGCGTTCGAGGTAGCGCTCGGAGCCGCCGCCCTGGGGGTGGGCGGTGTCGCGCCAGCACAACAGCAGGATCTTCATGTGGCCTCCCAGCCTAACCGGCGCGGGTGGCGCACTAGCCTGGCGGGCATGGACCTGCCCCGCACCCGCGCGCGGGCCACGCTGCCGCGCGCGCTCGCCCTGCTGCGCGACGTCCGCGTCGAGCAGACCGACCCCGCGCGCTTCTACGGCCACCTCGCCGAGGACACCGCGGGC
Organism: Corynebacterium sp. MSK006; assembly: GCF_030232385.1. Classification (NCBI taxonomy): domain Bacteria; kingdom Bacillati; phylum Actinomycetota; class Actinomycetes; order Mycobacteriales; family Corynebacteriaceae; genus Corynebacterium; species Corynebacterium sp. MSK006. Next base: position 53,675 of record NZ_JASPJZ010000006.1, read on the forward strand.
CTTGTCGGCTGCCTCGTCGCCGACTGCTCCGGTTCGATTGACGACGCCGCGCCTGCCCTGCGTGGGGCGCGCGTGCTCGACGTGGGCGGAGGCCCGGGCTACTTCGCCGAGGCCTTCGCCCGGTACGGGGCGCACTACGTCGGCCTGGAGCCGGACGCCGGGGAGATGGCGGCGGCGGGCATCCGGGTGGCGGCCTCGGTGCGCGGCTCGGGCGAGGCGCTGCCCTTCCGCGACGGGGCCTTCGACGTGGTCTACTCCTCGAACGTGGCCGAGCACGTGCCGGACCCGTGGGCGATGGGCGCGGAGATGCTGCGGGTCACCCGCCCGAGCGGACTGGCGGTGCTCAGCTACACGGTGTGGCTCGGCCCCTTCGGCGGGCACGAGACGGGGCTGTGGGAGCACTACGTCGGCGGCGGCTTCGCCCGGGACCGCTACGCCCGCCGGCACGGGCACCTGCCGAAGAACGTCTTCGGGTCCTCGCTCTTCGCGGTCTCCTGTGCGGAGGGGGTGCGCTGGGCGCGGGAATTGGCCGGGCGGGGCGCGGCGGAGGTGGTGGGGCTCTTCCCGCGGTACCACCCGTCCTGGGCGTGGTGGGTCACGCGCGTGCCGGGCCTGCGGGAGTTCGCGGTGAGCAACCTGGTCATCGCGCTGCGCAAGCGGTGAAATCCTGGGAGTGTGACGTGAACATGCGGTTGATTTTTCTGAGACCGTAGACACGGACGGACGGTATGCAAGCATGATACGTGCACGCATACGGAACCGACCACGACCGCCGGAGGTGCGCGATGCCCGCCGAGTCCACTGCCGAACATGCCGAGAACAACCGCGGGGGCTTTGGGCTCCTTCCCGTACCGAATCGTCGCCTGGGGCCTGATAGTCGCGGTATGGATCTGCACGCCCTTCATCAACGACCGCGTCCCTACAGCCCTCGAGTGGGGATACACCACCCTGACCGTCGTGGCCGTCGTCTTCGGCGCGGCGGTGGCGATCCGGTCGCGAGCCTGGATCCTGTTGATCCTCTCGATCCTCACCGCTTTCGCGTGGCCCATCCTGCTCATGGTGGCCTTCGCCTTCGGAAGGATCAACTGACGGTCTTCGACCCCGAACCACGATCCCCGGGCCGGCGCCGATTTAACACGGCCCGAATGGTTTCAAACCTTCGGTGGGTGCTAGTCTGAGGCTGAGCCGAGAGGGAGGCAGCACGTGAGGGCAGCGAAGTCCACCGAGAGCACCGGGACCACGGGGAAGCGCGCCGAGCGTCCCGCCCGCAAGCGACGCCGCGGGATCTCGCCGTGGGTTCCCAACCAGCACGGCGCGTGGGCGATGCTCATCGCCCCGGCCGTGGTGGGCACGATCGTGGCGGTCATGCGCTTCGCCGGCTCCGCGGCCCCGGCGCGCAGCCTGCTAGTACTGCTCGCTGTGCTTGTCGCCTGGTTCTTCGGCTACGGCGCCTTCTTCGCCTTCGGCATGGTCGCCAAGGCACGCACACCCGAGCGCCGCCGCCAGTACGTCACCCCGGTCTACGTCTACGGCGCCGTCGCGGCCGTCGCCGCGGTGCTCGCCCTCGCGCTGCACCCGCAGCTGGCCTGGTGGGCGGTCTTCTTCGGCCCCCTGATCGCCGTCGCCTGCGTCGAGACGCTGCGCGGGCGCGCCCGCTCCACGCTCTCTGGGGTTTCCACCACGATTGCCTCCGCGCTGCTGGTCGCCGTGCTCGTCCAGGTCGGCGAGCACGGCCGGATCGCCCAGATCCCGGCCGCCGCCTGGGTAGCCGTCGCCGTGCTCGCGATGTTCTTCTCCGGGGCCGTGACCTACGTGAAGTCGATGATCCGTCAGAAGGGCAACCGCCGCTACCTGGCAGGTTCCGTGGCCTACCACGCCGTCGCGCTCATCGCGACCGTCATCCTCGTCGCTGCAGCTCGCGCCGGCTGGCTCGGCGGCGTGCTGCTGGTCGCCGCGATGGCCTGGGCGCTGGTGCGCTCCTGGTACTACCCGCACCGGGCGGCCGCCGGCGAGAAGTTCACGCCCAAGCAGGTCGGCATGAAGGAGAACCCGCCGCTGCTTCTGGCCTGCTTCGGCGCGCTCTTCGCCGCCATCTAGGTGTACTGACCGGAGACCTGGTCGAGCCTGTGCGACCCGAGCGTGTGATCTGACACGGCGAGAGCCTCCTGGTGTGGAATAGGAAGCGTCGAAACTACCACCACCAACAGGAGGCCCTCTGATGTGTCATGCTAACGCAGCACTGACCCCGAAAGCTCGTCTACGCGTCGCCCAACGCATCGTCGACGAAGGCCACCCGGTCTCCGAAGTCGCCGCCCGATTCCAGTGTTCCTGGGCCACCGCTAACCGGTGGGCGAAGCGCTACCGCGCCGGCGAACCGATGACAGACCGCTCCTCACGCCCGCACACCAGCCCGAAAAAGACTCCTGCCAAAGTCGCTGCCTGGGTGATCTCCCTGCGCAGACGAAAGCGCCTCGGCCCGCTGCAGCTGGCCGCGTTATGCGGTATCGCCGCCTCCACAGTCCATAAGAATCCTTGTCTCCTGTGGGCTGAACCGCTTGGCCTACACCGACCGGGCCACCGGCGAGCCGGTGCGCCGTTATGAGCACGACAACCCCGGTGACCTGCTGCATGTCGATGTCACCAAGTTCGGCGAGATCCCCGACGGCGGGTGGCGCTTCGTGGGCAGGTCGCAAGGCGACCGCAACCGCGCCCGGCAGATCAACGAGTCGAAGAAGACGCACGGCCAGGGCAAACGACGCTACTGCTACGTGCACACCGTCATTGACGATCACTCCCGGGTCGCTTACGCGGAGATCCACGACGACGAGAAGGCCGTCACGGCTGCCGGCGTGCTGCGCCGTGCCGTTGACTGGTTCGACGCCCGTGGGGTTGTCACCAGGCGGGTCTTGAGCGACAACGGGTCTGCCTACCGCTCGCGCTTGTGGGCTGTCACGTGTGCCCAGCTGGGGATTACACCGAAGCGGACCCGGCCGTACCGGCCGCAGACAAACGGGAAGATAGAGCGGTTTCACCCCACGATGGCAAATGGGTGGGCCTACGCAGAGTGCTACCTATCGGAAGAGGAGCGTCGGGGCAAGCTGGGGCGGTGGTTGCACGATTACAATCACCACCGACCCCATTCCGCATGTGGAGGCCTGCCGCCGGTGAGTCGGTTAACCAACCTCCCCGATCAGTACATCTAGGCAAAACAGACGAAGCGACGTCAGGCCGAGCTACGACCGCGCCAGCCTGATGTTGACATTCAACGCAGCTTCGACCATGTCCAGATCCTCGCCGGCGAGGATTTCCCGCGCGGAATCCGCCGCGTTCCACAGTATGCCGCTTGCGGCGATTCCGACGCCGAATTTGAGAAACAGGTAAGGTGCGTCGACTTCCATGGGGACGTACACCCACTGGCCCCCGGAACTGTCCCGGTACCACGTCGCCACCAGATAGGCGATTGCCTGAGCCCGCTCTTCAGCCGGCAGATCAGCATCCCGGAGCCGCTCTACGGACGCGCGCGGAAAGCCGGCTCCCCGCAGGTTTGAAACCGTCAACTCCGGATCGACCAGCGGTTCCGGACCCTCCTGGTACCGCCCGATGCACGCGCGGGCCCGCGCCTCTATTTCCTGCAGCCTGGCCGTATAGTCACCTATTCCATTATCAGGAACCACTTAAAACACCTCTAGTGAATATACCATAGGCCGTGATCACCCAATTCTGGGTGCCAGTTGCACCTAACATTGTCGGCCCATACCTTCAACTTTGGTTCAAGCCGATATTCGCCCAAAGTTCTTTCACAATTCCCTTTATCTTCAAATAAATACCTCTGTACCGCACCTGCGGGAACAGGGGTCGCAGCCAATCCGCAGAGAACAACCGCGGAAATTAGTTTGACCGTCAACTTACGCAAAATTTACCCACCTCAGAATCAGTTGTACGAGATGCATTCACCATCACTCTAGAAGTTAGATTAGCAGAGCTCGACGCGATCGATTCGCCCGACGCCGGGTGCAATATTATGCCTTGTCCCATCCATGACGACATGACACGCCGAATCTGGACCAAATGCCATTACCACCTTGACACGGACATCAAACCCGCAGTTATTATAGACTTGAATAAATCCCTTTTCGCCCACCGCATTTACACACGGTGGCGCGGGAGTTGCTTGCCTCGTGGCCCGCGTTGCCAGCGCCCGCCACGTAGTACTTTCGGGACTAACGCTCGCATCCTCAGCAGACACAGACAGCCAATCTTGGTCAGACACCCTGATAGACTCGCCCTGGTGAAGTAATTCAACGCGCTCTGCATCTTCAACTGGGGTCGCCGAAGCAACCGGCGCCAGGAAGTTTCCAGCGAGCAGTACAGCACTCGCAGCTAAGACCGTTACAGCTTTCCTCATATACCTTTCTCCTTGCCGTACGTTGGGTTGATCAACCCGTCGTCTCGGTCCATCTTGTACATAACACGGCTCCTCGCTCCACGCAGTGCGTAACCGGGACTGGGGATGGCGCCACACGAGAGGCCCGGCCGGAAAGCCGCTAGACCCCCAGGTGCTCGGCCAGGTAGCGCCCCGTCACCGAGCCGGTCTCGCCGTGGCGCGCGGCGAGCTGGCGCGGGGTGCCGCACGCCACGATGCGCCCGCCGGAGGCGCCGCCGCCCGGGCCCATGTCCACCAGGAAGTCCGCGTTGGCGATCATGTCCAGGTCGTGCTCGATGACCAGCACCGTCGCACCCTTCTCGAGCAGCCGGTCGAGCACCCCGATCAACACAGCGACGTCGTCCGGGTGCAGGCCCACCGTCGGCTCGTCGAAGATAAAGAGCGACCTCTTCTGTGATTTGCCCAGCTCGCCGGCGAGCTTGAGCCGCTGCGCCTCCCCGCCGGAAAGCCCGGGTGTGGCCTCGCCGAGGGTCAGGTACCCCAGCCCCACCTCGGCCAGCGCGTCGAGCCGGCGGGAGACCTTCGGCATGTCCGCCAGGTGCCCGCGCGCCTCATCGACGCTCATCGCCATCAGCTTCGGCAGGCTCACCGCCCCCTCACCGCGTGCCGACGCCCGCGTGAACTCGCCGGCGCGCGCCGCAAAGCGCCCCCCGGAACACTGCGGGCAGGCGATCTCCACGTCCGGCAGGAACTGCACGTCCAGGGTGATCCGGCCGGTGCCCTCGCAGCGCGGGCAGCGCAGCGAGCCGGTGTTGTAGGAGAAGTCGCCGGCCTTCAGCCCGGCCTGGCGAGCCTCGGGGAGCCGGGCGAAGGCGCGGCGGACCTCGTCGAACACCCCGGAGTAGGTCGCCACCGTCGAGCGCACGTTGACCCCGATCGGCGTGGCGTCGACGACGTTGACCCGCCCGATACCCTCGGCGGCAAGGCGGCGCACGTGCTCCGGCGGCGCGGAACCGTCCAACTGCGCCTCGAGCGCGGGCACCAGGCTGTCGAGCACCAGGGTGGACTTGCCCGAGCCGGAGACGCCGGTGACCACGCTCAGCCGCCCCCGCGGCACCGAAACCTCCAGCGGATGCACGGTGTGCACCGCGCCGGTGGCCAGCTCAATCGCGCCGCGGGCGAAGACGTCGTCGGCCGCCTCCCGCACGGCGACCCGGCGCGCACCGGTCAGGTACGCGCCGATGCGCGAGCCCGCGGCGTCGGCAAGCGAGAGGGGTGTACCGGCGGCGACGACCTCGCCCCCGGCCGCGCCGGCGCCGGGGCCGATCTCGATGACGTGGTCGGCCTCGCGCAGCACCTGCGGGTCGTGATCGACCATGACCACCGAGTTGCCCTCGGCGATGAGATCCCGGATCACGCCGACCAGCCCGCGCACGTTGTCCGGGTGCAGGCCGATCGAGGGCTCGTCGAGGACGTAGAGCACCCCGGTGGTCTCGTTGCGCACCGCGCGGGCCAGCTGCACGCGCTGGCGCTCGCCGGTCGACAGGCTGGCCGCCGCCCGATCGAGCGTCAGGTAGCCCAGGCCCAGGTCGAGCAGTCGGCGGGTCATGTGGGCGAAGGTCTCCGCGAGTGCCGCGGCCATCGGGCGCAGCGGCTCCGGGGCCTTTCCCGGCAGCGCGGCGACCCACGCGTCGACGTCCTCGAGGGTCATGGCGGTGGCCTCGGCGAGGTTCAGCCCCGCGACCAGCGGGGTGCGCGCCGCCTGCGAGAGCCGGGTGCCGGCGCAGTCCGGGCAGCGACGCTCGGTGAGGAAGCGGGAGACCCGCGCCAGGCGCTTCTCGCTGTCGGCGCGCTGGAGCTCATAGGTCACGGTCAGGCGGGCGTTGCGGAAGGTGAAGTCGAGGTCGTGCACGCCCTTCTTGGTGGTGACCACGATGTGCTTCTTCTCCTCGGGCCCGTCGAGCACGATCTCGCGCTCCCGGTCGCTCAGCTCCCGCCACGGCACGTCGGTGCGCACGCCGAACTCGCGGGCGATCTGCGGCTGGACGTTGAAGCCGAAGGTCTGCCAGGGAATGACCGTGCCGGCGTCGATGGAGGCGTCCGGGTCGCGGATGAGTGCCGCGTCGTCGACCTCGCGCACGGTGCCGGTGCCCTCGCAGGTCGGGCAGGCACCCGCCGAGTTGAAGGCCAGCTCCTCCGCCCCCGGCGCGTGCACCTGCGCCCCGCAGACCGGGCAGGCGATCTCCTCCTCGGCGGCCACCGCCAGCGTGGGCTTCAGCCGGTGGCCCTTCGGGCACACGTGCGCGCCCAGCCGGGAGAAGATCAGGCGCAGCACGTTGAGCAGCTCGGTGGCCGTGCCGAAGGTCGAGCGCACCCCGGGTACCCCGGGGCGCTGGCGCAGCGCGAGCGCGGCCGGCACGTGGCGCACCGAGTCGACCTCCGCGCAGGCCGCCTGGCCCATGCGCCGGCGGGTGTAGGTCGTGAGCGCCTCCAGGTAGCGCCGCGAGCCTTCCGCGTAGAGCACCCCCATCGCCAGCGAGGACTTCCCGGAGCCGGAGACCCCGGCGACGGCGACCCACTGATCCAGCGGCACGTCGACGTCGATGCCGCGCAGGTTGTGCACCCGCGCGCCGCGGACCTCGATGGCCCGGCCCGTGTTCTCCGGGCCCTTCCCCCGGCCCGCCCCGTCGTCCGTCGTGTCCGTTGCGCCCATGTCCCCCGGTCTACCCGAAAACCCGGCCACGCCGGTGCGAAACCGGTGCGGCCGGGCGGGGTCAGGCGCTACGGGTGGGTGCGCGGCCTACTTCTGGGCGGCCGAGATGCGCTCCTTGAGCTTGTCGAACTCGTCCCAGACCTCCTGCGGGACGTGCGTGCCCAGGAAGTTCAGGTACTCCTGGTTGTCCTCGAGGTCGGCCTCCCACTTCTCGGCCGGGGCGGTCAGGCAGGACTTGACCTCCTCGACGGTGGTGTCCAGGCCCTCGAGGTCGAGGTCCTCGGCGCGGGCGGTGTGGCCCACCACGGTCTCGTCGGCGCCGACGCGACCCTCGATGCGGTCGACGATCCACTTGAGCACGCGGGAGTTGTCGCCGAAGCCGGGCCAGATGATCTTGCCGTCGTCGTCCTTGCGGAACCAGTTGACCAGGAAGATCGCCGGCAGCCTGTCGCCGCCGCGCTTACCCATGTCGATCCAGTTCTGCAGGTACTCACCAGCGTTGTAGCCCATGAACGGCAGCATGGCCATCGGGTCGTGGCGCAGGGTGCCCACCGCACCCTCGGCGGCGGCGGTCTGGCCGGAGGACAGCAGCGCACCGATCATGGTGCCGTGCTGCCAGCTGTGGGCCTGGGTGACCAGCGGGACGGTGTCGGGGCGACGGCCGCCGAAGAGGATGGCGTCGATCTTGACGCCCTTCCAGTCGTCGTACTCCGGGGCGGCCGTCGGGCACTGCTTGATCGGCACGCAGTAGCGGGAGTTCGGGTGGGCGGCCTTCTCGCTGGAGTCCGGGGTCCAGTCGTTGCCCTTCCAGTCGATGAGGTGGTCGGGGGCCTCGCCCATGCCCTCCCACCAGACGTCGCCTTCGTCGGTGAGCGCGACGTTGGTGAACAGGGTGTTGCCCGGCTCCATGGTCTTCATGGCGATCGGGTTGGAGTTGTAGTCGGTGCCCGGGGCGACGCCGAAGAAGCCGTTCTCCGGGTTGACGGCGTAGAGGCCGTCCTCACGCAGGTGCAGCCAGGCGATGTCGTCGCCGACGACCTCGGCGCTCCAGCCCTCGATGGTCGGGGTGATCATGGCCAGGTTGGTCTTGCCGCAGGCCGACGGGAAGGCGCCGGTGACGTGGTAGACCTTGCCCTCCGGGCTGGTGAGCTTCAGGATGAGCATGTGCTCGGCCATCCAGCCTTCCTCCTTGGCCATCACGGAGGCGATACGCAGCGCGTAGCACTTCTTGGCCAGGATGGCGTTGCCGCCGTAGCCGGAGCCGTAGGACCAGATCTCCTTGGTCTCGGGGAACTGGGTGATGTACTTGGTGTCGTTGCACGGCCAGGCGACGTCCTCCTCGCCGGGCTCGAGCGGGGCGCCCACGGAGTGGTAGCAGGGGACGAACTCGCCGTCCTTGCCGATCTTGTCCAGGGCCTCAGAACCCATGCGGGTCATGATGGACATCGAGAGCACGACGTAGGCGGAGTCGGTCAGCTGGACGCCGAGCTTGGGCTCCGGGTCGCTGATCGGGCCCATGCAGAAGGGCACGACGTACATGGTGCGTCCGTGCATGGAGCCCTTGTACTTGTCGAGCATCTCCTCCTTCATCGCCTGCGGCGGGGCCCAGTTGTTGGTCGGGCCGGCCTGGTCCTCGGTCTCGGTGCAGATGAAGGTGCGAGACTCGACGCGGGCGACGTCGGACGGGTTCGAGCGGGCGAGGAAGCTGTTGGGGCGCTTCTCCTCGTTCAGCCGGATGAGGGTGCCGGCCTCGACGAGCTCGGTGGTCAGTCGATCCCATTCCTCACGGGAACCGTCGGCGAAGACGACCTTCTCCGGCTCGAAGAGCTCGACCGCGTCAGCGATCCATTCGAGCAGCTTCTCGTTCTCGGTGGGAGCCGGGCCGACCAGGCCCTTGATCTCAGTGGCCATACTTAAACTCCTGGTTCAGGGTCACGTCTTTTCGGATCTGCACGTACATACACAAGAGTAATGATCCGTGTGTGATCGCGCCGCCCGGCGGCCGCGGCCACGACAAATATCACTATTGGACGTCTGTCATGGCCCGGAAACCCAGAACCAACGGCGGTTTCGTACGGGACCCGAAACCGGCGGCGTACCACTTTCGGGGGTATCCGGTGGTCCCACTTCGTCGGACATGAGATTTCCGACGTCCTGCCACTCACCGTCGGCGGGCACCGCGCCGTCGGCGGGCCCGGCGACGAAGACGAAGGGCCGGCCCTGCACATCGACGACGGTGGCGTGGTCGGCCACGCCGTCTCCGTCGAGGTCGGAGACGACGGCGAGTGCGTCCTCCGCCCCGGGCAGCCCGGCGACCACCGAGCCGCCCGGCTCGCCGGCGGGCTCCGCCTCGCCCGGCCCACCGAGGAGGAACTCCCACCACTGCGTCACCTGGCACCTCCGCCCGTGACCCCGGTGCCGCGGCGGCGCAGCCAGCGCACCCCGGCGCCGGCTGGGCCGCCGGGCCCGGCGGGCACTCCTCCCCCGCCGCGGGCGCGGGTGCGCAGGTCCTCAACGGCGCGCACCAGCCCGGCCCGGCCGCGGCGGCGGTGGGACGTCAGCCCGCGTACGGCGCCGATGAGAAGCCCTGCGAGCACGGCGGCCAGCACGCCCGCGCCCACCCCGAGCGTGCGCCCGACGGCCAGGCCCGCCCCGAGAGCGGCGGGCAGGGCGACCAGCAGTGCCTCGCCGAGGGCCCCGCGCAGCTCGGCCTCGCGCCGCGCCGGGGCGCCTGGCCGCGCATCGGGAGTGACGCCGGCGAGGATGCGGTGACCGGACTCCGGGTCGCCGGCGGCCAGCGCGCGGGCGAGCTCCCGGTCGAACCCGGCCAGACGGCGCCGGGTGACCACCCCGGCCGCGGCTCGCCAGGCCCGCCCGTCGGGTGCGGGAGGAAGAGGAGCGGCCAGGCGGGCGGGAAGATCGGCCTCGGCGACGTGCTCGCCGCCGATCCCCGCCGGAAGCTGCGCGGTGGAGAAGACCGCGCGACCCTCTCCCGCCGCGGCAAGCCCCGCGTGGTCGGCCGGCGTCCACCCGCCGGGCGGGGCGACGGCGACGAGCACCGCGGCGTCGGGACCCGTGACCGTCACGCCCGCCTCCCGCAGGCGGGCGGCGACCCGGCGGCAGGCCTGCGCGTCGGGTCCGGCCACGGCGACCGCCGCGCCGGCGGGGAGGGAACCGGCGACGTCGGGGCCCGGGGCGTCGTCAATCTCTCCCAGAGACAGCGCGGCCAACTCGCGCAGCGGGGTGGCCAGGCGGGGCAGGCGGTGAGCCAGGGCCCGTAGCTCGCCGGCGAGGATGCGCGCCCGGGTGGCCAGCAGCGCGGCGGGGTCGACGCCGGCGGTGAGCGCGGCGCGGGCCTCGGCCGCGCAGTCGACCACGCAGAAGAGCTGCGGCCCGCAGGCCAGGCGCGCGGCGGGCCCGGGCGGCAGCGGACCTGGGTGGACGAGCACGACGGCGTCGACGCCCGCGCCGACGACGGGCCAGGCGGGGCGGGCGCAGCCGAACTCGGCGGCCACCGCGGCCAGTTCGTCCGGGTCGGCGGGGTCGGGCGCCGCGAGCGTCGTGAGCGCCGTGCGCGGCGGGCCGGTCAGCGCGTGGAGCACGTCGGTCAGCGCCGCGGCGGCCGGGCAGCCCAGCGGGCGGGCGGCCACCCAGTCGGCGACCGCCGCGAAGATCGGCGGCGTCTCGGCCACGGCGCTCCCCCTCCCCTCACACCCCGTGTGTTGCCCGCATCGTCCCCCGTGCCCGCCCGGCGCGCAACCGCTGCGGGTGCCGCCACCGACGTCACGCGACCGACTTCACGGGAGAGATGAATTGAAGTTCACGGGACCTACGGGAACAATGAGGCCAATGACCACCCCCGACACGACCGGCCGCGGCGTCGGCGAGCTGCCCGCCGGGCGGCCCCCGCAGACCGACTTCCACGACGGTCTGGACTACCCGCGCCTGGGCACCGTCTCCTTCCGCCGCGGCACGCTGACCGACAACCAGCAGGCCCTCTGGCAGGAGCGCTTCCCAGAGCTGGGCACCGTGCTCACCGAGGACTCCGGTCCCATCGACTTCGACGCCTGGTTCGGCTGCACCGGCGCGCCGACCGTCCTCGAGATCGGTTCCGGCACCGGCACCTCGACTGTCGCCATGGCGCTCAAGGAGCCGGGCACCAACGTCATCGCCGCCGAGCTCTACAAGCCCGGTCTGGCCAAGATGCTCGGCAACCTGACGCGTAACGGCGTGGAGAACATCCGCATGGTCCGCGGCGACGGCATCGAGGTGCTCGCCCGCATGATCCCGCCGGCGTCCCTTTCCGGCGTGCGCGTCTTCTTCCCGGACCCCTGGCCCAAGGCCCGCCACCACAAACGCCGCATCATCCAGTCCGGCCCGCTGCACCTGATCGCCACCCGGCTGAAGCCCGGCGGCGTGCTGCACGTGGCCACCGACCACGCCGACTACGCGGAGTGGATCTCCGAGCTCGTCGACGTCGAGCCGCTGCTGGAGTACAAGGGCTGGCCCTGGCCGGAGTGCCCGATCCTGACCGACCGGCAGGTCATCACCAAGTTCGAGGGCCGCGGCCACCGTCTCGAGCACGAGATCACCGAGTTCCTGTGGCGCCGCACGGACGCGCCCGCGGCGACCGACGCGGCGTCGGCAAGCGACCGCGAAGGCGGCGATGCGCGATAATGACGCACATGAACGCAGGCACCCACGAGCACGCCACCGTCCACCCCTACCGTGAGGGCGCCGAGCCCGGACCGGACGGGCTGCTGCTGGTCTGGGACGCGCCGAACCTCGACATGGGCCTCGGCGCGATCCTGGGCGGGCGGCCCACCTCGGTGCACCGGCCGCGCTTCGACGCCGTCGGCCGCTGGCTCGTCGCGCGTGCGGCGCGCCTCGGCGAGGAGACCGGCCGCCAGGTCCTGCCGGAGGCCACCGTGTTCACCAACGTCACCCCGGGCGCGGCGGAGAACGTCCGCCCCTGGGTCGAGGCGCTGCGCAACATCGGCTTCGCCGTCTTCGCCAAGCCGAAGACCACCGACGACTCCGACGTCGACCCCGACATGCTCGCCCACATCCGACGCCGCCACGCCGAGGGCACGCTGCGCGGGCTCGTCGTCGCCTCCGCCGACGGGCAGAACTTCCGCGGGCTCATCGACGAGCTGACCGACGAGGGCCTGCCCGTCACCGTCCTCGGCTTCCACGAGCACGCCTCCTGGGCCGTGCACGCGGAGAACTTCGACTTCGTCGACCTCGAGGACATCGACGGCGTCTTCCGCGAGCCGCTGCCACGCGTCAACCTGGACAACCTGCCCGAGGGCGGCGCCTGGCTGCAGCCGTTCCGTCCGCTCACCGCTCTCACCGACTAGACCCGGGAGGACACCATGTTCCACGCCTGGGGGCGTTTCGCCTACCGCCACCGTCGCCTCGTCCCGGTGGTCGTCGTCGCGCTCATCGCGCTGCTCTACCTGACCTTCGGCATGCGCCTGGACGACCGGCTCAGCCAGGAGGGCTGGGAGGACCCGGGCGCCGACTCGACCGTCGGCGCGCAGATCGAGCAGGAGACCTTCGGCCGCGACAACAGCGGCGACGTCATCCTGCTCTACTCGGCGGACCCGGGCGTGCTCTCCCGCGAGGACACCAGCTCCGAGATCGCGGGGCAGATCGAGCGGCTCAAGTCCGAGCACCCTGACCAGATCGAGTCGGTGACCAGCTACTTCGACGGCCACAACCGGCAGCTGATCGACGAGGACGGCACCGCCGCCTTCGCCGCGGTCTCGCTGCGCGGCGACGGCGAGCAGACGCTCAAGGACTTCCGCGCGGTCGAGGACGACCTGCGCGGCCAGGACCTGCCTGAGGGCGTCGAGCTGCAGGTCGCGGGTGCCACCGCCGTGGCCGACTCGCTGGACGAGGGCATGGCCGCCGACGTCCAGCGCGCCGAGCTGGTCGCCCTGCCGGTGGTGGGCATCCTGCTCATCCTCGTCTTCGGCTCCGTGGTCGCCGCCGCGATGCCGCTGATCGTCGGCGTGCTCTCCATCCTCGGCTCGCTCGGCGTGCTCTCCGCGCTCGCCGGGGTCGCCCAGGTCAACGTCTTCGCCCAGTCCGTGGTCACCCTGCTGGGCCTGGGACTCGCCATCGACTACGGGCTGTTCATGGTCTCCCGCTTCCGCGAGGAGCTGGACAAGGGCCGGCCGGTGCCGCAGGCGGTGGCCACCACCACCGCCACCGCCGGGCAGACCGTGGTCTTCTCCGCGGGCATGGTCGCCGTGGCCCTGTCCGGCCTGATGGTCTTCCCGCAGGCGTTCCTGAAGTCCGTGGCCTACGGCGCGATCTCCGCGGTCGGCCTGGCCGCCCTGCTCTCGGTGACCGTGCTGCCGGCGATCTTCGGCATGATCGGCACCAACATCGACCGCTGGTCGGTGCGGTGCACCGCGCGCACGGCCCGCCGCCTCGAGGACACGATCTGGTGGCGCCTGCCCGCCTGGGCGATGCGCCACGCCAAGGCCGTCACCGTCGGCGTCGCGGGCGTGCTCGTCGCGCTGGCGATCCCGGTCGTGGGCATCACCTTCGGCGGCATCAACGAGACCTACCTGCCGCCGGACAACGACACGCGCACCGCGCAGGCCGCCTTCGACGAGGAGTTCCCGCAGTTCCGCACCGAGCCGGTCAAGCTCGTGGTCACCGGCGCGGACAACCGGCAGCTCGCCGAGGTCTACCGCCAGGCGGCGGCCGTGCCGAACCTGACCGGGCGCTTCTCCGCCTCGCCGACCGAGGACGGCACCACCGTGCTCTCCGCCGGCGTGACCGACCGCGCCCACAACGAGCAGGTGGTCGACGAGCTGCGCGCCATCGAGGCGCCCGAGGGCGTGGACGTCTACGTCGCCGGCACCCCGGCGATGGAGATCGAGTCCATCGAGGCGCTCTTCGACAAACTGCCCTGGATGGCGCTCTACATCGTCGCGGCGACCTTCCTGCTCATGGCGCTGGTCTTCGGCTCGCTGATCCTGCCGGCGAAGGCCGTGATCATGACTCTGCTGGGCCTGGGCGCGACCCTCGGCGTGCTGACGCTGATGTTCGTTGACGGCCTCGGCGGCGGGCTGTTCAACTTCACCCCGGGCCCGCTGATGAGCCCGGTACTGGTGCTGATCATCGCCATCGTCTACGGCCTGTCCACCGACTACGAGGTCTTCCTCGTCTCCCGCATGGTCGAGGCCAGACACCGCGGCGAGACGACCGACACCTCGATCAAGTTCGGCACCGCCCACACCGGCTCCATCATCACCGCCGCCGCGCTGATCATGATTGTCGTCGCCGGCGCCTTCGGCTTCTCCGAGATCGTGATGATGAAGTACATCGCCTTCGGCATGATCGCCGCGCTGCTGCTCGACGCCACCGTCATCCGCATGATGCTCGTGCCCGCCGTGATGCACCTGCTGCGCGAGGACAACTGGTGGGCGCCCGGGTGGGTGCGCGCCGTCTACCGCCGCATGGGCCACGGCGAGGCCGTCGCCTCCGAGCGCGCCGTCGCGCGTGAGACTGACGTGGCGCGTGACAGTGACGGTGAGATTGACGACGCCGCGGTGCTTGACGACGCCGCGCCCGTCGCCGCCGGCGGTGAGCTCGCCGTCTCCGCTGCCGTGCCGCGCGACTCCCACGAGGCCGCCCGCGGCGGGCGCACCACCGACCAGGACTCGAGCCTGGTGCCCTTCGACGAGCTGATGCGCCGCCTCGGCAAAGAGGACCGGGACTAGGGCGTGACCTCGGAGCGCAATCCGCTGCGGCTGTGGCGCAACCCGTGGGTGCGCGTGGGCGTCGTCGCGGTGCTGCTGGCCGCCCTGGCGTGGGTGCTGCACGAGAACACCGACGTGATCGACAAGGGCGTGCACCACGTGCGCGAGGCCGACGGTCGCTGGATCGCCCTCGGCGTGCTCGCCCTGGCCGGCGCCATGTTCGCGCAGGCGGAGATGATGGTCGTCCTGCTGCGCGGCGCCGGGGTGCGCGTGGGCCGGTGGGCGGCGAACATGCTGGGCCTGGCGGCCAACGCGTGGTCGGCCTCCCTGCCGGGCGGGCCGGCCGTCTCGGCGACGATGATCTTCCTGCGTCAGAAGGCCTGGGGTGCCGGTTCCGTGGTCGCCGCCTGGTACCTGGTCATCTCCGGGGTGCTCGCCGGTGCGGGCATGGCCGTGCTCGGCCTGTGCGCGGTGCTCTTCCTCGACGCCTCGATCAACCCGCTGACGCTGATCAGCTCGATTCTGGTGCTCGTGGCGCTGGTCGCCGCCTTCCGGTGGCTCGGCCGCAACCCGCAGACCGTGCAGCGCTGGGTCGAGGCGGTGCTGCGCCGCTTCAACCGGCTCACCCGCGCGCCCGAGGACCGCTGGGTGGACAAGTTCCGCGAGCTCGTCGACGAGCTCGGTGCGGTCGACGTGCCGCCGCGCATGCTGGGGCTGGCGCTGTTCTGGGCGATCGCGAACTGGTGCCTCGAGATCGCCTGCCTCTACGCCTGCCTGATCTCGGTGGGCGTCGAGCCGACGCTCTCCGGCACGGTGCTGGCCTTCCTGTTGGCCAAGCTCGTCGGCCAGGCGCAGATCACCCCGGGCGGGCTGGGGCCGGTCGACGTGGCGATGGTCTCGCTGCTCGTCCCGCTGGCCCAGATCCCCTCGGCCGCGGCGGTCGGCGGTGTCTTCGTCTTCCGCGCGGTCAGCTTCGTCGGCCTGGCCGCCGTGGGCTGGCTCGTCTTCTTCGTCCAGTGGCTGCTGGGCCGCCGCGACTGAGCTACCGGACTTCCCGCGCGCGCCGCGGTGGGCCACAATGGAAGGCATGCAGAAGAAGCTGAACCTCCCCGCCATGGCCGGGGACATCGTCGCGATCGGGGTCTTCGCGCTCCTGGCGCGCATCGCCCACCAGTCAGAGGACATGCCGCTGAACTTCGCCGGCTGGCTGTCCACCCTGTGGCCCTTCGCCCTCGGCGTCGTGCTCGGCTGGGGCGTGGCCGCCCTGACCGGCCGCGACGGCCGGCGCGTGCGCTCCGGCGGCCTGATGGTCTGGCTGATCACCGTGGTGTGCGGCCTGACCATCTGGGGTGTGAAGCACGGCGCGGTGCCGCACTGGTCCTTCATGATCGTCGCGGGCACCATGTCCGCGCTGCTCATGCTCGGCTGGCGCGGGGTCGCCTCCGTGGTCGAGTCGCGCCGCTAGGCACGGAAAAACCCGGCCCGCGCGGGGGCGCGGACCGGGTCATCGGGGGTTCAAGCTCAGCTGACCAGGTGGATGAGCTGGTTGAAGATCATGACGACGTAGTTGACGAGATCGCCGACGATGTCGATGGCGCTGCTGATCACGGGGAGCCTCCTCGGGTAAACGGGGTGTTGCTTGGTTGGCGGGACCGGGCCGGGCTCTCGCGAGCCCCGCCCTCCGGAGCGGCGCGGACCCGCGCCACAGATGGTCAATCGTATCCGTTACGTGCGGCGTTACCCAAGCGGCGCGGCGGGCGGCCGCCGGGGTGACCGCCTGGGCCGCCGGACGGTCACAGCGGCGAGATCGTGTGCTTCTTCGGCAGGTCGCGGGTGTCCTTGTCCGCGAGCTGGCGCAGCGCCCGGCGCAGGGCGATGCGGGTCTCGTGCGGCTGGATCATCGCGTCGAGGAAGCCGCGCTCGGCGGCGACGTAGGGGCTGGTCATGTTCTGGTCGTAGAAGTCCATGAACATCTTCTTCATCGCCTCGCGCTGCTCCGGCGGGGCCGCGGCGATGCGCTTGCCCTGGATCATCACGGCGGCGGCCGCCGAGCCCATCACGGCGATCTGCGCGGTCGGCCAGGCCAGGTTGATGTCGCCGGTGAGGTTCTTCGAGCCCATCACCGCGTACGCGCCGCCGTAGGCCTTGCGCACGATCAGCGCGACCTTGGGCACGGTCGCCTCGACGACGGCGAAGGCGAGCTTCGCGCCGCGGTGGATCAGGCCGGCTTCCTCCTGGGCCACGCCCGGCAGGTAGCCGGGGGTGTCCACGACGAAGATCAGCGGGATGTTGTAGGCGTCGCAGATGCGGATGAAGCGCGCGCCCTTGTCCGCGGCGTCGGCGTCGATGCAGCCGGCGTACTGCAGCGGCTGGTTGGCAACGAAGCCGACGGTGCGGCCGTCGACGCGCCCCAGCGCGCAGATCAGGTTCTGGGCGTAGCCCTCCTGGATCTCGATCAGCTCGTCGTCGTCGCCGAGCTGGGCGAGCAGCTCCATCATGTCGTAGCCGGCGTTCGTGTCGTCCGGCATGAACGAGTCGAGCTCCACGGCGTCGGCGATCTCCTCGTCGGAGGACGCCGGCAGCACGGGCGGGTCGTCGAAGCAGGTCGAGGGCAGGTGCGCGAGCAGGTCGCGGACCATCTCGAGGGCGTCCTCCTCGCTCTCGGCGACGAGCGAGACGTTGCCGTTCTGCTCCTGGCGCCGCGCGCCGCCGAGCTCGGCCGAGGAGATCGACTCGCCGGTGACCTCCTTGATGACGGCCGGGCCGGTGACGTACATCTCGGTCTCGCCGTCGACGGCGATGACGAAGTCGGTGGTCACCGGGGCGTAGACGGCGCCGCCGGCGCACTTGCCCAGCATCACGGAGATCTGCGGGCTGCGCCCGGACAGCGGCAGCTGACGCCGCGCGATCTCCGAGTACATCGCCAGCGAGGTCACCGCGTCCTGGATGCGCGCGCCGCCGGAGTCCTGGATGCCGATGACCGGGCAGCCGATCTTGATGGCCATGTCCATGACCTCGACGACCTTGCGGCCGAAGGTCACACCCACCGAGCCGCCGTAGACGGTCTTGTCGTGGGCGTAGACGACCACGGGGCGCCCGTCGACGCGGGCGAAGCCGGTGACCACGCCGTCGGAGTAGTAGGCGTCCGCCACGCCCGGGGTCTTGGCCAGGGCACCGATCTCGGTGAAGGAGCCCTCGTCGACGAGCGCGGCGATGCGCTGGCGCGGGGTGGTGCGCCCGGCGTCGTCACGCTTCTTGCGGGAACGCTCGCTGCCCGGGTCCTGCGCCCGGGCCAGGCGGGCCTCCAGGTCGGCGATCTTGCCGGCCGTGGTGCTCAGGTCGGGTTCCGGGGCCTCGGCGGCCCCCGCCTTCGCGGTGGACTCTGCGGACTCTGTCACGCGCGATCACTCGATTCCGTCGTGTCGTTGTCGTTCTTCGCGGCGGCCGCGGCGGCCTTCGCGGCCTCCGCCTCCGTCGGCAGGTTCGGGGCCGCGCCCTGCTCGACGCGGCGCACGCGCCCGGTCAGGTCGGCACCCACGGTGGCGATCTCCGGCTCGTCGACCACGCCGAGGTGGTCGCCGTGCAGCTGGACGATCGCGAGGTCGTCGACGATGGCGGCCCAGCCGCCGTCCGGGTTGATGCGGGCGTAGGCCGGCTCGAGCTCGATGGCGCCGTCGTGCATGCGCTCGGCGCGGTAGAGCACCACGGGCACCGTGACGTCCGCCCACACGCTCAGGTCGAGGCGGTCGAGGATGCGGTTGTCCGCGAAGCTGGCGCGCTGGTGCTCGAGCACACCGGCGGCCAGGCTGTGCTCGGCCGGGTCGGCCTGGGCGAGGTACTGGCCGAGCATGCCCAACACGGCGTCCTCGCCGGCGGTCTCGAGCAGCTCGGTGGGCACCGGGAAGTCCAGGCCGTAGGTCTTCTTGGCGAAGGCGGCGTAGCGGCCCCAGCGGGCCTTGGTCTCCTCGAGGGTGTCCGGGGCCGGCTCGGCGGGCTGCACGGTGTCGAGCAGCGCAATGAGCGCGACCTCGACGTCGGAGTCCTTGAGCTGGTGGGCGACCTCGTAGGCCAGCGCCCCGCCGAAGGACCAGCCGCCGAGGACGATCGGGCGGCCGTCGGCGATGCGGCGGATGTCGTCGAGGTAGGCCGTCGCGCGCTCGGCGAGCGGGCCCTCGAGGCGCTCGATGCCGTAGACGGGCACGTCCTCGGGCAGGCGGCGGGTCAGCGGCTGGTAGACCGCCGAGTTGCCGCCGGCCGGGTGGAACATGACCACCGCGGGTGCCTCGGAGCCCTCAGGGCGCTCGCGCAGCACGCGGACGTTGCCGTCGACCGGGCTCTCCAGCCCGGCGCGCACGAGGTCGGCCAACCCGGCCACGCTCTCGGCGGCGGTGACGTCCGCCGCCGAGACCTCGATGCCGGAGCGCTCGGTGAGTCGCTCGGCGATCTTGGCCGCGGTGTCCGCGTCGATCGCGGGCAGCGGGTGGGTCACGCCGGCAACGGCGGCGCCGGTCATGCCGGCCCAGGTGCCGAAGGCCATGCGCTCGGCAGCGTCGCGCGGGGCGACGGCGGCGATCGCCTCGGCCTTGGTGCCGGCCCCGGCGGTGTCCGCGTCGGCGGCCGCGGCGTCGGCGGTCTCCTCGGCGTCAGAGCCCTCGGAGTCCTGCGATTCAGCGTCGGCGTCGGACGCAGCTGCCTCCGGTTCGGCGGCGTTCCCGTCCTCAGGCGCAGCGGCGCCAGCCGCTGTGCCCTGCGCGACGAGGTCCTCGACCATCGTGATCACGTCGGCGACGGAGGCGTCGCGCAGCGCCTGGACCTGCAGCGGCGGGATCTGGAAGTCGTTCTCCACGCGATTCTTGATGCGCATGCCCATCAGGGAGTCGAGGCCGAGGTCGATCAGCGGCAGCTCGACGGGCAGGTCGTCGACGTCGTAGCCCATCGACTCGGAGACGATGGCGCGCAGGCGCTGCTCGACGGTCTCGCCGCTCTCGGGGTCCCAGCGCGCGGCCGCCGGTGCCGCGGTCGGGTCCACGACGGGCTCGTCGGCGGCCGGGGCGGCGACGGGTGCGACGCCCAGGTTGGACTGCGCGACGTCGGAAATCCCGCCCAGCCCGGCAGCCAGGGCGAAGCCCTCCGCCACACGGTGCGTGACACCCGCCTCGGAGACGGCGTGCACCTCGACGTTGAGCCCGCCGAGCGATCGGGTGACCACGGTGGTCACCTCGCCGGCCGCGGGCAGGGAGCCGGGCTCCTCGCTGGCGACCAGGCGCGCCTCGGGGTCGACGGCGGCAGCCGCGGACTCCAGCAGCGCGACGGTGCTGGGCACCTCGGCGGCGTCGGCGGCGAAGGCCACCGTGCCACCGGGCAGGGTCACGCGGTTGCCGGGCAGTCCGGCGCGCGAGCCGGCCGAGGGGCGCGCGGCCGTCCAGAAGTGCTGCGGCTTGAAGGGGGTGCCCGGTGCCGCGGCGATCTCGCCGGAGCCGTGCAGGCCCAGCAGGTCGACCGGGGCGCCGGCGACGTACATCTCGGCGAGCAGGTCGCGCATCGAATGGGCGGTGGGCACCTTGCGCTTGAGCGCGAAGAGCAGCTTGGCGTCGCCGCGGCCCACGGAGAAGGCCGTCTTCATCAGGCCCATGATCGCCACCGGGTTCGGGGCGATCTCCACCATGGTGGAGTGGCCGCGCTCGAAGGCGAGGCGGGTGGCGTCCTCGAACCAGACGGAGTGGCGGGTGCAGCGCAGGAAGTACTCGGCGTCGTGCGGGGCCTCGCCGGGCTCGTAGACGCGGCCGCGGTCCACCGAGGAGAACAGCGGCACGGTGATCGGGCGGCCGGTGACGCCCAGGATCTCGGCCTCGAGCTCGCCCATGATCGGCTCGAGCATGCTGGTGTGGCCCGCACCCTTGACCTTCAGCGCGCGGGCGAACTTGCCCTCCTCCTCGAGGACGGCGACCAGGTCGAGCACGGCCTGGCGCGGCCCGCCGACGGTGAGCATGCCCGGGGCGGTGTAGACGGCCGGCTCCACGCCGGCGAGGCGCTCGTCGGCGGCCTGGCGCTCCTCAAGCTGCTCGGCGGACAGCTCCACGACGGCCATCGCGCCCAGCTGGTCCTCGCTGAGCGTGCGCTCGCCCTCGCCCATCAGGCGGGCGCGGTGGCAGGCCATGAGCATCGCGTCGTGGGCGTCGACGCCGCCGCAGGCGTAAGCCGCGGCGAACTCGCCCATCGACATGCCCATCACGGCGGCCGGGCGCACGCCGAGCTCGACGAGCAGGTCGGTCAGCGCGATCTGGATGGCGGTGATGGTCACCTGGGCGGTCTCGAGGTCGTAGGTCCGCCCGTCGTCCTCGATGATCTCGCACATGGACCAGCCGGACTCGAAGCGCACGGTCTCGTCGAGCTCGTCGATGCGGTCGGCGAACAGCGGCGAGAGGGCGCACAGTTCCTTGGCCATCTTGCGGTGCTGGGAACCGAAGCCGGAATAGACGAAGACGGGGCCGGTGCTCGCCGGGGCGTCGGCGGCGCGGATGCCCACGGAGACCACGCCGTCGGCGACCTTGCGCAGGCGGTTGACGGCGGTCTCGACGTCATCGGCGGCCACGATCGCGCGCGAGCGGCCGTGGTTGTGGCCGGCCAGGGCGCGCTCGAGGGCGACCAGGTCGGTGCCCGGGTTCGCCTCGAGGTGGTCGGCCAGGGCGGCCGCGGCGGCCTTGCGGCGCGAGGGCACCAGGCCGGAGACCGGCAGCAGGACGGTGGGGTCCTCCGGGTCCGCCAACTGGGCGGTGTGCCCGCCGGCCTGAAGGCTCGGGTAGTCGGCCGGGTCCCACTCGGCGACGACGACGTGGGCGTTGGTGCCGCCGAAGCCGAAGCCGGAGACGCCGGCGAGCATGTGCCCGGAGTAGGCGGGCCACTCGCGCGGGTCCTCGACGACCTCGAGGTGCTCGGCGTCGAAGTCGATGAAGTGGTTCGGCGCGGAGAAGTTCAGCGAGGGTGGCAGGGTGCGGTTCTGCATGGCCAGCACGACCTTGATCAGCCCGGCCGAGCCCGCGGCGGACTCGGTGTGGCCGAAGTTGGTCTTCGCCGAGCCGAGCAGCAGCGGGTCGAAGGGCTCACGGCCGGCGCCGAGGACCGCACCCAGGGCGGTGGCCTCGATCGGGTCTCCGAGGATGGTGCCGGTGCCGTGGGCCTCGACGTAGTCGACGGTGGCCGGGTCCACCCCGGCGTCGGCGTAGGCGCGGCGCAGCACGTCGACCTGCGCGTCCGGGTTCGGGGCGGTCAGCCCGTTGGAGTGGCCGTCGGAGTTGACGGCCGAGCCCTTGATCACGGCGAGGATCTCGTCGCCGTCGGCCACGGCGTCGGCCACGCGCTTGAGCACGAGCACGCCGGCGCCGTCGCCGCGCACGAAGCCGTCGGCGTCGTCGGAGAAGGCGTGGATGCCGCCGGTCGGGCTGATCACGCCGAGCTCGGCGAAGGCGGTGGACACGAACGGGGCGGCCATGATGTTCACGCCGCCGCCCAGTGCCACGTCGGCCTCGCCGGAGCGCAGCGCCTTGACGGCGTCGTGCACGGCGACCAGGGAGGACGAGCAGGCGGTGTCGACGCTGACCGAGGGCCCGCGGAAGTCGAAGGCGTAGGAGACGCGGTTCGGGATCACGGAGCTGGAGGTGCCCGTGAGCGCGTAGGGGTGGGCCTCGGCCGGGTCGGCGGTGATGAGCATGCCGTAGTCGTTGTTCGACGAGCCGTAGAAGACGCCGACGGGCTTGCCGCGCAGCTCGTTGGCCGGCAGGTGGGCGTCCTCGAGGGCGCGCCACGTCAGCTCGAGCATGATGCGCTGCTGCGGGTCCATGTTCGTCGCCTCGAGCGGGGAGAGGCCGAAGAACTCGGCGTCGAAGGACGCGATGTCGTCGAAGTAGCCGCCGGCCATGTTCAGCTCGGCGAGCTTGCGGCTGACGGTCTCGTCGCCGGCGTACTCCGACCAGCGCCCGGCGGGCGGCTCGGTGGAGGTGCCGGAGCGCCCGGAGACCAGCAGGTCCCACATCTCGTCTGTGTCGTTGGCGCCCGGGAATCGGGCGGCCATGCCGACGACGGCGATGTCGTGGTGCTCCGGAAGGGAGCTTGCCGACGCCGTGGTGCCCGGCGCGGGCGCGCCCGGCACCGTGGGGCGCGGGGCGGCGGAGCCGCCGTTGACGACGTGGCGGGTCAGGGCCGCGATGGTGGGGAACTCGTAGGCGACGGTCGCGTCCAGCCGGGTGCCGGTGAGTTTCTCCAGCTGTCCGGACAGGACGACGACGTCTCGGGAGGACAGCCCGAGGTTCTCCAGGGGCTTGTCGTCGCCGATCTCCTCGGGTGCCAGGCCGGTCTGATCGGCGACCCAGCCGCGCAGCCAGTCCTGCATCTCCTCGACCGTCATTGCGGCTCCGCCTCGGGCGTCATCCATTGAGCGGGTGTCCTCCGTGTCCGTCGTGTGTTGCGGGGTGGCCCGTGGGCCACGTCCTGATGTTGATGGTACTAACCCCCGTTATCGCGCGGGCGCCCGGCGGCCGTGACATTTTGGAGGTCACGGGGCCGGGCGCCGGTGCGGTCGCGGTGGGGAATCTGCTCAGCCGCGCTCCGCGAGATAGCGCTTGGCCGCCACGCGGCGGGCGATCTTGGCCGAGGAGCTGCGGGCGATGGTGCCCGGGTCCTGGACGCGCACCTCGGTGGGGGCCACGCCGTGGGTGTGGCTGACCGCGGCGCGGATGGCGTCGACGGCGGCGGCGTCACCGGCCGGGTCGGCGTCGTCGGCGCGCTCGGCGAGCACGATGAGCTCCTCGACGTCGTCGCCGGGCACCGAGAAGGCCGCCACGGCGTCGGAGTTGACCTGGTCGGTGGCCGCGCCGACGGTGTACTCGATGTCCTGCGGGTAGTGGTTGCGGCCGGCGACGACGATGAGGTCCTTCAGGCGGCCGGTGATGTAGACCTCGCCGTCGACGATGGCGCCGAGGTCGCCGGTGGCCATCCAGCCCTCGTCGGGGGCGTCGGCGGCGTGGCCGCCCTCGTCGATGCGGCCGGCCAGGGTGTTGTTGAAGGTCGCGGCGGTGTCCTCGGGGCGGTCGAGGTAACCGGCGGCGGCGTTCTCGCCGTGGGTCCACAGCTCGCCGATGGTGCCGTCGACGACCTCGGTGCGCGTCTCCGGGTCCACGATGACCAGGCGCTGCGGCTCGACGACCTGGCCGTTGGAGATGAAGGTCACACCGTTCTCCGCGTCACGGTCGACGAACTCGACGCGGCCCTCGCCCAGGGCGTCGCGGTCGAAGCGGGAGATCACGGGGCGCTCCGGGTTCTGCGGGGTGGTCACCAGCAGCGAGGCCTCGGCCAGGCCGTAGGAGGGACGCAGCACGCTGCGCTCCAGGCCGTAGGGGGTGAAGGCCTCGATGAAGGACTCGATGGAGCGCTCGGTGACCGGCTCGGAGCCGACGATGATGCCGTCGAGCGCGCTCAGATCGAGCGACTCGCCCTCGGCGGGCATGCCGTAGCGCACGGCCAGCTCCAGGGCGAAGTTCGGGACCACGGTGTAGACGTTGACGTCGCCGTCCTCGCCCTCGGTGCGGTCGAGCTGGCGGATCCAGCGGGCGGGGCGCTGGATGAAGTCGCGCGGGGCCATGATCTCGTTCTGCAGACCGAGGATGGTCACGAACGCGGCCAGGATGATGCCCATGTCGTGGTGCAGCGGGATCCAGGCGACCAGGCGCAGCGGGGTCTTCAGCTGGGCGGCGCGGAAGATCTGCAGCACGTTGGTCAAGATCGAGCGGTTGGTCAGCTGCACGCCGGCCGGGGTGCGCGTCGAGCCGGAGGTGTACTGCAGGAAGGCGGGCAGGTCGACCGGGGCGGCCGGCGGCTCGATGCCCGCCGCGGCGACGAGCTCAGCGGGGTTCTTCCAGGCCTCGGCGAGCGAGTCCGGCAGGGCGTCGACGGCGATGATGCGCGGGCGCTCGGGGCCGGGGCGGTCGGCGAAGTAGGCGCGCACGGCGCGCGCGGAGGCCGAGTTGGTCAGCACGACCGAGGGCTTCGAGTCGTCGAAGACGGCGCGCAGGTGCTCGGCGTGGCCCGGCTCGTTGGGGTCGTAGAGCGGCACGGGGATCAGGCCCGCGTAGAGGGCGCCCATGAAGGAGAAGATGTACTCCGGGGAGTTGCCGGCCAGGATGGCCACGCGTTCGCCGGGGCGGCCGACCTGCTGGAGGCGCCCGGCCACGGCCTTGATGCGGGTGTTGACGTGGGTGCGGGTGTATTCGGTGGCGGTGCCCTCGAGGCTCTCGGAGAAGTCCCAGGCGCGCAGGACCACGCGGTCCCCTCCCCCGGCCGCGACGTCGGCCTGGTAGAGCAGCTCGCCGAGCCCGGCCAGCGTCAGCTGGGGGACGAGGGTGATCTCGCCCTTCTCGTTGAAGAACCGGCCCATGGCCGCGGTCAGATCCATCGCTTCTCCTTTTGGGCGCGTCGCCGAGCCCCTCGGTCGTTGTCGGGGTCCACGGGGCACATCGTGCCCCTCGGCCGATTTATTACTTTGACGAAGAAAATAGCATGAGGCCCACCACCGCGTCCGGGAACCGGGACACCCGGCACGTTCCGCGCCGGGCCCGGGTCAGTGCTTCAGCGGGGCCGGGTCACTGGTCGATGAGGCCCTGCGCCCAACCGATGAGCCACTGGTCGGTGGTGGTGCCGGGCACCACGTGCTCGTTGTAGGCGTAGAGCGCGTGCACACCGTTGGCCTCCACGAGCTCGCGGGCGCGCCCGAGGGCGTTGCCGACGTCGCGCGGGGCGTCGCAGATGCTGTCGTCCGGCGCGCAGATGTCCATGGTGCGGTCGTTGAGCTCGCCGAAGCCGCCGACACGCTCGCCGCGCATCGTCGCCCCCGGCACGATCGGCTGGACCAGCTTGCTCAGCGGCGCGAGCGCCACCTCGGCACCCACGCCGGAGACCTGGGTTCCGGGGACCACGCCCACGCCGGGCACGCGCCGGCCGTCGGCGACGACGGCCGCGCCGCGCACCCGCTCGGCGGGGATGATGCCCTGGCCGGTGCCGATCTCGGCGATGACGTCGCCGACGATCACCGCGCCCTGTGAGAAGCCGGCGAGCACGAAGTCGGTCTGCGGGCACTGGTCGTGGGTGAGCTTGAGCTCGCCCTTGAGCTTGGCCGTGCCCTCCTGACGGGACTGGTCGTAGCTCATCTCGTGGTCGGCGTTGATGTTGCGGAACTGCGCGGTGTACGGCAGCGTCCACACCTTGACCTGGTCCTCGGGGTAGCGCTCCTGCAGGGGCGCGGAGACCTTGAGCATGAAGGACTCCGGGTTGGCCTGCGGGTGGATCGGGTCGTCGTCCGCGGCCGACTCCCAGGTGCCGGGCGCGGAGATGAACTCCACCTCCGGGCACCAGTCGGGCTGGCCGGGGGTCGTCTCGCCGCCGCCGAGCGTGTCCGTGGGCTGGGGGCCGGGTCCCGGCCCCTCTGTCTCACGGGTGTTCTGCCACCGCACCACCCCGGCGCCGATGAGCAGCACCACGGCGATGACGGCGATGACCGTCAGAGTCTTTCTCATGGGTCAGCAGTATTCCGCACGCGCGGTGTCAACCAGTAACTGAGCGGCGTCCTGCTGGCTCAGAGCGGTCTTGCGCTGCTCGACGAGCTGGCCGGCCACGGCCTCGGCCGTCACCCGGCCGCCGTCCTCGTTGTCCTCGGCGCAGACGGTGCGCGCCAGCCCGACGAGCTGGTCGGCGTCGTCGGCGGTGCGGATGCCCTTCTCGTCGAGGACCTTCAGGTAGTCGGCCTCGGCGGGGTCGGCGGCCGGTGCCCCGCTGGGCACCTCGTCGACCTCGCGGGCGCCGAGGTCACCCTCGGACTCGTCGGCGGTGCGGTGGGAGTCGGCCTTCTGCGACGTCGTCTCCGACGTGCTCTCCTTGTCCTTGTCATGCTTGTCGGCCGCGGAGGTCGAGGCCTCCGGGGCACCGGTGGCGTCGGAGTGCTCGACGGTGGCCTCGCCGCCGCAGGCGGCGAGCGTCAGGCAGCCGACGGCGCACAGTGCCGCAAACGTGCGCCGCGCGGGCGTCGTCAATCGAAGGGACACGGGTCAGTCCTCCTTGACCACGCCGTTGGACTGCGAGATCCGGCCGTGCTCGAAGGTGACGGACTCGCCGCCGCCCGGCAGGTTCTGGTGGTCCTCGGTCGGGTAGCCGTACTTGCCCTGCTCCCAGCGGTGCTTGCCCCAGGCGTCGAAGATGCCGCCGTAGCGGATGAAGTGGGCGCCGGTGTTCGGCGACCAGTAGATGTTGCCGTTCTCGAACTCCTGGAAGGCGCCGCCCTGGATGAGCTTCTCGTCGCTGGTGGGGAAGCCCAGCTCGCTGCCCGGGCCGTCCATCTCGCCGTACTTCTCGGCGATCGCGCCGCGCACCCAGTGGTTCTCGCCGGCCTTGTCGCGCACGAGCCAGCCGCCCTGGAAGGCCTGGATGATGCCGCCGTCGCGCTCGAGCGGCTCGCCGGTCGGGTAGCGCAGGTCGCCCTTCTCGTAGCCGGTGGAGCCCCAGTGGCGGAACATGTCGCCCGGGATGGCGTGGGCGCCGGTCTCCGGGGTCCAGTAGATCGAGCCGTGCTCGAAGTGGACGAAGCGGCCGACCCCGTCCGGGGTCTTGAGCTCGCCGGTCTTGGGGAAGCCCAGCCAGGAGTTCGCGCCGCCGAGCTCGGCGTAGCGGGCGTTGATCGCGCCGAAGAGGGCGTGGGCGCCGGTGTCCGGGGACCAGTAGGCGGTGCCGCCGCGGAAGTCCTGGGCCTTGCCGTTCCCACCGGTGTCGTACTCGTTGTTGACGCAGGAGCCGATGACGCCGTTGCTGGTGGCCGCGGCGATGGCGCCGATGGGGGCGCAGTCCGCGCCGCGGCCCTCCTTCGGCACGCCGAGAGTCTCGGCGATGTAGGGCCAGGCCTGGGTCATCTCGAACTGCCAGTACTCCCAGGAGTGCACGCCCGAGGGGCGGAAGTGCACGACCGGCTCCACGCCGGCGGCCTTGACGCGGTTGACGAAGGTCTCGCTGGTCATGCGCGAGATGACCTCGAGGCCCATGCCGGCCAGGTTGCCCTGGGCGCGGCCGAGCTGGTCCTCCTTGCCGCTGCCGGCGGAGACGTAGACGGTCTTGCCCTTCAGGGCCTCGACGCCCAGCTTCGGGTCGTGGTCGATCCAGGCCTGGGAGCCGTCCGGGCCCCACATGGCGGTGGTGTTGTAGCCGCCGGCGTCGGTCTGGGCCGCGCGGATGGCCGTGGGCATGCCCGGGCTGGTGGTGTCCAGGTAGCCGGAGAAGGAGCCGACGAACTTGAACATCTCCGGGTTGCGCTCGGCGAGGTTGACCGCCGCGGTGCCGCCCATGGAGATGCCGACCACGGCGCGCTCGCCGTTGGAGCGGTAGCCGTTGCGCAACACCGGGATCAGCTCGTCCATGAGGAAGGTCTCCCACATGTAGTGCTTGCCGTTGTCCGGCTCCAGCCAGTCGGAGTAGAAGGAGGACTCGCCGCCGACGGGCAGGATGACGTTGACGTTCTTGTCCGCGTAGAACTGCTCGATGTTGGTGTCGATGGTCCAGCCGCTGTGGTCCTCGCGGGCGCGCAGCCCGTCCAGGGCCCAGACCTCCGGGAAGGTGGCCTCGGGGTCGGTGTGCCAGTCGCGGGCCAGCAGCATCTGGACCTGGATCGGCTTGTCCGGCATGGCGGCGGACTTGATGTAGATCGCGATGCGGCGGTTGGTCAGCCAGTCGACGTGGTCGATGGAGACGCCCTCGGGCAGGCCGTCGATCTGCGGGTACTCCGTGCGCACGGGCGAGCGCTCCGGCTCGCCGCCGCTCGGGGCGATGGAGTCGGTCAGGCTGCTGCCGCTGGAGCCGGGCAGCGCCGACTGGGCGCCCGCCGCGGGGGCGAGAGCGGCCGCGGTAGCCAGGCTCACCGGGATGGCGGTGGCGGCGAGGAAGAGGGAACGTCGCCGGGAGGCGCGGTGGAGCATGTCACGCATGAGCTGTCCTTAAAGTGTCTTTCGCTGGTGTCCGCTTGGATGGTCTGCCCCGTGCACGGCGTGCGCGCACGTCGACTCGCGACCCGTGTTGGCGGTGCGGCCCCGGAGGTTCCCCTCCTCCGGGACGTCGCCTGCCCGGATCCGGGAACGCCCGGTCCGCTAGGTCGCCATCAAGTTTAAGTACAACTTGAGAGTTTGGAAAGTGACACGCGGAGGAAACGCACAGAACTTCCGCACACGAAAGGCGCCGCCGCCCCGAGGGGCGACGGCGCCGTGATGCTCCGGCGGGGACCGACTCCGTCGGCCCTCACATCAGAGAGTCAATCAGTGCGCGTTCATGACGTCGAGCACGCGGCCCTTCGTCTTGTGCATCTGGTCGGCGAAGTTGGTCCAGTTGTGCAGGCCGGTCGCCGGGTAGTCCGCGGTGAAGTTGATGCCCTGGGCGCGGGCCTTGGCGTCCCACGCCTGGGTGGACACGCGGGAGGCACCCTCGAGGGCGGCACCGGCGGCCTGGTGCTCCGGCAGGTAGCCGGCGTCCTGCGGGCCGGCGACGCCGCTAGCGGCGGAGATGTAGACGTCCTTGCCGCGCAGGCCCTCCATGTTCAGGAACGGGTCGTTCTCGAAGCGGCGGGGGCTGAGCACGGAGCCGTACATGTTGTTCAGGTTGTACAGGCCGGCGTCGAGCAGCGCGGCGCGCATCATGGTCTGCCAGCCCGGCATCGTGGTGGTCAGGTAGCCGGAGAAGGACATGGCCTGACGGAACTGCTGCGGGTGCTTGGCGGCGGTGGTCAGCGCGGCGGTGCCGCCCATCGACAGACCCAGGACCGAGTTGTTGTCGCGGGCCACGCCGAAGTTGCCCTCGAGGTAGGCCGGCAGCTCGGAGGTCAGGAAGGTCTCCCACTGGTAGTTGACCGGGTTCTCCAGGTCGTAGGTGGCCGGGCCGTTCCAGTCCGCGTAGAAGGAGGCCGCGCCGCCGACCGGCATCACGAGGGTGATGTTGCTGTCCGTGTAGGTGGCGGCGGCGTTGGTGTCCACCAGCCAGGCGTTGGAGACGTCGGTGGCACGCAGGCC
Organism: Corynebacterium sp. MSK006; assembly: GCF_030232385.1. NCBI lineage: Bacteria > Bacillati > Actinomycetota > Actinomycetes > Mycobacteriales > Corynebacteriaceae > Corynebacterium > Corynebacterium sp. MSK006. The sequence goes on from NZ_JASPJZ010000006.1 coordinate 83,573, forward strand.
GTCGAGCATGTAGAGGCCGGCGTTGCCGCCGCGGCCGGAGGGCTGGATCTGGACGGTGATGTTGCGGCCCATGGCCGGCGACCAGACGTCGCAGCGCTGGACCCAGTAGCCCACGCCGTCCCACTCGCAGGTGCCGGTGGCGTCCGGGCGCAGCCAGTCGCGGTTGCCCTGGGCCTGGGCGACGCCGCCCCCGGCGACCATGAGACCGGCCGCCGTGGCGAGCGCGGCGACGCCGGCGACGGTCTTGCGACCGGCGTGGCGCAGAGTGCTCAGTACAGACATTCTGGGATTCTCCTTGGTTCGGCGATCCGCCCTCGGTCGGCGGCGGGGACCCGACGGGTGTCGGGCGTCCCCCGCTCCATCGGCGGAACTCGGTGCGGTGTTACACGTGGCGTGAAGCCCCCCCCGACAGTCGGGCGTGCCGGAGAGCCGGCGACGGCCGGGGGATTGTTTGGTTGGCAGTATAGGACAGCTCCCAGCACGAGAAAAGTTGAATTTTATCTTCCCGTGACCTTTTCGTGACGTAACCAGGCGCTTATCCGTCGCCGGATGACGCTTTCCGACGCCGCGCGGGGTGCGCTTCAGCGCCCCCAGCGCGCGGCCATGGGGTCACCGTCGGTGTGCGCCTCGACCGGCCAGGCGACCTGCGGCCGCTCCCCCGCGGCGTCGGCGTCAGCGGAGTCGGCGTCGGAACCGGAGCCGTCGAGGTAGGCCCGCGGGTCGGAGTCGAGCTGCAGCGTGCGCCCGTCGGTGAGCGCAAAGCGGATGTTGGCCCGGAAGCGCTGCCAGCTCATCGGCTCGCGGTAGGAGGCCAGCAGCTCGGCGATCCGCGGGTCGCGCAGCGCGCCGCGGGCGGCGCGGGCGGCGCGGATCTCGTCGGCGTCGACGAACTCGGGTAGGCGGTCCAGGTCCGCCGCGCCCTCGGCCAGCTGCCACTCCAGCGGGAGGTTCTTGTCGTGGCCGACGCGCCCGTCGGGGATCTCGGGCTGGCGCGCGGCCAGCGGGGTGGCCAGGCCCACCGTGTCGAGCACGCGCACGTCCAGCGGCGCGTTCATGCTCGTCATGCCCAGGTTGATCAGGTAGACGGTGGGCGGGGTGCCCGCCAGGTCGGCCGGCGTGCCGTCGGAGCCGTCGGTGCGCGGGACGGTGATCCAGGAGTAGCCGCCGGTGGTCTTCTCCAGCGAGATCTGCATGGCCTGCGCGTCCCGGTCGCGACGGGCCTCCTCGACGGCCTCCGGGAAGTTGCGCAGCGAGCCGATGGCCAGGAAGTCCTCGGCCTTGCGCGGCGGGTCGCCCGGCTCGCCGCCGACGACGACGGCCCAAAAGGCGCGCTCGTCGACGATGCCCAGGTCCTCGTGGTCGCCCGGGGCCTCCCAGCGGTGGCCGACGAGCACGACGACCAGCGCCCAGACGGCGAGAGCCGCGCAGGCCAGCCCGGCCACCAGCGCACCGGTGCGGTCCGGGCGGTCGCGGTCGAAGACGGGCACGACGGCCACGGGCAGCAGCGCGGCGAAGAGCGGCAGCAGCCACATCCTGCCGTGCATGAAGTCGCCGCCGACGCGCAACACGTAGACACTGTGCAGCGCCGCACACGCCAGCACCACGCCGACGGCCACGGCCGGGCGGCGCGCCCCCGCGCGCCGCGCCCACGCCGCGCGGATGCCGCGCACGGGGACCGACGCGGCGTCGTCAATCTCACGCCGGCTGCGCGCACGCACCGCGAGCCAGGCACCGAGGGCGACGAGCACCAGCGTCGGCAGCCACGTCTGGTAGGCGGCGATGAAGTCGCGGGCGTAGTTGAGACCGGAGGCCCAGTCGGAGCCCGAGGCGCTCTTTGCCACGGCCGTGTGCGGGGTGAGCAGGCCGTAGTAGCCCATGCGGAAGATCTGGTAGGCCGCCGGCAGCGGCAGCCCGCAGGCCAGCACGGGCAGCGCGCGGCGCCAGGTGCCGGCGGTGACCAGGAGCATCAGGCCGACCACGCCGCCGTAGAGGGCGAGCTCGGGGCGCACCAGCCAGCTCAGCCCCGCCCAGCAGGCGAGGACCCCGACCAGGCCCGCCGAGGCGGTCGCGCGGGTGGCCCAGCGCGCCAGCAGCCACCACAGCACGCCGAGCCAGGCCAGCGAGAGGCCCCACTCGAGCCCGGAGGTGGCGAAGTCACGCGCCGGCGGCAGCGCGAGGTAGACCACCAGACCCGCGGGCACAAGCACGAGGTTCACCCGGCCCGTGCCGGGGCCGCGGTGCATCCGGGCGGCGCCCAGGGCGGCGGCGAGGACGCCGAGGACCGTCAGCGCCAGCGCGAGGACGGTGGCGACGCGCTCGAGGCGCCAGTCGGTGAGCTCGGCGCCGGCCCAGATGAGGTACTGCCACAGCGCCGAGGTGTTGGTCTCCACCCGCTCGCCGGCGTTGAAGACCGGGCCGTTGCCGGCCATGAGGTTGCGCACGGTGCGCAGGACGATGAGGCCGTCGTCGCTCATCCAGCGCCGGGCGTACCCGCCCCAGAACATCAGCACGGCGGCGAGCACGCCGGAGGCGGTCGCCGTCGCGGCGGTCAGGGAGACCGCGGTGTTCCGGGCCTGGCGGTGCGTCACAGCGCCGGCACGAGGTAGACGGCAACGGCCATGCACGCGATCCAGGCCAGGGCCAGGATCTGCAGCACGCGGTCGGTCAGCGCCAGCTCGTCGGGCGCGCCGCCGTCGCCGCGGTCGACGTCCGCGGCGTAACGCAGGATCGCGATGGTGAACGGCACCATCGAGACCTGGTACCAGATGGCGGCGGCCCCGGAGGCCTGCTCGGCCATCTCGAAGCCCCACAGCGAGTAGGCGATGACCACCGCGGTGGCGGCCAGCGTCCACACGAAACGCAGGTAGGTTGGGGTGTAGCCCTGCAGGGCCTTGCGAATCTTGGCGCCGGTGTGCTCGGAGAGCAGAAGCTCGGAGTAGCGCTTGCCCGAGGCCATGAACAGCGAACCGAAAGCCATGACCAGCAGGAACCACTGCGACAGCGAGATCCCGGCGGCCACGCCACCGGCCATCGCGCGCAGCATGAACCCGGAGGAGACCAGTGCGATGTCGATGACGGGCTGGTGCTTCCAGCCGAAGCAGTAGCCCAGCTGCAGGCCGATGTAGACGGCCACGACCAGTGCCAGCTGCGCGCCCGCGGTGGCGAGGAAGGACAAGCCCACCGCGCCGACGATCAGCGTGACGGCCATGGCGTAGGCCAAGCCGACCGGCAGCACGCCGGCGGCGATCGGGCGGAAGCGCTTGGTCGGGTGCGCCCGGTCAGCCTCGACGTCGCGGGCGTCGTTGATCAGGTAGATGGACGAGGCCGCCAGGCAGAAGACGACGAAGGCCAGGGCGACGTCCGCGATGGTGCGCGGGTCGGTCAGGGCGTCCGCGCCGGCGGCCGCGGGGGCGGCGACGACGAGGACGTTCTTGACCCACTGCTTCGGGCGCAGCGCCTTGACCATGCCCTCGGCGAGGTTGCGCGGGGGCCGGCGCTTCTTCTTGGTGTCGACGCCCTCGGTGTGGGGCTCGGAGTCGAAGATCCGCTGCTCTGGCTGATGTGTCACCTTGTCCGTGCCTTCCTGTCGGCTTGTGCGTCGACGGCGCTGACCGCCTTGGCGGTCGCCGCCCCGATCGCGGCCCCGACGGCCGTGTCGACGAGGAAGTGCACGCCGAGCACCATGCGCGAGACCATCATCACGGGCACGCCGAGAAGCGGCAACCGGTTGCCGGTCAGCTCGGCCACGGAGACGAGTGCCGCGGTGGTCGAGGTGGCGTGCGAGGAGGGGAACGACAGTTTAGAGGGGGTGCCCACGCCAACGGAAATCCGCGGGTCGTCCGGACGCGGCCGGCGCACGACGCGCTTGAGCACCACGCTGGCGGCGTGCGCGAGGAAGGCCGAGACCCCGACGCGCACCCAGGCGCGGCGGCGCAGCCCGTCCAGGGCGGCGCCAGCGGCGGACAGCCCCATCCAGCCCAGGGCGTGCTCGCCGAAGTGGGAGAGCCCGCGGGCGGCGGGCAGCACACCGGGGACGTCGGCCACGGCGCCCTGGAGGGCGACCAGGACGTCGCTCTCGCGGGCGCGCAGCTTCTTCAGGTCGATCAGGCTCACCGGAAGATCCTCCCCCAGGCGGTGCGGCTGGTCAGCTCGGGCGCGGCGGCGCGGTACTCGGCGCGCAGGCGGTCGAAGTTCTCGCGCAGCTCCTTGTGCAGCGCGAAGGTCTCCTTGACCAGCTTCTTGGCCAGGTCGCGGTCGCGCTTGCGAAAGACGACGTTCTTACCGTCGGCGGTGGTCACGGTGGCGCCGTCGATGCGCGAGAGGGAGAACCAGCGGGCCTCGTCCTTGGCGAGGTTGAGCTGGGGCACCTCGTGGGCGGCCGGGTCGGCCCGCTTGAGCGAGTGGGCCACGCCCTTGATCAGCCACGGGATCTTCTTGATCTTGGCCAGGCGCCCGCCGATGTTCTGCGTGGGCACGCCGGGCGCGCCGGTGGCGCGCGGCAGGGCCGCCGCACCGGGCAGCTTCTGGGCGTCCGGGTACTCCGAGCGGATCTTGTTGATCCGCGGCAGGGAGGACTCGAGGATGTCGAAGAGCCGGTCCGGGCCGGCGAGGAAGTCGCGCATGGCCTCCAGCTGGACGGCCAGCGTCGAGTACTCCAGGCACATCGCGTGCTTGAAGGTGGTCTTGCGCAGCGAGCGGATGATGCCGTCGACAGGACCGTCGTGGTGCAGGGCGGCGACGATCAGGCGGTTGCGCAGGTGGAAGTAGGCCTGCCAGTCGATCGCGTCGTCCTTGTCGGCCCAGGACATGTGCCAGATGGCCACGCCGGGCCAGGTGGCGGTCTCGAAGCCGCGCTGGGCGGCGCGCAGGGAGTACTCGGTGTCGTCCCACTTGATGAACAGCGGCAGCGGCTGGCCGGTGGTCTCCGCGACGACGCGCGGGAACAGGCACATCCACCAGCCGTTGTAGTCGACCTCGATGCGGCGGTGCAGGTCGCGCGAGTTGGGCACCTCGGGGCGGTCGCCCGGCTCACCGAGGTCGTTCATCGGGTTGCGCGAGAAGTCGTGGTCGTAGTGGACGTGCGGGGCCGGGCCCCACATGAAGTCGCCGCGGTTGACCACCTCGCCCATGGTGCGCAGCTCGGCGCGGTTGAGCAGGTTGAGCATCTGCCCGCCGATGATGGTCGGGCGCGCGGAGTAGCGGGCGACCTGGACGGCGCGCAGGATCGAGTCCGGCTCGATGGCGATGTCGTCGTCCATGTAGAGGATGTAGGGGCTGCCATGGTCAGCCTCGCCCTCACCGTCGACGCCGCCGAGGGCCTCGAACATGATGCGCGAGTAGCCGCCGGAGCCGCCGAGGTTGCCCTGGCGGAACTCGTGGAAGCGCTCGCCGAAGCGGGCGGTGATCTCGGCGTAGCCGGGCTCGTCGGCCGGGTGGCGGTCGCCCTGGTCGGGCATGAGCACCGCGTCGATGATCTCGTCGACCTCGGGGTCGGCGGCCAGGGCCTCGAGGGCGGCCACCGCGTCGGTCGGGCGGTTGAAGGTCGGGATGCCGACGGTCACGCGGCACTCGAAGGGGCCGACCTGGGTGCCGTCGGGCATGGTCTGCGGGCCGGGGGCGGCCGGGGCGTACCAGCCGCCGTCGGAGAGGGTGACCTCCGTCTCGGCGGTGACGTCGAACCAGTACCAGCCGCCGTCCTCGAAGGGGGCGAGCGAGAGCTCGAAGGCGGCGGTGCCGTCGGTGACCACGGCGGCGTCGACGGCGATGCGCCCGCCGTCGGGACGCGAGCGGTAGACGTCGATGCGCGCGGTGCCGGCGACCTCGACCTTGAGGATGACACTGTCGAGCTGGGAGTAGCGGCGCCAGTAGGAGGCCGGGAAGGCGTTGAAGTAGGTCTCGAAGCTGAGCTCGTCGCCGGCCGGGACGGTCACGGAGAGGCGGTCGGGGAAGCGCACGCGTCCGCCCGAGGAGTCGGTCTCCATCAGGTAGAGGGTGCGCACGTCGCCGGGCTCGCCGAGGCGCGGCAGCAGGAGACGCTGCAGCTTCTCGACGGCGCGGCCGGCGGCCTGGGCCGCGGCCTCGGTGGCGCGGTCGGCCGGCTGCGGGGTGCTGGACGCGGATTCGCTCACGGTGCTCAGTCTCGCCTTTCGGGTCGGGGGATCGGCGGGCGCGGGCGGGACGGGCGGCCCTTCCGCGCGGTGTACCTCGTTAAAGGGTAGCCGTTGGCGCGGCGCGGACCGTCATCAAACACGCCGCGACCCCCGGTGCCGCGGTGAGCGGCCCGGGGGTCGGGGTCGAAGGCTTCGACTCTTGTCCGACGGGTGCCGGGGTGCTGCGGATCAGGCCGCGAGGGCCGCGCAGTCGTTCTCGACGGAGTGCAGGACGTGGACGTCGGCCATGCCGGCACGGTCAGCCAGGCGGGCGACGGCCTCGCGCTCGATGAGCACGGTCCGGAACATCGTCACCGCGTCCTTCTTGGCCTCGACGGTTTCATCCAGCACGCGGTCCACGAGCTGCGCGCCGAGGTCGTCGTCGAAGCGGGCGTGCAGGTCCTCTCGGAGGCTGTTGATGAGAGTGTTGGACATGTTGGTCACCGCTCCTTTCGTTTTGGTTAATTCTGCGGTGTTGCTTTGTTAACTTACCGTTAACCTAGCGGGTGAAGTCCAGCCGTTCAAGCGTTTCCGTCGAACTTCTCCGGAAAACTTTCGCTCCCGGCCGGTCACCCGGTGGGAACTTTTCGTTTCCTCTCCGTTAACCTGGTGTTCACTTTAGCCCAGGGCGCTAGGTTAACGCAAGGTTAACTTCGCTGGCGAGGCGCGTTCGCCCGTTTCCGCGACATATGGCTCGCGTCACATAGGCCCTGCGCACCCCGGATTTCGCCCGATGGCGGTCGCCGACAGCCCCCCGGCGCCGTCCTGACACGCCGAAAGGGGCGCGGGCCCGCGGCCCACGCCCCTTCCTTGTCCCCCGGGACAGCGCCGACGGCGCCCCGTCCCCCGGGAGGTCGCCGGAGGCGGCCTCCCCTAGTGCCCGCGCGGCTGGGCGAGCGGCTTGCCCTCCTCGAAGAAGGGCACCAGCAGGTTGTCGAACATGGTCAGCGCGCTGCCGATGGCCATGTGCATGTCGAGGTACTGGTAGGTGCCCAGGCGGCCGCCGAAGAGCACCTTGTTCTCCTCAGACTCGCGCGCGGCGTCGGCGCGGTAGGCCTCGAGCTTCTCGCGGTCCTCGGGCGTGTTGATCGGGTAGTAGGGCTCGTCGCCCTCCTCCGCGAAGCGCGAGTACTCGCGCATGATGACGGTCTTGTCCTTCGGGTAGCTGCGCGCCCGCTCCGGGTGGAAGTGGCGGAACTCGTGGATGCGCGTGAAGGGCACGTCGGCGTCGTTGTAGTTCATCACCGGGGTGCCCTGGTAGTCGCCCACCGGCTCGACCGAGGTCTCGAAGTCGAGGGTGCGCCAGCCCAGCCGGCCGTGCGCGTAGTCGAAGTAGCGGTCCAGCGGGCCGGTGTAGACCACCGGCGCGTCCGGGTTCTCCGCGCGCAGGTTCTCCGCGATCTCGAAGAAGTCGGTGTCGAGGCGGACCTCGATGAGCTCGTGGTCGGCCATCTTCTCCAGCCACGCGGTGTAGCCGTCGACGGGCAGGCCCTCGTGGGTGTCCGTGAAGTAGCGGTTGTCGAAGGTGTAGCGCACGGGCAGCCGCGAGATGATCGAGGCCGGCAGCTCGGTCGGGTCGGTCTGCCACTGCTTGGCGGTGTAGTGCTTGACGAAGGCCTCGTAGAGCGGCTTGCCGATCAAGGCGATGCCACGCTCCTCGAGGTTCCTCGCGGCCTCGGGGTCGAACCCCTCGGTCTGCTCCTTGATCAGCTCGCGGGCCTCGGTCGGCGAGTAGTAGCGGCCGAAGAACTGGTTGATCAGCCCCAGGCCCATCGGGAACTGGTAGGCGGTGCCGTCGTGCATCGCGAAGACGCGGTGCTGGTAGCCGGTGAAGTCGGTGAACTGGTTGACGTACTCCCAGACCCGCTCGTTGCTGGTGTGGAAGAGGTGCGCGCCGTACCGGTGGATCTCGATGCCGGTCTCGGGCTCCGCCTCGGAGTAGGCGTTGCCGCCGAGGTGCGGCCTGCGCTCGACGATGAGCACGCGCTTGCCCAGCTGGCTGGCCGCGCGCTCGGCGACGGTGAGTCCGAAGAGGCCGGAGCCCACGACGATCAGGTCATAGTTGCTCATGGCACCCAAGCTTATCGACGCCGCGCGCGTACCGCGCGGGGGCGACGTTTCCGTGACCTCTCACGGAAATTCATTCACAGGAGTATCAATTACCACTCTTATCAACTACTATCGTCAGCGGTTTCATATAGCCTCAGCTTTCACAGCTGTACCGGGCCGCGGCGCCGCGCGGGCCCGGAGCACCAGACCCGACCCTCTACCAGGAGCTTCCGTGCATCAACGTCGCCGACTCACCATGACGAGGCACCGCCCGACACTCGCGGTCGTCTCTTCCGCCGCCCTGCTCGCCGCCGCCGTCTTCGGCGGCAACCAGGTCCTCAACACCCAGTCCGACGGCTCCGGACCCGTCGACGTGCTCAACGTCTCCGAGTCCTTCGCCGACGGCGACAACGTCACCGTCGACGACGCCGCCATCACCGCCCAGGGCGGCGAGGGCGAGCGCACCGTCAAGGAGTTCACCCGCGACGAGGAATTCAGTATGTTCGCGCTGACCTGGGAGGGTCCGCGCGACGTCGCCGCCTACGTGCGCGCCGAGGTCGACGGTCAGTGGGGCCCCTGGCACAACCTCGAGCCGATCGGAGAGACCGCCGGCGACAAGCACGGCACCGAGCTGATCTACGTCGAGCCGACCCACAAGGTGCAGGTCTCCACCGCCGGCGTCGACCTCCTCGGCGGCGCGGCTGACGGAGCGGCTGACGCCGCTCCCGAGGGTGAGGAGAACGCTGAGCCGGAGCAGACCGCGCCCGCGCAGGACGCCGAGCCGGCCGCACCCGCGCCGGACGACGCGACGTCGGAAAGCAACGAGGGCAACCACAGCACCGGCGGCGCGGCGCCGATGCCGGTGAACTACGACAGCATCCGCCCCGTCGCCGAGACCGAGGACACCTCGGCCACCGACGCCGAGGACCTCTCGGCCGTCTTCATCGACGGCAACGCGCAGGCGGGCATCGCCCCGACCGCGGAGACCGACGGCATGCCGAGCATCGTCTCGCGCGCCGGCTGGGGCGCCAACGAGGGCAAGCGCTGCATGAGCCCGCAGATCGACGACCACGTCTCCGCGCTGACCATCCACCACACCGCGGGCTCCAACAACTACTCGCGCGCCCAGGCCGCCGCCCAGGTGCGCGGCATCTACAACTACCACGCGGTCACCCTGGGCTGGTGCGACATCGGATACAACGCGCTGGTGGACAAGTACGGCACCATCTACGAGGGCCGCTACGGCGGACTGACCAAGGCCGTCCAGGGCGCCCACGCCGGCGGGTTCAACCAGAACACCTGGGGCATCTCGATGATCGGCGACTACACCTCGACCACGCCGCCGGAGGCGACCCTCCAGGCCGTCGGCAAGCTGGCCGGCTGGCGCGCCGCCGTGGCCGGCTTCGACCCCATGGGCCGCTCCACGCACTACTCCGAGGGCACCAGCTACACGAAGTACCCCTACGGCGCCCAGGTCACGCTGCCGAACATCTTCGCCCACCGCGACGTCGGCCGGACCACCTGCCCGGGCGACGCCGGCTACGCTCAGATGGACCGCATCCGTCAGCTGGCCAAGGCGCAGTACAACGCCATCAAGGGCGGGGTGACCGGCTCGGAGCAGTCCACCGCGACGACCTCGCCGAGCACCTCGGAGTCGACCTCCACGCCGTCGACCTCGACGCAGTCGAACGGGACGACCACGACGTCGACGACCACGCAGCCGAGCACCCCGGCCACGACGACCAACAACCAGGCGTCGAACACGGGCGGCCAGCGCGGCCCGCTGGCCGGCGGTGACCGCGAGGTCACCGAGATCCTCAAGGGTCTGTCCAGCGAGAGCCGCGCCGAGCAGGTCGCCGCCGTGGGCGGTCTGGCCGCCCTGGGCATCGCAGCCGTGCTGGCCAACCCGAACGTGCGCGCCGAGATCGGCCAGCTGGGCGACGTGAAGGTCCTCAACGACATCACGCTGCGCGACGTGCCGCCGATCATCGACAAGATGGTCTCCCTCAGCGGCAACTCCGAGATCGAGGCCAAGTGGCGCGAGATCAACTCCGTCTTCGGCCCGGTGCTCGGCTCCGCGCGCTCGGGCGTGACCACCACGCCCTCGGCCACCGGCGGCGAGACCAGCTACGCGCTCTTCGACAACGGCATCATCACCTCCTCCTCGGAGGCCGGCACCCACGCGCTGTGGGGTGTCATCGCCGACGCCTGGGCCAAGCAGGGCTTCGACTCCGGTCCCCTGGGCCTGCCGACCGGTGAGCAGCGCACCGAGGGCAACGTGCAGAAGGTCGACTTCCAGAACGGCCTGATCACCTACGACCCGGCCACCGGCGCGGTCGACATCAACCTGGGCGGCAGGTAGGCCGACCCACGCTGGCCACACGGCCGGCTCGCGCGTGGCGACTCGCACGGCTCCGGGCGGAGCCCAGATACGAGCGGGCCCCGCATCCTCCGGCAGGTGGAGGGTGCGGGTCCCGTCGTCGTCCCCTGACGGGGACGTCAGTCCCGTCGCGGCGGGGACTAGCTGCTGAGCAGGGTGGACACGGCGTTGAAGATGCCGTTGACGCCGCCCTGGAAGAGGTCGACGAGGGTGTTGAAGAAGGTGAGCAGGGAATCGAACATGGGAAGGCTCCTTCGGAGTCTGTGGGGCCGCGGTGGGGACTTTTCCCCGCGCGACCCCGCGGGTAGGTTCACCCTCAATAACGTTCTGGAACCCCAGACTGTTACGCCCCCACTAATAATTTTCTCGCCCGATGCTAATTTCCCGGTCAGAGGCGGGAGCCGGGGCGCGCCGGAACCGGTACGCGTGCCGGAGGTGGCCTGCGCGCGGGGCCGCGCGCATAACCGGCTCAGCGGCTCAGTACCACCACTCGAGGACGCGGGCGACGCCGTCCTCGTCGTTGGTCACGGTGGTGAAGTCGCCGGCGTCCTTGACCTCCGGGCGGGCGTTGCCCATCGCGACGCCGAAGCCGCACCAGCGCAGCATCTCGACGTCGTTGGCCATGTCGCCGAAGGCGATGCAGCGCTCCTGGGCCACGCCGTGCATCTCGGAGAGGTCCGCCACGCCGAGGGCCTTGGTGACCCCGGGCGCGCCGACCTCGATGAGCCCCTCCTCCATCGAGAAGGTCAGCTGCGCCAGGCGCGGGTCGATCTTGTCGGCCAGCCTGGCGTACATCTCCGGGGCGGTCATCGACTCGTTGCGCAGCAGCAGCTTGACGGCCGGCTCGGCGAGCACGGTGCCCTCGGAGAGCACCGCGTAGCCCTGGGCCTCCCAGGTGTGCATGTAGTTCGGCGCAACCACGAAGAGACTCTCCTCGGGGTCGAAGGCGGACTCGCCGGAGCGCTCGCACGCCACGGCGACCTCGCCGAGCTCGCGGCGGGCGATGCCGACGACCTCGGACATCGCCTCCGGGGCGAGCTCGTGCCGGCGCAGGATGGTGTCGCTGGCGGAGTCGTAGAGCACCGCGCCGTTGGCGGTCACGCACACCGGCATCACCGGCAGCTGCTCGAGGACAGGGTAGATCCACCGGTGCGGGCGCCCGGTGGCCAGCGCGACCTCCGCGCCGGTCTCCAGCGCCCGGGTGAGCACCGCGCGCAGGCGCGCGGAGACCCGCTCTGCCGAGGTCAACAGGGTGCCGTCGACGTCGCAGGCGATGAGCCGCGGCCGCTTCTCGGGGGCCGTGGCGGGGCGGTTGAGCTGGATCGGATCGTTCATGTCAATAGTTCAGCTTAGTGGACCGCGGGCCCCTTAGTCGGCGACCCACCCGTAGGAGCGCTCGACCGCGCGGTTCCAGTCGCGGTAGAGCGATTCCATGCGCCCCCGGTCGGTCGCGGGCGACCACCGGCGACCCTCGCCGGCGAGCTTTCGGATCTCCTCGGTGTCGGACCACAGGCCCGCCCCCAGGCCCGCGGCGAAGCAGGCGCCGGCCGCCGTGGTCTCGGTGAAGCGCGGGCGCACCACGTCGACGCCGAGGAGGTCGGCCTGGAACTGCATGAGCAGGTCGTTGTCGGTCATGCCGCCGTCGACGCGCAGCTCGTCGAGGCCGCGCCCGCCGTCGGCGGCCATCGCGTCGATGACCTCCCGGACCTGGTAGGCGGTGGCCTCGAGCACGGCGCGGGCGATGTGGTGGCGGTCGGCGAAGCGGGTCAGCCCGACGATGACCCCACGGGCGTCGGCACGCCAGCGCGGGGCGAAGAGCCCGGAGAAGGCCGGCACCACGTAGACGCCGCCGTTGTCCTCGCAGCCGCGGGCGAGCTCCTCGACCTGCGGGGCGGTGCGGATCATGCCGAGCTGGTCACGCAGCCACTGCACCAGCGAGCCGCCGACGGCCACGGAGCCCTCGAGCGCGTAGTGCGGCGCCTGGCCGTCGACCTGGTAGGCGACGGTGGTCAGAAGCCCGTGTTCGCTGAACTCGGGGCGCTCGCCGGTGTTCTGCAGCAGGAACAGGCCGGTGCCGTAGGTCGTCTTCGCCTCGCCGGGGCCCAGGCAGCCCTGGCCGACCATCGCGGACTGCTGGTCGCCCAGGATCGCGGTCAGCGGCACCCCGCCCAGCGAGCCGCGGGCGCGCACGGTGCCGAAGTCGCCGACCGAGGGACGGATCTCCGGCAGCATCGCCGGCGGCACGCCGACGGCGTCGCACAGCTCCTCGTCCCACTTCAGGGTCCGGATGTCCATCAGCAGGGTGCGCGAGGCGTTGGTCACGTCGGTGGCGTGCACCGCGGGGCGGCCCTGGTCGCCGCGCGCGCCGCCGGTGATGTTCCACAGCAGCCAGGTGTCCACCGTGCCGAAGGCCAGCTCGCCGCGCATGGCGCGCTCGCGGGCGCCCTCGACGTGGTCAAGTATCCAGGCGATCTTGGGCCCGGCCGGGTAGGAGTTGATCAACAGGCCGGTGCGCGACTGCCAGCGGTCGTGGCCGACCTCGCCGGCCAGCTCGCGGCAGATGTCGGTGGTGCGGGTGTCCTGCCAGACGATCGCGTTGTAGACGGGGCGGCCGGTGCGCCGGTCCCAGACCACGGTGGTCTCGCGCTGGTTGGAGATGCCCAGGGCGACGACGTCCTCGCGAGCGACGTCGGCCTCGGCCAGGGCCTTGGCCATCGCGCGGCGGGTGTTTCGCCACAGCTCCATCGGGTCGTGCTCGACCCAGCCCTGGCGCGGCAGGATCTGGCGGTGCTCGTACTGGCCGACGCCGACCTCCCGGCCGGACTCGTCGACGATCACCGCGCGGGTGGAGGTGGTGCCCTGGTCGAGGGCGGCGACGTAGCGCCGGCGGCCGGTCATGGCGGCTAGTTCCCCTTCTTCTTCGCCTTGGCCTCCTTGCGGGCCTTGCGCTCGGCGCGCTCGCGCCGGTCGATCTCGAGGGCCTGCTCCGGCGTGGGCGCCGAGCCGCCGAGGGAGACCGGCAGCCACGGCGCGCCGTCCTCGAAGGGGCCGTAGTCCGCCTCGTAGTCGGCGCGCGCGGCGTCGAGAAGCTCACTCATCTTCTGCCGCAGCCGGGCGGTGGCCTCCTCGGGGTCGCCGGTGGGGTCCATCGGTTCGCCGACGCGGATGACCACGGGGATGCGGCTGCGGCCCAGGTTCTTCGGCAGGTCCTTGGTCCAGATGCGCTGGCCGCCCCAGGTCACCATCGGCACCACGGGCACCCCGGCGGCGGCGGCGATGCGCACCGCGCCGGTCTTGAACTCCTTGAGCTCGAAGGAGCGCGAGATCGTCGCCTCCGGGTAGATGCCCACCAGCTCGCCGGCCTTGAGGTGCTCGACGGCTGCCTCGATGGAGCCGTGGCCGGCGGAGCGGTCGACGCTGACGTGGTGCATGGCGCGCATCAGCGCGCCGACCACCGGGACGTCGAAAATCTCCTTCTTGGCCATGAAGCGCGTCAGGCGCTTGCCGCGCAGGTGCGCCGGGACCTGGCCGAGGATGAAGTCGTAGTAGTTGGTGTGGTTGGACGCCAGGAGGGCGCCGCCTTCGGCGGGCACGTTCTCCGAGCCGGTCACGCTGATCTGCAGGCCCTGCGCGCGCAGCACCGTCTTGATGATCCGGATGATGATCCGGTTGTAGACCAGCTCGCGCGACTCGGGGTGCGCGGGCACCTTCTCGGTGCCCACGGGCACGAGGAACGGCCCGCGGTTCTCGAATCCCTCCCGGCGCGCGCTCATGCCTTCGGCTCCAGGACGTCCTTGCCCACGAAGCGGCGCAGGGCCTCGGGCACGACCACGGAACCGTCGGCGCACTGGTGGTTCTCCAGCAGGGCGACCAGCCAGCGGGTGGTGGCCAGGGTGCCGTTGAGGGTGGCGGCGGTCTGCGGCTTGCCGTTCTCGTCGCGGTAGCGGATGTCGAGGCGGCGGGCCTGGAAGGTCGTGCAGTTCGAGGTCGAGGTCAGCTCGCGGTAGGTCTGCTGGGTGGGCACCCAGGCCTCGGTGTCGAACTTGCGGGCCGCGGACTGGCCCAGATCCCCGCCGGCGGTGTCGATGATGCGGTAGGGCACCTCGATCTCGGCGAGCATCTCGCGCTCCATGTCCAAGAGCGCCTGGTGCTGCTCGACGGCCTCCTCCGGGCGGCAGTAGACGAACATCTCCAGCTTGTTGAACTGGTGCACGCGCAGGATGCCGCGGGTGTCCTTGCCGTAGGAGCCGGCCTCGCGGCGGAAGCAGGTCGACCAGCCGGCGTAGCGGCGCGGGCCGTCGGAGAGGTCGATGATCTCGTCGGAGTGGTAGCCGGCCAGGGCGACCTCGGAGGTGCCCACCAGGTACTGCTCGTCGCGCTCGAGGTAGTAGATCTCGTCGGAGTGCTCGCCGAGGAAGCCGGTGCCGCTCATGATCTCGGGGTTGACCAGCACCGGCGGGATGACCAGCTCGAAGCCGCGGGCGCGGGCCTTCTCGGCGGCCAGCATCATCAGGCCCAGCTCGAGGAAGGCGCCGTCGCCGACGAGGTAGTAGAAGCGCGAGCCGGAGACCTTGGTGCCGCGCTTCATGTCGATGATGCCCAGGCCCTCGCCGAGGTCCAGGTGGTCCTTCGGCTCGAAGTCGAACTCGGTGGGGGTGCCCACGTGCTCGAGGACCACGAAGTCCTCCTCGCCGCCGGCGGGCGCGCCCTCGACGACGTTGGAGATCTTCATCTGCAGCTCGACCACGCGTGCCTCGGCGGTCTTCTGCTCCTCCTCGGCCGCGCGCACGCGGGCCTTGAGGTCTTCGGCGCCCTCGAGGAGCTTCGGGCGATCGGCCGGGTCGGCCTGGCCGATCTTCCGGCCGAAGGCCTTCTGCTCCTGGCGCAGCTCGTCGGCGGAGCGGATGGCCGCTCGGCGGGCCTCGTCGGCCTCGAAAAGCGCGTCGACGAGCTGGGGGTCCTCGCCGCGCGTGACCTGGGAGGCGCGCACGACGTCGGGGTTGTCGCGGAGGAGCTTGAGATCAATCATGGCGCTGATCTTACCGGGCGGGCCCGCGCGCAGGGCCGGGACCGGCGCGCGGGCCGCCGGCGCCCCGGCGCGTGGACTGTTCTTCCCCCGCCGCAGGTGGCACACTGGGGGCGTTATGAATTCGAGATCAAGGTGGCGCTCGGCGACCTCCGTGCGCACGGCCCTGCTGGCCGCTCTGGCCTCGACGGTCTTCGTCGGCGCCTACACGCTGGTGTCCCAGGACGCCGACCCGCAGGCCGGCCCGGCGCAGTCGCACGGCGGCTCGACGGACGCGGTCTCCTTCACCACCGCGGACGCCGGGTCCTGCCTGAACTGGTCGACGGCGGCGGACGGCACGCCCACCGGCTTCGAGCAGACGGACTGCGACCAGGAGCACCGCTTCGAGGTCTCGGCGCGCGAGGACCTGGGCACCTACCCGTCCTCCGAGTTCGGCGACGAGGCCGAGCGCCCTGACGTCACCCGCCAGGCGCAGCTGCGCGAGGAGCTGTGCCGCGCGGTCACGCTGCGCTACCTCGACGGCCGCCTCGACCCCTCGGGCCGCTACTCGGTGGCCTCGATCCTGCCGCCGGCAGCCGACTGGGAGGCCGGGGACCGCACTCTCTTGTGCGGCCTGCAGTCCACCGACGACTCGGGCACCCCGGTGGCCACCCACGGCAACGTCGCCAAGGTCGACCAGGCCCGGGTGACCCAGCCGGGCGAGTGCGTGGCCGTCGACGAGGTCAACGCGCTGCACAAGGTCGACTGCGGGGCGGACCACCAGCTGGAGACCACCCTGATCGTCGACCTCGCGCCGGTTTTCCCGCAGGGCACCCCGAGCGTCGAGGAGCAGGACGAGCACCTCAAGGAGGTGTGCACCCAGGCGGCGATGGACTACCTCGGCGGCGAGGAGCAGCTCTACCGCTCGACGCTGCAGCCGTTCTGGCCCTCACTGTCGGCGCAGTCCTGGGAGGGCGGTTCCCGCTCGGTCAACTGCGCGCTGGTCAGCGCCGGTGAACGGGGCTTCAACACGCTGGCCGGTTCCGCCAAGGGCGAGTTCACCGTCAACGGCGAGGTCCCGCCCCCGCCGCCGGAGCGCCGCCCGCTGCGCAGCGAGTCCGAGTCGGCCTCGGCATCGGCGACGCCCACCGCCTCGCCCGCCGCGTCGGAGAGCGCCCCCGCCCCGGCGCCATGATCCGCGTCTCCGAGGAGCGCTTCGAGGAGATGATCGACGACGCGCTCGACACCATCCCCGAGGAGTTCGCCCGCCGCATGGTCAACGTCGTGGTGCTCGTGCGCGACCGCAACGAGGAGGAGCCCACGCTTCTGGGCCAGTACGTCGGCGTGGCGCTGACCGAGCGCACCTTCGACCACACCGGCTACCTGCCGGACGCGATCTTCGTCTACAAGGAGGCCCTCGAGGACTTCTGCGCCGACGAGGAGGAGCTCGCCGACGAGGTGCGCGTGACCGTCCTGCACGAGGTCGGCCACCACTTCGGCATGAGCGAGCACCAGCTGCACGAGCTGGGCTGGGGCTGAGTCGATTTCCGACGCCCCGGTGGTCGCCGTCGGCGCCCGCTGCGCGGACGCCGCTGCGGGCGGGCTTCCGGGCGCTTAAGCGCCGACGTCGCGCTCGGCGACGTCCCAGCGCACCATGTCCCACTGCCCGAAGGGGCGGCCGTCCGGCTCGAGGACGATGAAGCCGGTGTTGGGCAGCCGCGACTCGAAGGCCCAGTCGGCGTCGACGCCGGCGGCGTGGGCGGCCATCACCCGGCTGGCCCCGCCGTGGGAGACCATCGCGATGTCGCGCTCGGCGCCCTCCAGCTCGACGGCGATGGACTCGAGCACCGGGCGGGCGCGCCCCAGCACCGCGGCGGTGTCCTCGCCGTTGGGGAAGGCGGCCGCGGCGTCGTCGGCGAGCATGCGGTGCAGCACGGCCAGGTAGGAGGCGATGTTCTCAGAGCCTGCGATGCGCTCCATGTCGCCGGCGTAGATCTCCTGGACCCCCTGGCGCACGTCGAGGCGCAGCGTGCCGGGCTCGAGCCCGCGGGCCTCTTCGAAGGCGGCGCCGGCGAGCACCGCGGTCTGCTGGGCGCGCAGCGCGACCGAGCAGTACATGCGGGCCAGGCGCGCACCGCAGAAGGCGGCCAGTTCGCGGCCCGCGGCGGCGGCCTGGGTGCGGCCCAGTTCGCTGAGCTCGGCTCCCGGGGGCCGGGTGTCGATCACGCGGTGGATGTTCGAGGCGGTCTGGCCGTGGCGGACCAGGATGATGCGTCCGGTCATTTCTTCTCCTCGTCGGTGGCGTCGGTCGCGGCGTCGTCGGTCGCGGCGTCGTCGGTCGCAGCGTCGTCGGTCGCAGCGTCGGAGGGCGCGCCGCCGGCGGTGGTGTCGGTGACCGCCTCGCCGGCGCGCAGCGCGTCGACCCAGCGGGTGGCCGCGGCGATGCGCCCCAGGTCGGGCCCGCCGGCGGCGGCCTCGCGGCCGGGGTCGGTGCGGTCGGGCCAGGAGCCCAGGAAGGCGATGTGCTCGGCGCGCAGCCACAGCGCGCGCAGGGCCTCGCCGACCGGGGCGTCGTCGATGTGGCCGGCCATGTCGGCGTAAAAGACGTAGGTGCCCATCAGCTCGCGGGTGGGCCGCGAGGCGATGCGGGTCAGGTTCACGCCGCGCTGGGCGAACTCGCCGAGCGCGCCGACGAGCGTGCCCGGGGTGTTGGGCAGTCGGAAGGCCACCGAGGTGCGGTCGCGCCCGGTGCGCGCCGGCGGGCGGCCGGGCGGGCCGACGAGCACGAAGCGGGTGCTGGCTCCCTTGACGTCGGCGATGCCCTCGGCCAGGCGGTCCAGGCCGAAGAGGTCGGCGGCGCGGGCGGGCGCGGCGGCGGCGTCGACCTCGCCCTCGGCGACCATGCGCGCGGCCGCCCCGTTGGAGGCGCCGGGCACGAACTCCACGCCGGGGGCGTGGGCGGCCAGCCAGCCGCGCACCTGCTGGTAGCCGACCGGGTGGCTGGCCAGGCGGCGCACGTCGGCCAGCGCGGTGCCGGGCCGGGCCATGACGGTGAAGGCGATGTCGAGGTCGAGCTCGTCGTAGATCTGGACCTCGCCGGCGGCCAGGGCGTCGAAGGCCTGGGTGACCGGCCCGTCGACGGAGTTCTCGATGGCGATCACGCCGAAGGCGGCCCGCCCGGCGCGCACGGCGTCGAGGACCTCGGTCGGCGAGCCCAGCGGCAGGGTCTCGGGGGCGGTGTCCGCGGCCCCGGCGGTGCCGGGGAAGGCCCCGCGGGCGGCGAACTTCAGCACGGCGGCCTCGGTGAACGTGCCGGCCGGGCCGAGGTAGGCGACGGTGGACTGCATGTACGCCAGCATATCGCCCGGGGCCACCCCGTTAAGGAGCCTGCACGCCGGGCGAAACCGCGGAAACGCCCGTAGCCTGGGGACCGGACGCCGCGACGCGTCCACGAGGAGGACACGTGCAACCCGATGCCGAGGTGAAACCGGACGTCTACTGGGACGTCGGCGACCTCTCCTGCGGCCAACTGCTGGTCAAACTGAAGCTCGCCTTCCGCGACGAGTTCGCCCCCGGTGAGGTGCTGCACCTGACCGCCACCGGCGAGGGCATCTTCATCGACGTGACCGCCTGGTGCGGGCTGACGGGGAACACGCTGGTGTACTCCGACCCGCCGACCTTCATCATCCGGAAGAAAGAGGACTAAACCATGACCGCCACCGGCAAGTTCTGCGTCTCGATCACCCACGCCAAGGACGACACCGACAAGGCCACCGTCGGCTTCGTCGTCGCCAACGCCGCCGTCGGCTCCGACCAGGACACGATGGTCTTCCTGTCCACCGAGGGCGCCCGCCTGGCCGTCGCCGGCTACGCCGACGACATCCACGAGGAGGGCTTCGCCCCGATCAAGGAGCTCATCGACAACTTCGTCGCCGCCGGCGGCAAGCTCTACGTCTGCGCGCCCTGCATCAAGAAGCGCGGCTTCACCCAGGACGACCTGATCGAGGGCGCCACCGTGGTCGGCGGCGCCAAGCTGGTCGAGTTCCTGGCCGACGGCACCCCGTCGGTCAGCTACTAGTCCGCGGACGGCGCGCCATGGCCGAGTCCGTCCACCCCTACACCCCCGACGCCGGATTCAACGGCGGCGACCTCGACTGCGGCAACGGGCTGCTGCTGATGATCCGTCAGCACATCGACCCGCTCGAACCCGGTCAGCTGCTCGAGATCGTCTCGTATGAGTCCACCGTCGAGGTCGACCTACCCTCCTGGTGCAACCTGACCCACAACGACCTGGTCAACGTCCACTCCGACGTCGACTCAGAGGGGCGCAGGCGCTGGAGCTTCCTCGTCTGCAAGGGCGCGTTCACCCCGCCCGAGACTGCCGACGCCGCGCCTGCCGCGGCGTCGGAGGGCGCCGCGCCGTCGGCGCCCGACGGCGCAGCCGGGTTCTCGTTCCCGGACGCGTCGGCCACCGCGGGCGTCGGAAAGCGAAAGCGCAAGCGCAAGAAGGTGCAGATGGAGATCACCCAGCCGGTGGTCGAGCCCTTCATCCCGGAGACGCTTCCCGAGCCCGCACCGGCGCCGGCCGTCGAGCCGTTGTCGGTGGTCACGCAGGGTTCCTGGCCGCGGCCGCGGTGGCTGCTCTCCGCGCTGCACCAGCACCTCGAGGGCAGGCTGACCGACGAGGAGTTCGCCGAGACCGCCGACGACGCGGTGCGCCTGGTGCTCGCCGCGCAGGAGCGCGCGGGCGTGGACGTGGTCACCGACGGCGAGCAGCGCCGCGACAACTACTCCAGCTTCGTCGCCGGGCTGCTGCAGAACACGCAGCTGATCCCGGTGACGGACCTGCTGCCCTACGTCGACGACCCGGAGGAGTTCGGCCGGGAGCTGCGCGCGCTCGACGTGCCGGCCGACGAGGTTCGCCACCCGGCGGTCTTCGGGCCGCTGGGGCGCGACCGCCCGCTGGCCGCCCACGAGGTCGAGTTCGTGCAGTCGGTGACCGACACCCCGGTCAAGGCGTGCCTGCCGGGGCCGTACCTGCTCACGCGCACGATGTGGATGGAGTGCATCTCCGACCGCGCCTACGACGACCGCGAGTCCCTGGCCCGCGACGTGGTGCGCGTGCTGCGCGAGGAGATCGCGGACCTGATGGCCCGCGGCACCGCGCTGGTGCAGCTCGACGAGCCGGTGCTCACCGAGGTGCTCTACGGCACCGCCGGGGGCGGCGGGCGGACCTTCATGTGCGGCGCGCTCGGCGAACGCAAGGACTCCGGACCGGAGCTCGAGTTCGCCCGCGGCCTGCTGCGCGAGGCCACCGCCGGCTTCGACCCGCATCGGCTGTCGCTGCACGTGTGCCGCGGCAACTGGACGCCGGACGAGTCGGCGGCGCTCTCGGGCGACTTCGCCCCGCTGGTGCCGCTGTTCGCCGAGGTCAACGTGGGCAACCTGATCCTGGAGCTGTGCACGTCGCGCGCCGGTGAGCTCAGCGCGCTGCGCGGCATCCGCGACGACCAGCGCGTCGGCGTCGGCGTGGTCAACCAGAAGATCCCGGAGATCCCCGAGGTCGACGAGATCGTCTCCCGGGCGAGGGCCGCGATCGACGAGCTCGGCCGCGACCGGGTGCTGCTGACCACCGACTGCGGCTTCGCCACCTTCGCCGACAACCCGATCGTCAGCGCGAAGATCGCCGAGGGTCAGCTGGCCGCCATGGCCCGGGCCCGCGACGTGCTGCGCGGGTGACCGGCCCGGCGCCGGCCGGGTCCGCGCAGACCTGACCCGGCGCGGGGCTGAGGCGGTCCGGGGCGGACACCTATGCTTGCCCCCATGACCGCCCGCCCCTTCGCCGACCCCGGCTTCCACGGCCTGTTCACCTCCGGGACCACCGTCCCGGGGGTCGGCGCCGCCGTGCCCGGCGCCGACGCCGCGGCGGACGCCGAGCGGGCGCTGCGCGGCGTCGACAATTTCCTCTCCGCGCTCGAGGGCGTGGACCCGGCGGCGGCCGGCTTCACCCACCTCGACGCCGCGGCCGCCCGCGCGCAGGCGGAGTCGGCCCACGGCGACCTGGCCGGGCTGGTGGTGCCGGTCAAGGACCTCAACAACGTCGCCGGCATGCCCACCGGGCTGGGCTCGACGCTGCGTGTCCACCTCCCCGAGGCCGACGACCCGGTGGTGCGCATGCTGCGCCGCCGCGGCGCGGTGATCCCGGGCAAGACCACCACCTCCGAGCTGGGGCTGACCGCCTACTGCGAGCCCGTCGGCGGCGTCGCGCCGCACAACCCGCGGCTGCCCGGCTGCACGCCCGGCGGCTCCTCGGGAGGGGCCGCGGTGGCCGTGGCCCGCGGGATCGTTGAGGCCGCCCAGGGTTCCGACGGCGGCGGCTCCCTGCGCGTTCCCGCCGCCGCCTGCGGGCTCGTCGGCTTCAAGCCCGCCCACGACCGCCGCGACGGGCTGGCCGCCACCGGCTTTCTCACCCGCGACCTCGCGCTGACCGCCCGGCTGCACGGGCTGGAGCCCGCCGTCGGCCGGGTGCGCGTGGGGCTTTTGACCGAGCCGCTGTTCGCGCCGCACGCCGACGTGGACACCCGCTGGGAGCGCGGCACGCGCCTGGCCGCCGAGCGGCTGGCCGACGCCGGCCACGAGGTCGTCGAGGTCTCCCGCCCCGAGGACACCGACGAGGTCTTCGGTGTCTTCCGCGTGCTGCTGCTCTCCGGGGCCGCGCAGGCGACGGGCCCGGCCAGCCCCGTGGTCGCCGACCTGCACCACCGCGGACTCGCGCTGACCGACGCGCAGGTCACCGGCGCGGTGGCCCGGCGCGCGCGCATCGCCGGGCTCTACCGGCACGCCTGGGGCGTCGACGCCCTGCTCACCCCGACGCTGGCCTACGACCCGCCGGCGCTCGGCGCCTTCTCCCGGCTCGCCCCGGCCGACGACTTCGACGCCCAGACCGCCTGGACGCCGTGGGGCTCACTGTTCAACCTCACCGGCGGGGCGGCCGTCTCCGTGCCCGTCGACGCCGCCCGGCCGCTGCCCGCCTCGGTGCAGATCGGCTCGTTCACGCTTTCCGACGCCGCGGTGCTCGCCCTCGCCGCACAGGTGACGCCGTGAGCGCGGCGGGCGGCGTGGGCCCGCCTGCGGGCGCGGCGGGCTCCGCCGCCGGCGCCGTGGGGCGCCGGGTGCTGGTGCGCGAGCTGCTCATCGTGCTGACGGTGACCTTCGGCGCCTCGGCGGTGCGCGCGGTGCTGCGCCTGGTCGACGCCCTGCTCAAGCCGGAGGCGCTCAACGAGCAGTCCACCACGCTCTACTCCCCGCAGGCGCGTATCCCCTGGCTGGATCTCGGCCTGCAGCTGACCTCGGCGACGGTGCTGCTGGCCTGGGGCGCGCTCGCGCTCCACCTGCTGGCCGTGGTGCCGGGCCCGGCGCGCGCGGGCGGTGAGGCAAGGCCGGCGGGGCCGGGACCTGCGCCGGACGCCGGGCCGGTGCGCCGCGGCGTCGCCCGCGGTGACCTGCTGCACGGGGCGGGCCTGGCCGCGCTGATCGGGCTGCCGGGGCTGGTCTTCTACGTCGCGGCGGTCCACCTCGGCCTGTCTAAGGTCGTCGTGCCCACCGCCATGGACGTGCCGTGGCTGGAGGCCCCTGTACTCCTGGTCTGGTCGGCGGCCAACGCCTTCGGGGAAGAGGCCGTGGTGGTCGTCTGGCTGGTCACCCGGCTGCGCCACCTGGGTCTGCGCCCCGGCGGGGCGATCGCGGCCTCCGCGGTGCTGCGCGGGCTCTACCACCTCTACCAGGGGGTTTCGGCGGGCCTCGGCAACCTGGTCATGGGTGTGCTCTTCGCCTGGTACTTCCACCGCACCGGCCGGCGGTGGCCGCTGGTCATCGCCCACTTCCTCATCGACGCGGTGGCCTTCGTCGGCTACGCGCTGCTCGCCCGGGCCGGCTGGCTGGGCTTCCTGGGTATTCCCTCAGGCCTCGGATAGCCCCACCCGCGGGGCCCCCGAGGCTGCGAGCGGCCTGCGGGGCAGCAGGAAAAGCGCTGCCCGCGACGCGGTTGTGGCGGGCCGGCCCTCCCCCGGGCGATATTGTGTCCCCATGGATCAACGGGGTACAGGAGATTCCGGCTGGCGGCGCGGCGAGGAGCCGAGCCGCCACGGCGGGCGTCACCGCAGCAACAGCGACCCGGACGCCGACCTGGGCGACGTCGTCTACGGCCAGGACGGGCGCGTGCTGCGCGACCGCTTCGGCCGACCCGTGCGCCGCCGCCCCGCCGCCGAACGCCGTGACCGCCCCGAGCGCCCCGATCGCTCCCGCGACACCCGCAAGGACCGCGAGCGGGAGCTGCGCGAGCGCGAGGCCCGGGCACGCCACGAGCAGCCCCGCGCCTTCGGCCGCCGCGACGACGTCAATCTGCGCAGCCGCGGCTACCGCCGCCCCGACGAGCGCACCCCGCGCGACCCGGACCGGCCGCGCCAGTACATCCCCACCCCCGAGGAACAGGCCCGCCGCGAGCGGGAGGACCGCTACGCCCGCCGCCAGGCCGACGCCTACCGCGCGCGGGAGCGCGCCGCCTACCGCGAGGTCGAGCCGGGCCCCGACCGGCCGCGCCCCCGGCGCCGACGTCCCGGGTACGCAGACGCGCAACCGAAGCGACGTCGTCAATTCCGGATGCCCCGCATGCCGCGCGTCGGCTGCGGCGGCTGCCTGGGCCGCATCCTGGCCGTGGTGCTCGTCCTCGCCGTGGTCACCACACTGTGGGCCGACACGCGTCTCAACCGCGTCGAGGCCAAGCCCGAGCAGCGCGTGGCCAACACGGCGGGCACGAACTGGCTGCTCGTCGGATCGGACTCGCGCCAGGGGCTCTCCGAGGAGGACATCGCGCGCCTGGGCACCGGCGGCGACGTCGGCGTGGGCCGCACCGACACGGTGATGCTGCTGCACATCCCCACCACGGGCAAGGCGAAGCTGATCTCGCTGCCGCGCGACTCGTACGTCTCCGTGCCCGGCTACGGAATGGACAAGCTCAACGCCTCGTTCACCTACGGCGGCCCGCAGCTGCTGACCGAGACCGTCGAGCAGGCCACGGGCCTGCGCATCGACCACTACGCCGAGATCGGCATGGGTGGCCTGGCCAACACCGTCGACGCCGTCGGCGGGGTGACCGTCTGCCCCGAGGAACCGATCACGGACCCGCTGGCCAACCTCGACATCGCCGCCGGCTGCCAGAGGGTCGACGGCGCCACCGCTCTGGGCTACGTGCGCACCCGCGCCACGGCCAATGGCGACCTGGACCGCGTGGCCCGCCAGCGCGAGTTCTTCGCCGCGCTGCTGGACAAGGTCACCTCGCCGGCCACGCTGATCAACCCGCTACGCTCGATCCCGATGCTCAACCGGGTCACCGGCTCCTTCACCGTCGGCGAGGGCGACCACGTCTGGCACCTCGCGCGCGTGGCGCTGGCGATGCGCGGCGTGGAGACCGAGACCGTGCCCGTGGGCGGCTTCGCCGACTACGACGTGGGCAACGTGGTGCTCTGGGACGAGGCGGGCGCCAACGCGCTGTTCGACTCGATCAGCTAGGCGGGCGGGGGTGCCCGCGGGACCGTCGGGCCGGGTCCGCGGGAACTGTTCCCCACCCCGTTGGCCGGGGCGGCGTGCGGGCCTCTAGCTTCTTTCCATGAAAGCCACAGACGGGCTCCCCGTCAGCCCCAGGCAGCACCCAGTAAAGGAACCCCGGCCATGGCCCACTACGACCTCTACGCCGTGCTCGGAGTGAGCCGCGGGTCCTCCTGCGACGAGCTCGCCGCGGAGATCACCCGCCGCCTGCAGACCGGGCGGGCCACCAACCCGGGCGGCGCCGACGAGCTGCGCGTCGCGCTGGCCGTCCTGGGCTCACCGGGCCGACGGGCCAGGTACGACGCCGTGCTCGACGACCCGGACGCGGCCCCGCTGACCCGCCGGGACATCAACGAACTGGCGTCCATGCCGGACCGCCCGGAACCGCAGCAGGACCGGTTCGAAGCACAGAGCGGGTTCGGACCGGTGGGTGGCGAGCCACAGCCCCAGGGCCGGTACAACCAGCAGGGTGCCCCGGGCGGCTGGGCCGGCGAAAGCGCGTCACAGGGAGGCTGGACCAACCAGTACACCGGCCCTCAGGTCCAGGGCGTGCAGACGCAGGGCTCATCGAAGACCGGGATCATCATCACCGCCGTGATCGGCGCGTTCGTGATCATCGCCGGCCTGGTCATCGCGCTCCTCGTGTTGGTCGTCGGCCGCGCGTCCGACGAGGCGGCGGACGAAGGCGACACCTCGGTCAGCGCCCCGGCGGAGAGCCCCACCGACTCCGGCGCGGCCGGTCCCGAGAGCGACTCCGCGGAGGCCTCCGGGGGCGCATCCGCCGACGGCCCGGACGAGGCCCCCGCGGGCGGGTCGGACCCGCGCGCGATGGCCGACGAGTTCATGGCACTCGACAACCGCGACGACCGCACCGCCTGGATCGAAGAGCACACGAACATGGACCTGGTGCACGAATTCGCCGGCGACCCCTCCGCCGACGCGATGTCCGCCCGGTCCTACGCCTCGATCCAGGCCGACGAGTACACCGCACTGGCCGACAGCGCCGGCGGCACCCCGACCATCGCCGCGGAATACCGCCTCTCCGAGAACGCCCTCAGCGACGCCGAGCTCGAAGCGGTAAGGAAGGAGTTCGGTGCCGACATCACCGACGCCTACCTGATCGAGTTCGAGGGCACCGGCGGCGAGGTGCCCGGAATCCTGTTCGCCGAGCACGGCGGTTCGTGGTACTTCCTGATCCTCGGCACCCCGTGACACACGCCCCGGCACGGCGCCGGCGACGCCCCTCGACCGGAAGACGCCGCCGGCCCGGCCCCGCGCAGGATGCGCGGACCGGGCCGGCGGTCGGTCTACCGGGTGCTTAGCCGATGGTGACCTGACGGGACTTGATGTTCTGCAGCTGCTTGCGCTCGTCGGCGGTCAGCCGGGCGTCGTTGTCGTACTCCGCCTCGATCGCGGTCTGGACGCGGGCGAGGTCCTCGCCGTAGGAGTCGGTGGCGCGCTCGGGGTCGAGGTCCCAGACGGGCACGACCAGGCCGTGGGTGCGGAAGACACCGGCGAACTTGGTCTCCTCCCCGAGCTTGAGCTCGCCGCGGGCGGCGATGCGCGCCAGCGCGGTGAGGACCTTGTCCTCCTCCTTCTCGGGGCGCATCCAGCGGATGTGGGCCTTGCCGGAGCCGGGGTTGACCCACCACACCGCGCCGGGCACGTCGGCGTCGATGCGCTCAGACGGCATGATCGTGGAGTTGGCCTGCTGGATGGCCTGGTTGACGGCCATGTCCGGGGTGACGCCCTCGGGCACCCACCAGGAGAAGTCGTCGTGGACGGTGATGTCCAGCTCGGCGTCCGGCGCGATCAGGTCGGTCAGCTGCGGCTGGGAGCCGTCGGCGGCGGTCGAGCCGAGGGCCTCGCCGCTGGCGGCGGTGCGCGCCCAGTTCAGGGCGTAGGCCAGGTCGCGGCCGGCGTTGTCGGTGCGCGACTGGACCTGGAGGGCCACCAGGGCCTCCTCGGCGTCACCCTCGCCGCGGACCACGGCCGCGCCGGCGCCGGGCAGCACGGTGACGATGCGCACGGGGCGCTCGGCACCGTCGACCGCCACGGTGGCGACGGCGGAGGGCACGAACATCTGCAGGGCGACGAGGTCGGCCTCGCAGGCCAGCCCGCCGAACGGGCGGGGGTCGCGGGCCAGCGCCTCGCGCTCGGCGGCGCGCTTGGCCAGCTTGGCCTGGCGGCGGCTCATGCCCTCGGGCAGGTTCTCGCGGTTCTTCTTCAACTTCTTCGACATGGGCACCAAGATACCGTGTGCCACCGCGCAGGCAGGGCGGACGCCCCGCTCAGTGCCGCCGGGTCAGTCGCGGCCGATGCTGCCCATCCCGGCGAGCATCCACATCGCCATCTCGGGCTCGTCGGTGACCAGCAGGTCCACGCCGTGGTTGGCGGCCCAGTTCATCTGCGTGACGTCGTTGACCGTCCACAGGTAGGTCGGCAGCAGCTTCGCGCCGATCAGCTTCGGGTGCTGGTGGGCGCGGATCAGCGAGAGCCCCATCACGTCGGGTCGGCCGATCTTCGGGTCGATCGGGTAGAGATAGCGCAGCACCGGCCGGCGCAGCACCACGCGCCCGATCTTCGGCAGCAGCCTGGCCATGCGCCCGATGGCGATCGGCGAGAAGGAGATGACGTGCATCCGCGGGTCCTCCGAGACGCCGTGGTAGCGCAGCACGTTGGCCACGGTCTCCTCGACCATCCGCCCGTAGCGCACCGGGTGCTTGAGCTCGATGTAGAGGTGCTTGGCCTCGTACTCCTTGACCATCTCGATCAGCTCGCCGAGGGTGAGGATCCGCTGCGGGTTCGTCTCGTCGCCCATGTTGAGCCCGCGCAGCTCGGCGAGCGTCTTGCCGGAGGTGCGTCCGGAGCCGTCGGTGCCGAAGTTGACCACCGGGTCGTGGAAGCACACGGCGTGGCCGTCGCGGCTGAGGCGGATGTCGGTCTCGACGCCGTGAATGGGCAGCTCAAGGGCTTTCTCGTAGGCCAGCCGCGTCAGTGGAGGGTACTTCCCGGCGTAGCCACGGTGCGCGATGATCTTCACACCCCCATCATGGCACCGTACGGCCGGTTTCGCCGACCGCCACCGCGCACTTGCCGACGCGTGCGTGCGCATCGCCGAGCGCGGGCCCCGGGAGCGTGGCGGAGCCATGCCGCCCGTCAGTGCTCCGGCTCGGGCACCCAGCTGTTGATGCGGCGCATGAGCATGCGGTTCTTGCGCTGGGAGCGGCCCAGCTTCGTGGACATCCGCGAGAGCACCTCGATGGCCTGGTTGATGTGCGGGCCTTTGTTGAGCATGACGGCCTCGGCGCGCAGCGCGAAGGCCGCGTCGGTGATCTCGGCGCGCGAGGGCAGCCCGTCCTTGGCCAGGTGCTCGAGGACCTGGGTGGCCATGATCGTGGGCACGTGCGCAGCCTCGGCGATGGCCATGATCAGCCCCGGCACCTCGGCCAGGCGCTCGAAGCCGAGCTCGACGGCCAGGTCGCCGCGGGCGATCATCACGCCGAAGTTCGCGTGCTGCATGCCGGCCAGCATGATGTCCGGCAGGCCCTCGTAGGCGGGCACGGTCTCGATCTTGAGCACCACGCCCAGCTCGCGGGCGCGCTCGGCGGCGGCCTCGTCGCCGGCCTCCTCGGCCTCGCGCACGATCGCGTGCAGCTCGGCGAGCACGGTGTCGACGTCCGCGCGGTCGCGGATGAAGGAGACATCGGCGATGTCGGCGTGGGCGGCGGTGAAGCGCAGCGCCGCCTTGTCCTCGTCGGTCAAGCTGGTCACGGGCAGGTCCGTGTCCGGCAGGTTGATGCCCTTGTAGGCGGCCAGGTTCGCCCCGCCGATCTTGGTGCGGGTGATCTCGAGGCGGACCTCGGTGAAGCCCCCGGCCTCCCCGTCCCCGCCCTCAGTGCCGGCGTTGGTCTCGCGGGCCACGCCCGCGATCACACCGTCGTCGAAGAGCACGCGGTCGCCGGGCCGGATGGCGCGCACCGCCTCCGGGAGGGTGCAGCCGATGCGCGGGACGTCCTGCTCGGCCGGGTCGACCGGGGCGGGGTTGTCGGTGAGGATCAGGGTGTCGCCGGTCTCGAGGCGCAGGCGCTGCTCGGTGGCCGGGATGCCGTGGGCGCGGGCCTTGACCCAGTCGTGCTCGAGGAGGGTGCCCTCGGCGATGTAGGCGTTCTGGCGGCCCTCGGCGAGCACCGCCGGGGTGCCCTCGCCGTCGGCGTCGGCGTGCACCTCGGAGACGGTGAAGTGACGCTTGGAGCCGCGGTTGTCGTGCAGGGTGATGCGGTCGCCGACGGCCATGCGCCCCAGCCACTCGGCGTCGACCTGCACGGGCAGCACCGGGCGCCCGTCGAGCTCCGGGGTGGCGGGCGCCGGGCGGTTGACCGGGCTCAGCCAGATGCGCGAGGGCGCGATGACCGTGCCGGTGGGCAGGCGCTTGACGCGGGCGCGGCCGACCTGCGGGCCGGGCACGATCGCGCCGGTGCGCAGCTTCGGGCCCGCCAGGTCCACGGCGATACGCACCTCGCGGCCGGCCTCCTCGGCGGCGCGGTGGACGTTGTCGACCATCCGCAGCCACACCGACTCGTCGTCGTGGGCGGCGTTGATGCGCACCAGTTCTGCACCGGTGGCGATGAAACCGCTGACGATCTCCGGGTCGTCGGCCGCCTCGGTCGGCAGGGTGACCATGATGCGCGAGTGCGTCTCGTCGAGCGCCGGGCCGAGCAGGCGGTCGGCGTGTTCGTCGAGGATCTCGTCGGCGCGGGCGAAGGCGTCGGCGATCTCGGAGTAGCGGTACTTGCGCGGCTCGTCGTTGAAGGCGCCGAGCGCCTGGCGGGCGGCGCGCAGCCGGCCCAGCACCGCCGGCTCGGTGGTCGACAGGCGGGTGGCGCCGAAGTCGGCGAGCCCGGCCTGCAGCGGGCGCAGGTCGTGGGTGCGCAGCTCCGCGTAGCGCAGCACGTTGAGCGCGCCGTCGCGGTGGGTGGGATGGACCTTCGCCAGCGCCTCGGCGTGGTCCTCGCCGACGTGCTCGACGGCCGCGATGAGGTCGTCGATGCGGTCGGTCAGCGAGCGCAGGTACTCCTGGTTCTCCGGGGCGTCCACGTGACTGCGGTCCTTCCCCGCCCGGTCCGGGCGGCATAGTGGGGTCTGACGTGGCTCATTGTGCATGCGTTCCGCGCACCCGGCATCTTTTGGCCTTCGTCGCGCAGCGGCGAAGGCCCCACGCCGCGCGGATGCACGACGTGGGGCCGACGGGGCGTCGTCAAGCGACGCGGGCGGGTTACTTGTCCTCGCCGAAGGTCTCGTCCATGACCTCACGCAGGACCTTGGCCGAGTGGGTGAAGCGCTCCATCTCGTGCTCGGAGAGCTCCAGCTCGACGACGCGACGGATGCCGCCGCGGTCGATGATGGCCGGGGTGCCGATGTAGATGTCCTCCTGGCCGTACTCGCCGTGCAGCAGCGCGGAGACCGGCAGGGCCACACCCTGGTTCTGGATGATGGCGCGGGTGATGCGGGCCAGGCCCATGCCGATGCCGTAGGAGGTCGAGCCCTTGGCGTCGATGATGTGGTACGCGGCGTCGCGGGTGTCCTCGAAGATCTTCTCGAGGCGCGGCTCCAGGTCGGCGTCCTTCTCCAGCATGCGGCGCATGGACACGCCGGCGATG
The DNA here is from genome assembly GCF_030232385.1 of Corynebacterium sp. MSK006. Classification (NCBI taxonomy): domain Bacteria; kingdom Bacillati; phylum Actinomycetota; class Actinomycetes; order Mycobacteriales; family Corynebacteriaceae; genus Corynebacterium; species Corynebacterium sp. MSK006. Next base: position 114,419 of record NZ_JASPJZ010000006.1, read on the forward strand.
GTGGCGGAGGACAGGACCGGCAGCTCGGTGTCGCCGTGCTCGCCGATGATGTAGGCGTGGATCGAGCTCGGGGCGGTCTCGTAGAGGTCGCCGAGCATGTAGCGGAAGCGGGCCGAGTCCAGGACGGTGCCGGAGCCGACGACGCGCTGCCACGGCAGGCCGGAGACCTTCCAGGTGGTGTAGGTCAGGATGTCGACCGGGTTGGCGGCGACCAGGAAGATGCCGTCGAAGCCGTTGGCCATGACGTCCTTGACGATGCCGGTGGTGATCTTGACGTTCTTGTCCACCAGCTGCAGGCGGGTCTCGCCCGGCTTCTGGGCGGCGCCGGCGCACAGCACGACCATGGCGGCGTCGCGGCAGTCCTCGTAGGTGCCCTTGGTCACGCGGGTGTGCGAGGCGGACCAGACGGCGCCGTGGTTGAGGTCCATGACGTTGCCCTCGAGCTTCTTCTCGTCGATGTCGATCATCGCGAGGTGGTCAACGGTGCCCTGGTTGACCAGCGCGTAGGCGTAGGCGACTCCGACGTCGCCGCAGCCGATGAGGACGACTTTGTTTCCGACGGTCTTGTTCATGGCGGCATCTCCCTGTTGCTTGGTTATCGCCGGGACGACCGCGGTTTCGGTGGAGTGCGGTGACTCCCGGCGGGCGGCCGCGTCGCGGCCGCTCGTTGTGCGTATGGGTTCTCGGGTCTTGGTGGCCCTGACGGTCCATCTGGCCCGGGCGCCGATCCCGTGGTCGGCGGCCCCGGCAACCGAGACCCATTATGCCCGAACATGTGGTTTCGCGCCCGTTTGGAGCCCGGAAAAATCCCGCACGGGCACGATTTGTGACTATTTTCACGCTTGACGACGCATGCCCGGCGCGCACACGGACCTTCTGCCAAGATTCACGGCATGGTGCACCGCCCCGCCGCGTCCCGTTCCCGCCGCGCCGAGGCCGCGCAGCGCCTGAGCGCCGCGACCCGCGCGGTCGCCTCCGCCGCCCGCAGCGCCCTCGGCTTCGGCGCGGGGCTCTTGCCCGGGGTGCGCTCGATGCCCGGCCAGGACCCCGACTCCGAGGGTCGGCCCACCGAGGCCGGCATCGTCGGCGCAGAGGTGGCCACCTGGCTGGCCCTGAGCCCCTCGCTCCTGCCGCGACCCTGGTGGGCCACGGCCACCAACCTCACCGCCGCCCAAGGCCTGGGGCACCTGACCGCCTCACTGGTGTGGTGGGCGCTGCGCCACGGCGGCGCGCGCCTGCCCCGCCCGCGCGGCTGGTCGCGGGTGCGCCCCACGGTGCTGGCCGCCGCGCACACCGGACTGACGGCCACGACGCTCGTGGCGCTGGGAGCCGCCCTGCGCCGCGGGCGCAGGCAGGCCGGCCTGGTGGGCATGCCCACCCCGCGCGGGCTCGCGCAACTGACCGCGGGCACCGTCGCCGGCACCGCCGGCTACGCCGCGCTGCTCCTGATCGGCGAGCTGACCCAGCAGGGCTTCGACCGCACCCGCGCCGGTCTGCACCGCGCCGTGCCCGTCGCCCCGCGCTGGGCCGCGGGACTGGGCGCGCTCGCCGCCGTCGCCGGGGCCTGGGTGCTCGTCGGCGACCGCGTGGTCGCCCGCCGCGTGCTCATCCGCATGGCGGAGCACGCCGAGTTCCTCGACCGCCAGACCTTCAGCGGGGTCACCCGCCCCTGGCGCGCCGAGCGCTCTGGCTCGCCCGTGTCCGCCGAGAGCTGGGAGTCGCTGGGCGCGGCCGGGCGGGCCAACACGTCCAACGGCCCGCGCGCCGCCGACATCACCGCCGTGACCGGCGTCGAGGCCAAGGAACCCGTGCGCGTCTTCGTCGGCCTGGCCGCCGTCGACGACGCCTCCCGCAGCGTCGGCGGGCCCGGTTCGAAGGAGAAGCTGCGCCGCGCGCTCGCCCCGCCGCCCGGCGGCGTGCAGGCCGCCGCCCGGCGCGCCGTCGCCGAGCTCGAGCGCACCGGCGGCCTCGACCGGCGGGTGCTGGTGCTGCACTGCTCGACGGGCACGGGCTGGATCCCGGACTGGTCGGTCGACGCCGTGGAGTTCCTCACCGCCGGTGACTGCGCGATGGCCTCCATGCAGTACACTTTCCTGCCCAGCCTGCTCAGCTACCTCAACGACGGCGCGCTGCCCCGCGCGGCCGCGGGGGCACTCTTCACCGAGGTGCGCCGCGCGCTGGCCGGGCGCGCCCCCGAGGACCGTCCGCGCGTCTTCGTCACCGGCGAGTCGCTGGGCGCCTACGGCACCGCCGACGCCTTCCGCGACCTCAACGAGCTGCTCGAGCTTGCCGACGGCGCGGTGCTCACCGGTGCGCCCACATTCACCCGTCTGACGCGCCGGCTCACGGAGGCCCGGCGCCGGGACACCCCCTGGCGCCTGCCCGTGGTCGGCGACGGTGAGCACGTGCGCTTCGTCGCCGACCCGAGCCACCTGCACCACGACTGGCGCGGCGACGACTACCCCAAGCCGTGGGCCCACCCCAGGGTCGTGGTGGCCCAGCACGCCTCCGACCCGATCTCCTGGTGGGGCCCGGCGCTCTTCCTGCGCCGACCGGACTGGCTGGCCGAGCCCGGCGCGCGCGGGCAGGAGGCCCCCGCCGCCCAGCGCCTCGACGTGCCCGTGCACACCCGCTGGGTGCCGTTGATCACCGGCTGGCAGGTCGCCGTCGACATGCTGACCTGTCTGCGCGCCCCCGGCGGCCACGGGCACAACTACCACGCCGAGTTCCTCGACTACTGGGCCGCGGTGCTCGACGACGCGGCCACCGTGGAGCTGACCGCCCCCCTGAAGGACCGGGCGGCGCGCTGGACGGCCGCCCACCAGCGGCGCGGCTAGAATCCGGGGGCATGCGAGCGATCCTCTTCGACCTCGACGGCACGCTGCTCGACCACGACGCCGCCGCGGCGGCCGCCTGCGTGGCTTGGGCCCGGGAGAACGACCTCGACGGCACCGACGAGCAGGTCATCTCGCGGTGGTCGGTGCTCGAGCGGCGCTGGTTCGCCGCCTACGAGCGCGGCGAGACCGACCACCTCGGTCAGCGCGTCGAGCGCGCCCGCGGCTTCCTCGGCCGCCCCGGGCTCACCCGCGACGAGGCGCTCGGACTCTACGCCCGCTACCTGGAGCTCTACCAGGAGAACTGGACGGCCTTCCCCGACGCGCACTCCTGCCTGGTGCGCGCGCTGAACTCGGGCAGACCCGTCGGCGTGCTCACCAACGGCCGCTCCGAGATGCAGGCCGCCAAGCTCGAGGCGACGGGGCTGGCGCTTCCCGGGCTGGTGCTGCTGGCCACGGTGGACGCCGGGGTGCCCAAGCCGGACCCGCGCGCCTTCACCGGGGCGCTCGAGCGCCTGGGACCCGAGGAGGGCGTGATGATCGGCGACAACCCGGTCACCGACGTGCGCGCCGCCGTCGACGCGGGGCTGAGCGCGGTGCTGCTCGACCGCAGCTGCGCGGGCGCGGGCCGCGACCGGGCCCGGCGCACGGGGCGTGCGGCCGAGACCGGCCACGACGACCTGCCCGCCGAGGCCTTCGTCATCGGCGACCTCGACGAGCTGACCTTCGCTAAGGCCTAGTTCGCGGGGCCGCAGGCCACGCCGGTGGCGTGCACCGGGCAGTAGCCGCCGGGGTTCTTCTCCAGGTACTGCTGGTGCTCGTCCTCGGCGAGGAAGAACTCGCCGGCCGGCGTCTCGGCCAGCGGCATGATCTCCGTGGTCACCGCGCCGAAGCCGGCGTCCGCCAGGCGCTCGCCGTAGGAGGCCACCAGACGGCGGGCGAGCGCGGCGTCGTCAATCGCGCTCTCACCCTCGGTGTAGATGACGGAACGGTACTGGGTGCCCACGTCGTTGCCCTGGCGGAAGCCCTGGGTGGGGTCGTGGGCCTCGAGCCCGGTGGCGAGCACCTGCTCGAGGGTGATGCGCTCGGGGTCGAAGACGACGCGCACGGCCTCGGCGTGGTTGGTGCGCCCGGTGCAGACCTCGCGGTAGGTGGGGTTGCGGGTCACCCCGCCGGCGTAGCCGACCGACGTCGAGACGACCCCCGGGGTCCGCCAGTAGAGTTTCTCGGCGCCCCAGAAGCAGCCGAGCCCGACGATCACGCTGCGCTGGCCGGGCTCCCACACACCGGTGATCGGCGTGCCCAGCACGGCGTGCGGGGCGGGCTCGGGCAGGACGGGGGCGTCGCCGCCGCGCAGGGCGTCGGCGGGGTCGACGAGCTCAGGGGTACGGGGAAACAGCCACGACATGCGCGCCAGGCTAGCACTGCGGACGGGCGCGCGGAGGCGGCGAAGTTAGCGATATTTGAAGTAATTAATCCAAGTTATTGAACCCTTGCACCGCCCACGGAAAGTCCTATCATGGGGCTCACGGCGCGCGGCGGACGTCACCGACGTCACGGCCGCGCCCCAGACAAAAGCAACCACGAAAGGACCGGTTAACCCATGGCTGTCTACGAGCTCCCCGATCTCCCCTACGACTACGACGCCCTCGAGCCGCACATCTCCGGCGAAATCATGCAGCTGCACCACGACAAGCACCACAAGACCTACGTCGACGGTGCCAACGCTGCGCTCGAGGCCCTGGAGAAGGCCCGCGAGGACGGCACGGACCAGAACACCGTGCGCGCCCTGTCCAAGAACCTGGCCTTCAACCTGGGCGGCCACACCAACCACTCCATCTTCTGGAAGAACCTGTCCCCGAACGGCGGCGGCGAGCCGACCGGCGAGCTGGCCGAGGCCATCAACCGCGACTTCGGCTCCTTCGAGAAGTTCAAGGACCACTTCTCCAACGCCGCGCTGTCCCTGCAGGGCTCCGGCTGGGCCGTCCTGGGCTACGACCACATCGGTGAGCGTCTCGTCATCGAGCAGATGACCGACCAGCAGGGCAACCTGTCGATCAACCTCACCCCGCTGCTCCTCCTCGACATGTGGGAGCACGCCTTCTACCTGCAGTACAAGAACGTCAAGGCCGACTACGTCAAGGCCGTCTGGAACGTCTTCAACTGGGACGACGTCGCCGAGCGCTACGCCGCGGCCACCAAGTAAGGCAGGCATTTAGGGCCTGATTCTTCAGGCCGCCCCGGAAACGGGACACGACCCCGCCGCGCACCACCGGGTGCGCCGGCGGGGTCTCGCTTTTTGTGGCGAGGTTGGCCGGGTGGCGGGGAGCCGGCGGCCGGGGCGCCGGGAATATTTAGCACTGTTGGAAACGTGTTAAACCGCGTCTAGGCTGGACACCATGCACAGCACGCACCCGCCGAAGGCCGCCGCCGAGACCTCCCCCACCCCCGGAATCGACCGCCCCGGCCTGCGTCGGGCGGTGCTCGACCAGGTCGGCAGGCCCGCGGCCGTCTGGCTGGCGGTGCTGGTGGTCGCGGGACTGGGCCACCCCTTCCTACCCGGCTACCGGTGGGTGCTCATTCACGCCTTCACCCTCGGCGTGCTGGGCAACTCGCTGCTGCTGTGGAGCGAGCGGCTCTCGGTGCGCTTCCTGCCCCGGCCCCGCCGCGGCGAGCGCACCGGCGGGCGGGAGCCCGGCGCGCCCCGGGCACGCACGGAGGCGACCCCGCGGCGGCGTGCCGCGCTGTTCAACCTCGGTGCAGCGGCCATGCTCGCCGCCGACCTCGCCGCCGAGGCCTGGGCGGAATCCTGGTCGCTGACCGTCTGCGGGGCGGGGCTGATCGCCGTGGCCGCCGTGGTCCAGGCCCTGGTCATCGCCGGGCGCCTGCGGCAGGCCCGCCGCTGCGGCAGGTCCCCGCGCACCGCCCCGGCGGTGGCAGGCTACGTGACCTCCTGGCTGCTGATGGCCTGCGGGGCCGCGGTGGGCGCGTTCATGTCCGCCGGACCCGACGGCCTGGTCAACCGGCTGCGCCCGGCGCACGTGTGCCTGATGGTCCTCGGCTTCGTGGGGCTGGCCGCCGCGGCCAGTCTGATCGTGCTCTTCCCGGCGCTGTGGCGGGTCAACAGGCTGCTGCGTCGCCCGTACCTGCTGCTCGGCGGGGTGACCGCCGGCTCGCTGCTGGCCGCGGTCGGGTTCGCGGCCGATCTCGCGCCGGTGGCGTGCGCGGGCCTGGTGCTCTACGCCGCCGGCTGGCTGGCGGGGCTCTCCGGCTGGCTGCCGGTCGCCCTGCGCGCGGGAAAGGCGAGCTACCCCTCGCTCTCGGCGACCTGTGCGGTGGTCTGGCTGGTGGTCATCGTGGCCTGGTACACCGTCGCGGTGGTCCGGGCCGGGGATGCGGCCGGGCCCGCCGCGCCGACCACCGCGCTGCTGGTGGCCTTCGGCGCGCAGCTGCTCTTCGGCACGCTCAGCCACCTGGTCCCCGTGGGGCTTCGCCACCGCGCCCCGGCGGGCACGGCCGTGGCCTCGGGCGGCGCGGTTTTCCGCGTCGTGTTGTTCAACCTCTCGTTCGCGGTGTGGCAGCTCGCCGAGAACTCCTGGCTGAAGGTGCTCGCCTCCTTCATCTGCGTCGGCGTGCTGGTCGCGGTGCCGGTGCTGCTGGTGCGCGCGGCGCGCGTGCAGCTCGCCGGGGAGGGCGCGGGGGACGGGGCCGGAGGTTCCGGCGACCGTGCCGACGGCGACTCCGGGACGTCCGGGGCCGCGGGCCAGGCCGGGCTGGCGGTGGCGCTCATCGCGCTGCTCATCGCCTGCTTCGGCGGGCTGAGCGGGGCTGCGGGCGCCGCCGGTCCGGGCGGCTCGGGCGGCTCGGGAGGGGCGTCGGCGCCCGCCGGTGACGCGGACGCGGTGCGGGTGGAGGTCACGGCCGGCGACATGGTCTTCTCCCCCGACATCGTGGAGGTCCCCGCAGGCTCCCACGTGATCCTCGAGCTGGTCAACGAGGACTCCACCGCCCACGACCTGGCCATGGCCAACGGGGCGCGCTCGGGCAGGCTGACCCCGGGCGAGTCGACGGAGGTCGACCTCGGCGTCGTGGAGGGCACGCTCGAGGGCTGGTGCACCATCGCCGGGCACCGCACCCGCGGCATGACGCTGACGGTGCGCGCCGTTTGAGCCGGCGTTCAGCCGTGGGCCGGTGCGCGCCGGCCCGGCAGCCGGTTCAGTTGTCGGCCTTGGCGCGGATGAGGTCGAGCACGACGACCCCGCCGATGACCGCGGCGCGCAACCAGGCCGGCAGCGCCGGGTCGATGTCGAGCCGGTAGCGCGAGTGGCCCAGGAAGGCGCGGCCCACGCCCGCCCACTCCCGGGTCACGCGCGCGGCCTGGCGCCCGTCGATCTCGAAGTTGAACTCGAAGCCGAGCACGTTGCCGGTCAGCTCCATGCTGTGCCCGCCGGCCAGCTCCATGCCGACGCGCGTGCGCAGGAAGCTCAGCTTGGTCTTGAGCTGGGCGAGCTCGTTGCCGTTGGGGTCGGCGAGGGTGAAGCGGTCGAAGCCGAACGAGATGACGTCGTCGACGAGCACGACCGGGGTGCCGTCCAGCTCGGAGACGGTCAGCTTGCGCGAGCCGAGGAAGGCGCGCGACAGCCCGGAGCCGCCGGTGATGATCTGGCCCACCGGGGTTCCCACGAGGTCCGTGACCTCGAAGTTGTTGCTCATGAACCCGGTGACCTGCTGGAACATCAGCGCGTTCTGCTCGAGCAGGCCGCCGCCGGGCCCGGGCTGACCCTGCAGCCCGGGCTGGTCGTGCGGGCTGTACTGCCCCTGGCCGTACTGGCCCGGCTGACCGGGGTCACCGTGCCGCTCCTGCCCGTACTGGTCCTGCGGCCCAGGCCGGCCCGGACCGTACTGCCCCGGATCACCCTGGTCGGCCTGCTCCCACCGGTTGCCCTCCTCCCAGCGGTTGCCGTCGGATCCGTTCGGTGTGCCCTGTGTCATGCGTCCGATCATCCCGCACCCGGGGCGTCGTCGCCAGCGGTGCCGACGACGAATCTGCGGAACTGGTCCACCGGCGGGGCGGGCCGGGTCTCGCGGCGCCACACCACGCCCAGATCGCGGTAGGCGGGCGGGTCCAGCGGGCGCAGCACCAGCCCGGTCGGCGCGAGGTAGGGGTCATCCATGGGCAGAAGGGCCACTCCGAGCCCCGCCGAGACCAGCCCGGTCACCGTGGTCAGCTCCATCGACTCGAAGACGAAGCGCGGCCGGAAGCCCGCCTGGGCTGCCAGCCGGTCGAGCAGGATGCGGGTGCCGTAGCCGGGCAGCATGCCGATGAACGGCTCCTCGGCGACCTCGCCCAGGGCCAGCGGGCGGCCCGCGGCACCGACGGCCAGCCGGTGCTCCTGCGGCAGCGCGAGGGCCAGGCGCTGGGCGCGCAGCGGGTGCCAGCGCAGCCGGTCGCGCAGCTCGGGGGCGGGTGCGGGTCCCACGAGCGCGACGTCGGCCGCCCCGCTGAGCACCCGGTCGACCAGGTGGCGCGCCGCGCCCTGGTGCAGCGCGATCTCGACGTTCGGGTGCGCCAGGCGGTAGCTGCGCAGCAGCCGCGGCACCAGCCAGGTGCCCAGGGAGTGCATGAAGTCCAGGCGCACGGTGCCGCGCTCGGGGTCCATCAGGCGGCGCACCAGGGCGGTGCCGCGCTCGATCTCGTGGCCGGCCCGGCGCGCGTGGTCGAGGAAGGCCTGCCCGCGCGCGTTGAGCGCGATGCGCCGGCCGTCGCGGTCGAAGAGTTCGGCGCCGACGTGCTCCTCGACGCGCCTGATCCGACGCGACAGCGTCGGCTGGGACACGCCCAACTGGGCGGCGACGTCCGTCAGCGACGCACGCTCGGCCACCGCGGCGTCGGCAAGCGCGAGGAACCCGGAGAGGTCGGTGAGCGTCACCTCGGACATGTCATTCACTTCCTGCATGGGTTAGCGCTGTTTCTGACATTTTACTCATGGGCGCGTGCCGGGCATGATGCTGCCATGGCCGCATCCAGGGACGAGCACGCACCGATTTCCGACGCCGCGCGCGACGCGGCGTCCCCGGCCACGCCCGAGGCGGGCGCGGACGTCGGCGACGGTGGCCTGCGCCACGGCACGACGGGCTACCGGCGCGCGACGCTGGCGATGCTGTGCGCGGGGCTGGCGACCTTCAACGCGCTGTACTCCACGCAGGCGATCCTGCCGACCTTCGTCAGCGAGCTGGGCATCGATGCCTCCACCGCCGCGCTGCTGGTCTCGGCGGCCACGGGCATGCTCGCCGTGTGCATCGTGCCGGCCTCGATCCTCTCCGAGCGCCTCGGGCGCGGGCCGGTGCTGATCACCTCGGCGGTACTGGCCTCGCTGCTCGGCCTGCTCATCCCCGCCTTCACGGACCCCGCGGTGCTCATCGCGCTGCGCGGCCTGCAGGGGGCGGTCATCGCCGGCGTGCCCGCGGTGGCGATGACCTGGCTGAGCGAGGAGATCGACGGCCGCGACCTGCCGCGGGCGATGGGCCTGTACATCGCCGGCAACACGGTCGGCGGGCTGACGGGGCGTCTGATCCCGGCCGGGGTGCTGGAGTTCTCCACGTGGCGCTGGGCGATGCTCACCGCCGCGCTGTGGGCCGTGGTCATGGCCGCGGCACTGTGGGCGCTGCTGCCCAAGCAGCGGTTCTTCCGGCCCAAGGAGATCCACGCGCGCTCCGAGCTGCGCGCGATGGTCGGCCACTGGTCCAACCCGCGTCTGGCGCTGCTGTTCCTGACCGCCTTCACGGGCATGGGCACGTTCGTCTCCCTGTACAACTTCATGGGGTTCCGCATGATCGACCGCTTCGGGCTCTCCGAGGCGCTCGTCGGCGCGGTGTTCCTGATGTATTTGTCGGGCACCTGGTCCTCGGCGCGCGCCGGCAACTACGCCTCACGCTTCGGCAAGGGCCCCGTCATGGCCGTCAGCGCGGCCTCCATGGTCGCGGGCGTCCTGCTCAGCGCGCTGCCGTGGCTGGCGGCGACGATCGCGGGCCTCTTCGTGTTCACCGCCGGGTTCTTCGCCATGCACTCGATCGCCTCGAGCTGGGTCGGAGCGATCGCCACCGAGAACCGCGCCGAGGCCTCGAGCATGTACCTGTTCTGCTACTACGTCGGCTCCTCGGTGATCGGCTGGGTCAGCGGCTTCATCTTCCTGAGCTTCGGCTGGTCCGGCCTGATCGCCTGGCTGACCCTGGGCTCGCTGCTGGTCACCACCGTGGCCGTGGTGCTGCTGCTCTGGCAGCGGCGGCACCCCGCCGAGGCGGCCTGACGGTACTCCCCCACCCGCCGCGGTCGCGGCAGCGTGCGAGTCATGCCCCGGACCGCGTGGATCCCCGGGTCGCGGTCGGAGACGGCGGGTAAGGTTGGGACGGAAACACCGCCCCGGCCCCTTTTTGACCCCGGGAAATTGACGCCGACTACCCGAAGGACTTCGTTCACCATGGGCATTCTCTCCTCCCTGCACAAGAGCCGCGTGCGCGCCACCGCCGAGATCAAGGCCGCCAAGAAGCGCGCGGCCAGTGAGGTCAAGGCCCGGCACAAGGCCGCCGAGCGCCGGGAGAAGCTCCTGGCCCGCCAGGAGAAGCAGCTGATCAAGGCCGAGCAGAAGGGGCTCAAGGCCCGGCGCAAGCACGAGAAGAAGATGGCGGAGAACCAGCTGGCCCAGATTAAGGCCGGCCGCTTCAGCAAGGACAAGGTCAAGCGCTGGGCCGGCGCCGCCCGCCTGCTGACCCCGCTGCTCATCCCGGTCGTCTACCGCGCCGTCACCGCCGGCCGCGAGCAGCTCGAGGCCCGCCGGGCGCGTCGCTACGGCGTCACCTCCGAGCAGCTGGCGCAGTTCTCCGGCTACGGCGCCTCGCTGAAGGCGCGCATCCAGGGCGTGCGCAACTCCGTCAAGGACGCCCCGCTGAAGTCCGGCTTCCGCGAGGACGTCAACAACCGCCTCGACGAGCTGGCCACCGCCGTGGACAACGCCGAGTACATGACGCCGGAGCAGCGCCGCCGCGCCCACGACGCCATCGGCCGCGACCTCGAGTCGCTGACCGACCAGGTGCACGCGAAGCTGGCCTGATTCACGCCCGCACCGCGAAGACGGCGCCCGCGTTCTGTTACGCAGAATGTCCCCTGTGACGGCCGGGGCGGGATTTTCCGCCCCGGCCTTTTTGTGATGCAATACCGCCTATTTCAAATTCCGGTGTATTGCCGAATGCCCACCAAACGTGCAAAATAAAAAACGATAGCGGAATTGGCGTTCCGGTCCTTACCCGTGGCCGATTCCGGAACATCCACGAAGACAATGGATTTATTGAGGTGAACCAATTGGCACGCAAGGAAGTCGTCCAGTACTTTGACGATCTCGATGACACTCCGTTGGACGAGAACACGATGAAAGTGATCCGTTTCAGCGTCAACGGCAATCACTACACCCTGGACCTCTCCCCTGAGCACGCGGAGGAGTTCCACAAGGTCCTCGAGCCCTACATCGAGAAGGCCACCCCGGTGCGCGCCGGCTCCAACAGCTCGAGCCGCCGCCGCAGCGGTGCGGCCCGCGGCTCGAAGGCCCGCGAGATCCGCAAGTGGGCCCAGGAGCAGGGCAAGAACGTCGCCGACCGCGGCAAGATCCCCTCCGAGATCATCGAGGCCTACAACGCCGCGCACTAAAACCGCGCGCATTAGTTAGACCCCGGCGCCGCGCCACCCGGCCAGCGCCACAACCACGTGAAAGCCCCGGTGCCGTTCCCCGAAAATAGAGAACGGCACCGGGGCTTCCGCGGCCTCTGACCCGGGCCACTAACTCAGGCCCTCACGCCACGAACTCAGGCCACCAACTCAGCGGTGCATAACCGAAGACAGGACTTAAATGACACCCTGTTCGCGGGCCTCGGCCACCGCCGAGGTGCGCGAGCGCACGCCGAGTTTGTCGTAGATGTGCACCAGGTGCGATTTCACGGTCGCCTCGGAGAGCATGAGCTCCTGGCCGATCTCGCGGTTGGAGTAGCCGGCGGCCACCAGCTTGAGCACCTCGAGCTCGCGCGGGGTCAGCGAGGAGCGCGGGGTGCGCACACGCGTCATCAGGCGGTCGGCGACCACCGGCGAGAGCGCGGAGTCGCCGTCGGCCGCAGAGCGCACCGCGGCGATCAGCTCGGCGGGCGGGGCGTCCTTGAGCAGGTAGCCCACGGCACCGGCCTCGATAGCGCCGAGGATGTCGGCGTCGGTGTCGTAGTTGGTCACCACGAGCACCTTCGGCGGGTGGCTCATCCGGGCCTTGATCTCGCGGGTGGCCTCGGCGCCGGTGGTCAGCTTGGTGCCCTCCACGCCGGCGCCGAAGCGCAGGTCCATCAGGATCACGTCGATGCCGCCGGCCTGGGCGGCGGAGATGGCCGCGTCGGCGGTGGCGACCTCCCCGATGACCTCGATGTCCTCCGCTCCGTCCAGGATGGCGCGCAGGCCCATCCGGACGATCTCGTGGTCATCGGCCAACAGCACTCGGATCACGCTTCGCGCCACGGCATCTCCTCACCTGTGTGATCGTCTGGGGCGGCCGGCCAGGCCGCACCCCGCGCCCGGGATCATTCCGGGCACGGGGGTACTTCTTTGGTTGAGTTTAGACACCCACCTTCAGTAGGCCAACCCCCGACCGGGGGAAGCCGGCGTCAGCCGCGCGCCCCGGCGCCGCCCGGCGCGCCGCCCGCCGCACCACCGGCGGCACCGTCGCCGGCGCCCGGCTCCTCCCCCTCGGCGACGGGCACGGACACCGAGATGGCGGTGCCGCTGCCCGGGCTGGACTCGACGGTCAGCGTCCCGCCGACCTCGGCGGCGCGCCGGCGCATGGCGTCGAGGCCCACATGCCCCAGTCCGGCCGGGCGCTCGGCGAGCGCCTCGGGGTCGAAGCCGTGGCCGTTGTCCACGACGTCGAGACGCGTCGCGTCGGGAAGGAAGCTCAGTGTGATGCGCGCGCGCGTGGCCCCGGAGTGCTTGACCACGTTGCCCACCGCGCCCTGGGCGACGCGCAGCAGCATCGCCTCGGCCTTCATCGGCAGCACGGCCGGATCGCCCTCGACGTCGACGTCGATGTCGATCTCGCCGCTGGCGCCGAAGCTGCGCGCCACCCGGCGCAGCGCGTCCTCGAGCGAGCCCTCCGAGAGGCTGGCCGGCTGCAGCGCGGCGATCATCGCGCGCGCCTCGGCGAGGTTGTCCTGGGCGCTCTGGCGCGCCTGGTCGATGCGCATGCGCACCGGCGCCTGGGCCTCCTCGTCGAGCCCGGTGGCCGCCAGGTCGCGCTCGGCGGCGTGCAGCAGCATCTGGATGCTGGACAGGCCCTGGGCGACGGTGTCGTGGATCTCGTGGGCGATGCGCTCGCGCTCGGCGACGATGCCGGCGGCGTGCTGGGTCTCGGCGAGCTCGTTGCGGGTGGCCATCAGCTCCTCGATCAGCTCGCTGCGCTCCCGCGAAACCTGCCACAGCTTCCGGTAGGCGACGTGGATGGCCACGACCACCAGCGCCGAGATGGCCGGGCCCACCACGCCGCCGAGGGTCAGCCCGTCGGGGATCTGGATCAGGATCGACATCAGGGTCGCGGCGACCACGGCGGCCACGCCGCGCCAGTCGTTGAAGACGGCCAGGTAGACGAAGAAGAGGCTCAGGATCAAATAGATCGAGACGTCGTTGACCGGCAGCATCAGCAGCCACACCACGCTCAGCGCGGTCACCCAGGCCCACTGGGCGAGCGCCGGCCAACGCGGCCAGTCGACGGTGCCGGAGAAGTAGACGAAGGTGAACGCTCCGCACAGCAGCAGGTTGAGCAGCGCGAGGTTGACCGGCATCTCGATGCTGGCGACCACCGAGAGGATCAGCACCACCGAGGTGAGGATGTACTGGCCGTTGCGCAGCCCCTCGCCCCCGGCAGCCTCGGGAGCGCGCCGCTCTAAGCTGGTGCTCATGCTCCGTAGCCTACCCAGGCGCCTGCCGCGCCTTTCCGCGTGCGTCGCACTCGGCGCCGTCGTCGCCCTCACCGCCTGCTCCGCGCAGGGCGGGCAAGAGATTGACGACGCCGCGCCCACCACCGCCGCGACCGACGTCGCCGTGGGCTCCGAGGGCGGCGCGGACGCCGCCGGCGCAGCGGCGCCGGACGGGCTGCCAGTGGCGGCGGACCCCGAGGTGCCCGACGGGCGCGACAACGGTGCCGCGTGCCCCTACCTCGACTCCGAGTGGGTGGCGCGCACCAACGGCCAAAAGGGCACCGGGCAGGGCATCGACGAGCGGTCCACCACCCCGGCCTGCGTGTTCTGGTCCTACGGAGAGGACCCGCAGCTGCAGGTCAGCGTGCGGCACATGGCCTCGCCGGAGGAGGCGACGGCCGTGGTCGACCGCGCCGCGCCGATCGAGAAGACGAACCCGGCCGAGGAGATCGACGGCTGGTCGGGCGGGCGCACCGGCGGTGAGCTCGTCGAGGCGCCGTGGGGTGCGCTCTACGCGGTGACCAAGGGGCCGACGGCCGTGGTCGTCTTCAGCGACCAGGCGCAGTCGGTCAAGGCCGAGGCGGTCGCCCGCGAGGTCATCGCCAACCTCGGGCTCTAGCCTCCGCGGTTCAGGAGACCGCGACGTCCTGGTAGGGCATCAGCGTGGAGCCCCACGGGAAGACGACCTCCATGAGCAGGAAGAACAGGCCGACCAGGATCGCCAGGGCCACCAGCGCCTTGATCGCCCTCGGGCCGGGGATGCGCTGCCACAGGTAGAGGATCATCGGTTCACTCACCTCCCTCGGGTGCGGTCTCGGCGGCCTCGTCGGGTGCCAGCTCGACGGGCTCCTCCGGTGCGGGCTCGGCCGCCGCGCCCGAGTCCCCCTCGGCCGCCGCGGGCTGCGGGGCGCCCGGCTTGGTCTCCACACCGGTGAGCATCCCGTGGATGATCATGCGCTCGGCGTTGGAGAACTGCGGGTGGCACGTCGTCAGCGTGATCAGCGACTCCAGGCCGTCGCGCTCGACGGCGCCCGCGACGCCGGGCAGCGGCTCGAGCACCGAGGTGTCGGAGGGCGTGGTGATCTGGCGGCCGAAGATCCCCGCGTAGTCGCCGGCGGCGACCCGGTCAACCTGCCCGGGCGCCAGGCACGCCTCCGCCGCGGCCCGGCGCCCCTCGGGGTCGGCGTCCATGGGCAGCACCCGGTAGGTGAAGACGGCCTCGCGGGTCTCGACGACGAGCTCGTCGCTGATCTCCAGGCGGCCCAGGTCGTTGAAGGGCGCGCCCTTGCCCACCCGGTGTCCGGCGACGGCGAAGTTGCCCGGCTCGCCCGGCATCTGGGTGCTCGGGTAGCGGCCGGGGCCGGCCTTGAGCGCGGCGTCGTCGGTGCCCTCGACCACGGCGAAGCGGAAGTCGGAGCCGAAGGCGGGCACGGTCAGTCAGGCGAAGGCGTCGCCGGCCTCGGGCTGGATCACCCGCCGCGGGTTGTCGCGGGCGGCCACCCAGGCGTCGTCGAGGTGGGTGCCCTTGTCGTCCTGCAGGCGGCCGGACTCGAGGTTGGTCCAGAAGGACTCGTAGAAGGCGAAGAGCAGACACAGCGCACCGACGATGACGAGCAGCTCGCCGCGGACCTGCCGCACGCTCAACCTGGGGCGCTCCCGTGTCGCCTCCGGGGAGTTGTGGCGGCCACGTATCATAGGTGAATTGTACTCCACCGCCGCTCAGGGCAACCGCCCCGACTCTCGGGCCTGAAGGGAGGTCCCCCGCGTGCTCGACGCGTTCGCGTACCCGGTCTCCGGGATCATGAAGCTGTGGCATCTGCTGCTGCACTCGGTCCTCGGGCTCGACGGCTCGATCGCCTGGGTACTCTCCCTGGTCGGCCTGGTCATCACGGTGCGCGGGCTGATCACGCCGTTCTTCTGGTTCCAGTACAAGTCGGGCCGCACGATGGCGCTGATGATGCCGGAGCTGCGGCAGATCAACGAGGACCTCGGCGAGCGCACCGACCGCAGCGGCGCGGCCGAGCACCAGCGGCGCACCCGGGAGCTCTACGACCGCTACAACTACAAGCCGCTGGCCGGCTGCGTGCCGCCGCTGATCCAGATCCCGGCGTTCCTCGGCCTGTACCGCGTCATCGTGCGCATGGCCCGCCCGGAGGAGGGCATCGACGCCGAGCACTCCGGCATCGGGTTCCTCAACTCCGACGACGTCGCCTCCTTCCTGGAGACCACGGTGCGCGACGTGCCGCTGCCGGCCTACCGCACGATGGACCCGGCGCTGCTCTCCGAGCTCGGCACCACCAGCTCGGCGGTCGCCCACTTCGTGCTGCCGATCCTGGTGCTGGCCGTCTCGTTCACGACGTTGAACATGGGGCTATCGATCTTCCGCAACTTCGAGCAGTTCAACTGGGACTCGCGCTCGGCGATCGTGATGAACCGCTTCTTCATCGGCATGCTCATCCTGATGCCGCTGATGCTCTTCAACGCCGGCTGGAACGGGCCGCTGCCCGTGGCGATCGTGCTGTACTGGTTCGCCAACAACCTCTGGACGCTCAGCCAGCAGGCGATCATGTACTTCTTCCTGCAGACGCGCTACCCGATCACCGACGAGTTCCGCGCCTTCCGCAGGGAACGCCGCGGCGCGCACAAGGAGCGCAGCGCGGAGCGCCGGCGGACCAAGTGGCGCCGCCGCGGCAAGCGCGCACTGATGTTCGTCGCGCCGTGGAAGGCCCCGGCGCTGCACCGGGAGCTGCGCGCGGAGAAGAAGGCGCACAAGAAGGAGAAGGCCGAGCAGAAGGCCCTCAAGAAGGTCGCGGCCAAGGCGCGCGCCCAGGCCAAGGGCCGCGAGCGCAGCTTCATGCGCGCGCAGAAGCTGCAGGCCAAGAAGGGGCTGACGGCCGCCCGCCAGTGGGCCGGTCCCGAGAAGGACGCCACGCTGATCCCCTACGACAGCGAGAAGTTCCTCGCCATGCACGCGGCCGCGCTCGAGGCGGCGCGCAAGAAGCGCGAGGAGAAGGAGGCCCAGGCCAAGGCCGAGAACGACAAGGCCGAGGCAGAGGGCGCAAAGACCACCGGAGAAACGGAAGCGCCCGCCGAACCCGCGGCACCCGCGCAGAAGGGCGGCCGGCACCGCGTGAAGAAGAGCGCCCGGCGCACCGACCGCGCGCAGCGCGGGCGCCATCGCAGGCGCGGCTAGGGCGCGCCGACGCCGACCAGGACGGCGTCGGAAATTGAGCTCCGGCTAGATCGAGTAGTCGGCCGGGGGCGCGGAGAGCAGCTGGCGGGCCAGGTCGCGCGCAGTGCGCAGGGGTGCTACGTCGCGCAGCAGGCGGGCGCCGGCCAGGCCGCCGTCGAGGAAGATGAGCAGCTGGTTGGCCTGGGAGGCCGAGGGGTAGCCGTTCTTCTCGTCGAGAAGCGCGGTCAGCGTCTCCTGACACCAGCGGCGGTGCGCCATGACGGTGGCGACGATGAGCTTCTCGGAGTCCGTGTCGGGCCGCGGGTACTCGTTGGCGGCGTTCTGGAAGTGCGAGCCGCGGAAGTTCTCCTTCTCGCAGTCGTCGATGCACTGGTCGAAGAACGCGAGGATCTTGTCCTCCGGGTCCGTCATCTCCTTGGTGCGCTCGGCCCACGCCTCGCGCCAGTTCTTGTCGAGGTTCTCCAGGTACGCCACCACCAGCGCGTCCTTGGAACCGTAGAGCGAGTACAGCGACGCCTTGGCCACGTCGGCCTCGCGCAGGATGCGGTCGATGCCGATGACGCGGATGCCCTCGGTGGTGAACAGGTTGGTCGCGGAGGCCAACAGGCGCTCGCGTGGGCTCGGCCGCGAGCGGCGCCGGCCGGTCTTACGGCCCGTTCCCGTCGCCTTCTTCTTTTTCGTGGTGCTCGAGGTGGCCACCTGGCTGCTCGTCCTTTCGGGTGTGGTTTCCGTCGAATCCGTGCACCACCATACTAGACAAACCGGTACGTTCACTTCATTTGGTGGGGGCGGTCCACACCCGTGAGATTGACGACGTCGCGGGCTGCGGCCCCGGCGCGTCCGTGCGGCGGGGGTGGAAGTCGCGCGGGGCGCACGACCCGGGCGTCGCGCAGTCCGCACCGACCCCGCGCCACGAAAAACCCGCCGGGCTGGTGCCCGACGGGTTTCTGTCCCGAGGCGGAATGTAATTCCGCCGACGGTGCTACTTCTTCTTGGTGAAGAACTGGACGATCGACAGCAGGATGACCGCGCCCAGGAGGCAGGTCAGGAAGCTGAAGAACCAGCCCGCCGACTCGACGTCGAAGAAGAAGCCGAGCAGCCAGCCGCCGATGAGGCCGCCGACGACGCCGACGACGATGTTCAGCAGGAGGCCCTGCTGAGCGTCGGTGCCCTTGATCTTGGAGGCGATCCAGCCGGCGAGGCCACCGATGACGATCCAACCGATAATTCCGAGACCCAGCATGATGAGTATCCTTTGCTCTGAATTGTTTTATTACGTGTGCGATACATTGACCGCCCGCCCCAATGGTAAACGCCGCCGATCCCCGTTTCCAGGATCGACGGCGTTTGGCGCGATTAATTCATCGAACCGTTATACCGGCACGCTGAGCGCCTAGTGGGTGTCCGGGCGGACCACCATCATCGGGCAGGGCGCGGACTGCAGCAGGGCGCGCGAGGTGGAGCCGAGCAGCATACCCTTGAAGCCGCCGCGGCCGTGGGAGCCGACGACGAGCAGCTGGGCGCCCTCGGCGGCGTCGACCAGCGCGCGGATCGGGCGGTCGCGGGTGATCAGCTTCTTGACGTCGACCTTCGGGTACTTGGCCACGAGGTCGGCGAGGCGCTCGTCGAGGAGCTGCTGCTGCTCGCCCTCGATCTCCTCCCACTGCTGCTGGGCGGCCGAGAGGCCGGCCAGGGAGGCCTGGACCTGCATGTCCATCCAGGTGTGGACGGCCACGAGCTCGGCGCCGCGGGCCTCGGCCTCGGCGAAGGCGAATTCGGTGGCCTTCTGGGAGACCTCGGAGCCGTCCACGCCGACGACGACGGGGCCGTACTTGGTTGTCTCGTCGACGTTGTTGTCCTCACGGACGACCACGACCGGGCAGGAGGCGTGGGAGACGACAGCGGCGGAGACCGAACCCATCACCATGCCGGACAGGCCGCCGAGACCGCGGGAACCCATGACGATCATGGTCACGGACTTCGACATCTCGAGCAGCATGTCGATCGGGGAGCCCTCGGCGACGGTGTGGCCGATCTTGATGTCCGGGGCCGCCTGGTGGGCGATCTCGCGGGCCTCGTCGATCTTCTCCATGGTCTCGGCCTGGAGGTCGTCGAAGAGCTCCTGCGGCGGGACCATGCCCTCGGCGTAGAGGTACTGCGGCATCGTGTAGCTCGAGGCGAGGCGCAGCGGCACACCGCGCTTCATGGCGGTGTTCGCCGCCCAGCGGACCGCAACGTGCGAGGCCTTCGAGCCGTCGACGGCTACGACGATGATGTCTTCCTGAGGCATCTTGATCGACCTTTCTGTGAGTCGAATGGTTCTCGGTGTTGTCCCGGTCGCTCATCCGACGGAGACGACCGCGTCTCACACTTTCAGTCTACATTCCGGGGGTGACGGATGTTGTCGATGGCATTGCCCACACGGGGTAGCCCGAAGGAACCCCGTCACCACGGGGGATGCGGCCGGAGTCCTACTCCGGGATGACGACCTCGTGCGGGGCCTCGGAGTTCGCCGGGTAGAGGAACTCGTAGACGGCGGTCAGGAACCGGCCGATGACCTGGCCGAGGTCGGTGGAGAAGAACTCGACGATGGGGGTCAGAATTGCGTTAAGATCCATGCCGACAATGGTACTACACAGCGACGAACCTTATCCGGGCTCAACGGCCCGGGATCCGGCGACGCCGGGGAAGGACGGGCGTGCGACCCCCGGATCGACGCCCGCCTCCCTCCCCCGTCGCCGAAGGAGATCGGCGCCGTTGCCGCCGCGCGACGGGCTGACGGCGAGCCGGCTGCGCGTGCCCGAGGGCCGCACGGTGACCGCCTTCGAGCTGGTGAGTGCCGCGGTGCGCGGGCAGCGCCACCGCCACCCCCATGACGACGAGACGGCCGTGCGGGCGCGTTTCACTCGCGGCGAGGTGGTGCTTGCCGACGCCGCGCCGCTCGCCCCAGACAAGGAACTCACCGCGGGCACGGACGTGTGGTTCTACCGCATGCCCGCGCCCGAGGTACCCGTACCGGGCAAGCTGAAGGTCATCTACGCCGACGATGACGTCACGGTGGTGGACAAACCGCCGTTTCTGGCGACGATGCCGCGCGGCGCGTACGTGACCGAGACGCTGGTCGTGCGGCTCCGCCGGGCGACCGGCAACGAGGAGATCACGCCGGCGCACCGCCTGGACCGGGCGACCTCGGGTCTGGTGCTGTGCACCAACCACCGCGAGATCAGGGGCGCCTACCAGGGGCTCTTCGAGTCCGGACAGGTGTCCAAGACCTATGAGGCCGTGGCGCGCTTTGACGCGGGGCTTGCGGCACGACTGGGCGCCGGCCTGCCGGCCGCGCGCGAGGGCCCCGACGGTGGAATCGTGTTGTCCAGCCGCATCGAGAAGACCCGTGGGGTGCTGCAGGCCCGTGAGGTGCCCGGGGAGGTCAACGCCGTGACCGAACTGGAGTCGGTTGTCCCCTTCGCGGGAGACCACTCGATCGTCGACGGATCCTGTCGTCCCGAAACCTCCACCCGACCTCCTTGGGGCGTCTACCGCCTCCATCCGAGGACCGGAAAGACGCACCAGCTGCGGGTGCACATGAACTCCGCCGGCGTGCCGATCTGCAACGACCCGCTCTACCCCGAGATCCGCCCCGACGGCTGGGGCGAGTTCGACCGCCCGCTGATGCTGAAGTCGGTGGAGTTGTCGTTCACCGATCCCCTGAGCGGCAAGCCGCGGGTTTTCCGCACCGCAGGCTGGAATTAAAATCCGCCTCAAAAAACGAATGCGAAATAGCGCGCAATACCCCGGTTCACCATTGAAATCCAATCGGAGAAAATATGCGCATACGGAAAAGCACCCGTCACCGGTGATAACCGGCAACGGGTGCTTTCCTTATACGTTTTTGAGTTGTGGTGTCGGCGGTGACTTACTCTCCCACACCCTCCCGAGTGCAGTACCATCAGCATAGGCGGGCTTAGCTTCCGGGTTCGGAATGGGACCGGGCGTTTCCCCACCACTATAACCACCGACACGACCAAAACC